>DASXCV010000354.1:0-10756 GCA_036491015.1 Thermoleophilaceae bacterium | reverse complement strand
GGTGCCGTCCACGTGACCCTGCACGAAGTGGCCGCCCAGCCGGTCCTCGGCGCGGAGCGGCAGCTCGAGGTTCACCGGGTCGCCCTCGCTGAGCGGGCCGAGCGAGGAGCGCCGCAGCGTCTCCGCCATCACGTCGGCGCGAAAGGCGCCGTCCGAGACGGTCACGGCCGTCAGGCAGACGCCGTTCACGGCCACCGAGTCGCCCTCCTTGATGTCGCCGGCGAGCGCCGTGGCCACCTCGAGCCGGGAGCCGGCCGGCTCGACCTCGATCGCGCGCACGCTGCCCTGGTCCTGTACGAGCCCGGTGAACATCACCACTCCGTCATCTGTGCCCTGATAAGCACGTCGTCGTGGACCCGCTCGACCGAGCTCGTGAGCGCGCGCCGGGCGGCGTCGATCGCCTCCACCCCTTGCCCCTCGAGCGGCACGCGCGCGTGGCGGCCACCGACGAGCATCGGGGCGACGAACAGGCGCACCTCGTCGATCTCGCCGGCGTCGAGGAACGCGCCCGCGAGGTGCGGGCCGCCCTCGAGCAGCATCGACTGGATGCCGCGCGCGCCGAGCTCGGACAGGGCCGAGCGCACGCGGGCGCCCTCGTTCTCGCCGGGCGCGACGATCACCTCCACCCCGGCCGCCTCAAGCGCGTCGGTGGAGGCGCGCGAGGCGCCTCGCGAGCAGACGAGGTAGACCGGCACCTCGCGCGCGGTGCGCACGAGCTGGCTTGTGGCCGGCAGGCGCGCCTCGGAGTCGAACACCACGCGCGCGGGCTGGCTCGCGACGCCCTCCACCCGCGCGGTGAGCAGCGGGTCGTCGGCGAGCGCCGTGCCGATGCCGACGGCCACGGCGTCCACCTCCGCGCGCCAGCGGTGCGACATCGCGCGGCTCTGCTCGCCGGAGATCCACTGCGAGTCGCCCGTGGCGGTGGCCACCTTGCCGTCGAGCGTCATCGCGGACTTGAAGAGCACGTGCGGGCGGCCGGTCTTGGCGTGCTTGCGGAAGGGCTGGTTCTGCAGGCGCGCGGCGTGCGCCGGCGCGCCGGCGGCGAGGTCCACGCGGATGCCCTCGTCGCGCAAGATGCCGAGGCCGCGGCCGGAGGCGTGCTCGCTCGGGTCGTCGGACGCCACCACCACGCGCGTGAGCTTCGCCTCGGCGATCGCGTCGGTGCACGGCGGCGTCTTGCCGTGGTGGCAGCAAGGCTCGAGCGACACGTACATCGTGGCCCCGGCCGGATCCTCGCTGCAGGCGGCGAGCGCCTCGCGCTCGGCGTGCGGGAGCCCGGCCGCCTGGTGCCAGCCCTCGCCGAGCACGCGACCGTCCTTCACCACCACCGCGCCCACCAGCGGATTCGGGCTCGTGCGGCCACGGGCGCGCTCGGCCAGCTCGATCGCGCGCATGAGATGGAGCTCGTCGCTCGCGGTATTGGTCAAATTCGTCACTTTCCCAATGGTAATTGGGAGGCTGGTGACTAGTAGCTTTCCGCCGGTGACGCGACGCCTGCGCGCCGCGGCCTCCCCTGCCTATCTCGCGCTTTTCGGGATCCTGGCGGTGGGGCTCGTGCTGCGCGTCCTCCACAACACCTATGGCCTGCCGTACGTCTACAACATCGACGAGGGCTCGCACTTCACGAACCGGGCGATCGGGATGTTCGGCGGCAGCGCCGATCCCGGCTACTACCAGAACCCCTCGGCCTTCACGTACCTGGTCCACCTGGCGCTGCGCTTCCAGTACGGGCCCGCGCACCTGATTCCGTTCGGCCACTACGGGAAGGCGATCAAGCAGTACTCCGAGGACCCGACGACGATCTACCGCACAAGCCGCACGCTCGCGGCGGTGCTGTGCATGTTCGGCGTGGTGTCGGTGTTCTGGGTCGGGCGGCGGCTGTGGGGAACGATCGAGGGCGTGGCGGCCGCCGCGGTGCTGTCGTTCGCCTTCCTGCCGGTGGCGTACTCGCGCGTGGCGGTGACCGATGTGGGGGCGCTCCTGCCGGTGGCCTTCGCGCTGTACGCGTCGGTGCGCGTGTACGAGGAGGGCAGGCGCAAGCACTACGTGATCGGCGGCGCGATGGCGGGGCTCGCGTTCGGCTTCAAGTACACGGCGGGGCTCGTGCTCCTGCCGCTGCTCGTCGCGACCGTCGCGCGGCTCGTGGCACGCGACCGCCGGGCGCTCGTGAACGGCGCGCTCGCCGTTGCCGCTGCGGTCGGGCTGTTCTTCGTCACCAACCCGTACGTGTTCATGAACTTCTCGGACGCGTGGCACCAGCTGAAGGGCGAGCAGCAGCTCGCCGGCAAGTTCGCGAAGCTCGGCCAGGAGGGCGACAACGGCCCCGGCTACTACCTGAACAGCCTCACCTGGGGGCTCGGCTGGGCCGGGAGCTTCGCCGCGCTCGCCGGGACCGTGCTCGTGGCGCGCCGCTCGCTGATGCGCGCCGTGCTGCTGGCGATCGTGCCAATCGCCCTGTTCATCTACCTGAGCACACAGGTGCGCTTCTTCGGCCGCTGGCTCCTGCCCGCCTACCCCGCGCTCGCGCTGCTCGCGGGCGTGGCGATCGCGTACGTGGTGCGGCTCGTACCGGGCGGCAAGCTCGTGCGCGCGGCGGCGCTAGCCGTCGCCGGGCTGCTCGTGCTCGCCCAGCCGCTCCTCGCGGACGTGCGCACCGCCCGGCTGCTCGGGCGCACGGACACGCGCCAGCTCGCTCGCAACTGGCTCGTGGCGCACTATCCGGCGCGGCTCCGGATCGTGATCGAGCCCGCGGTGCCGCCTCGCTACTACCGCCGGATCACCAACTCCGGCCGGGGCGATCCGCAGCACAAGCAGTTCATCCGCGGCTTCATCCGCGACGTCAACGACAGCCACGACGATTACGGCTCGACGCTCAGCCCCGCGACCCTGAACACGTACCGGCGCGCGGGCTTCTGCATGGTGATGACGATGAGCCTCATCCAGGGAAGGGCGCAAAATGCGCACCTTGCGCCCGCCCTGGCGTATTACAGGGACCTGAGGCAGCAGTCGAAGCTGCTACTTCACGTCAGTCCGTACAAGCGCGGGGCGAAGCCGGTGAAGTTCAACTTCGACCTGTCCTACAACTACTACCCGTCCGCGTTCAACCGGCCGGGCCCCGAGATTTGGATCTATCGACTGAACAACTGCAAGCAGGGCTTCGGGACAGTTCCCCTGGGCACGGGCACGCCGACCAGCGGAGACGCACCCGGAGTTCGCAGGTGAGGCGGCCGCACCGGCCGCGCTGGCTCCGCATGCCTGGCGGGGCGGCACTCGGCTGGATCCTGCTCGGCGCGCTCGCGCTGCGCCTGTGGTCGATCAAGCACGGGCTGCCGTACGTCTACAACACGGACGAGGAGCAGCACTTCGTGCCGCACGCGGTGCACATGATCGGCGGCGGGCTCAACCCGCACTACTTCGAGAACCCGCCGGCGCTCACGTACCTGCTGTTTGCGGTGTTCAAGCTGCGCTTCCACGCGGGCTTCCCGTTCGGGTCGAGCGGGTTCCTGCACTCGTTCACCCACAATCCGACGGCCGTCTTCACCTCGGCGCGCGTGGTGGTGGCGCTGCTCGGCACGCTCGGCGTGGGGCTCATGTACTGGGCCGGCACGCGCTTCTACGACCGCCGCGTGGGCCTCGTGTCGGCGGTGCTGATGGCGGTCGCGTTCCTGCCGGTCTTCTATTCCAAGCAGGCGCTGAACGACGCGGTCACGCTCGTGCCGCTCACCGTCGCCCTCGTGGCATGCCTCGGCGTGTACGAGCACGCGCGCACCTGGGAGTGGGCGCTGGCGGGCGCCGCGATCGGCGTGGCCGTGGACGTGAAGTACACGGCGGGCGCGATGGTGCTGGTGCTCGCCATCGCGGCGGTCGGGCGGCTGATCGAGAAGCGGCTGACGGTCCGGCAGCTCCTGTCGGGTGGCGCCGTGGCGGCCGGCTGCCTGGTAATCGCGGTGATCGTGCTGGACCCGTACGCGCTCGTGGACTTCTCGCTCTTCCGCCACCAGGTGCTGAGCCAGGCGGGCACGGCGAGCTCGTCCGGCAAGATCGGGCAGTCGAGCCAGTCGGGCTGGATCTACTACATCTGGACGCTCACCTGGGGACTGGGCTGGCTGCCGCTGCTCGCGGCCGTCGCCGGGGCCGTGCTCGCGCTGCTCAAGGATCGCGTACGCGGGTTGATGCTCGTGGCCTTCCCGATCCTCCTGTGGCTCTTCCTCGGCGGGCAGGCGCGTCACTTCGGCCGCTGGTACATGCCGGCGTATCCGGCGCTCACGATCCTCGCCTCGTACGCGGCGATCCGCGCGGTCGACGCCCTGCCGGCGGCGTGGGCCTCGCGACGGAAGACGGTGCTCGTGGTGGGCGCTGGCGCGCTGCTGGCCGCGCAGGGACTGTGGACGAGCGTGCGCGTGGACTCCGTGCTCGCCCATCCCGACACGCGCACGCTCGCGCGCCAGTGGATCGAGCGGTACGTGCCCGCGAACTCGGGCCTCGTGGTCGAGCCGGCCGTGTTCCCGGCGGACTTCCTGAAGGTCGGCAAGCCCAAGCAGCCGTACCGGCTCTACCCGATCAAGCCGCCGTTCCAGGCCTACGAGAAGCACCTGAGCCCGGCCAAGCTCGCGGCGTACCGGGCGGGCGGCTACTGCTACGTGCTCGTGGCGAGCTACCAGCACGACCGCGGGCTGAATGCCGGCTTCAAGCCGGCGCGCGCGTATTACCGGGCGCTCGACGCCCAGTCGCAGCTGCTCGGCAGGTTCTCGCCGTACCGCTTCGGTGCCCGGCCCGTGAAGTTCAACTTCGACCTCTCCTACAACTACCTGCCGCGCGCCTACATGCGCCCTGGGCCGCTGCTCGAGCTGCGCCGGCTAAATGGCTGCCAGTGAGCCCGGTCAGCGCCATCGCGCGCCGTGTGCTGCTCGGCCCGGACGTGGTCGCGCGGGCGGCGGCCCGCGGGGCGGCGCGGCGCGAGGAGGTCTGGATGCTGCTCCAGCCGCGCCAGGTGCGCCGGAGCTACGTCGAGGAGGTGCTCGACCGCGGCGACGACCCGCTACACGCCCAGATCTGGATGCTGCGGCAGGCGAAGCCGGTGCGGGAGAGCTACGTGAAGCGGGTGCTGGAGCGGCAGCTCGAGGGCTGACCCGAGCTACGCGCCCGGCACGCCCGGGCAGTTCGCGTACACGCGCCAGTAGGGGTTCCCGGCCAGGTACTTGAACGTCGAGAGCGGGTAGTTCGACCACCACTTGCGCGCGGACGCCTGGCTCGAGGCGGTCACCGAGCGCTGGGCGGCGGGCTCGAAGTTGAAGCTCGCGCCGATGAACAGGAGCCCGCGGGCGGGCGGTCCCTTCTGGGCGATCGAGGCCTGGATCGCGCTCTTCGGCAGGCCGGTGGTGTACTCGATCACGGGGATCGCCGAGTGGGTGGGCACCGTGATCGGCCCGCAGCGGCCGAGCAGCGGCGCCACGCTCGGGTCCTGCAGGACGCTCTTCAGGTCGCGGTGCTGGTGCTTGACGAAAAGGGTCTGCGCGTGGAGCGTGCGCAGGTCCCTCTCCCAGTCCACCGAGCGCCAGGCCACGAGACCGAGCGCGAGCACGGCGATGCCGATGGCCACGAGGCGCGCGCGCCGCTCCTTGACGAGCGTCCAGCCGAGCAGCGCCACCGCCACGCCCACGTTCAGGAGGATCGACGGCACCGCGAGGTAGCGCGGGATCACAGACAGCCCGGCGGCCGCGATCACGAGAAACAGCCCCACCCCGATCGCCATCAACGCCGCCGGCAGGGCCGCACGCTTGCGCAGGATGTAGAGGCCGAGCAGGCAGCCGAGCGCGCCCGCCCCCACGTTCACGATCTCCTCGTTCGCCCCCAGGTAGCTCGGGATCAGCGAGATCGCCTTGGGCACGCTGCGCTGGCGGCCGAACTGGCCGGCCACGTCGCGGGTGGAGGTGAGCGAGTGCAGCGGATGGCCGGTGACGATCCAGTCGGACGCCACCCACAGGACCGGCGCGAGCCCGACCACGCCCGCGTACAGCACCAGCTGCTTGCGCGACAGCTTGGGCGCGAGCCAGAGCCAGTAGCAGCCGGCGAACACCCACGCCTCCGGGCGCAGCAGCCCGGCGAGCGCGAGCAGGGCGAGCACGGGCAGGCCGCGGCGCGGTTTCTCGAGCTCGAGCAGCGCCGCCCAGAAGAGGAACAGGAGAAACGGGATGTCCACCACCGCGCGCATCGCGTAGAAGTCGAGGTCGGTGCGCGTGAGGACGATCAGGACGCCGACGGCCGCGATCAGGGTGCTGAACAGGATCTGGGTGAGCCGGAATACGCAGATCAGCAGCCCGATGAACGCGGCGATCGTGACGAGCACGAAGATGCGGTCGGCGGCGCCGCCGAACACGGTGAGAACCGCCGTGAACGCCTCGGCCAGCGGGTGCGGGGTGGGCGAGCGCAGCACGTTGTAATCCGGCAGGTGCCCGTGCGCGATCGCGTTGCCCCAGACGAGGTCGTAGTAGCTGTCGTAATTGGGGAACGTCGGGCGAATCAGGAAGACCGCGAGGCCCACGAGCGCGGCGAAGACGAGCGCGCGCACCCCGTTCTCGCGCGTGGCCAGACGTTCGACACGCTCAGCGAGCGGTGTGCGAGGCTTCAGGGACTCCTGGATCGCGGCCACGGCGGAGAAAACTAGTGCTCCCGGAGGCGACCGGGCGCTGCCGCCTCTTCCGCTAGCCTGAGTTCGCTCTCACTCCGATGAAACTAATCATCCAGATTCCTTGCTGGGACGAGGAAGACCAGCTGCCGACGACCCTCGCCGACCTCCCGCGGGAGGTTGCGGGCGTGGACCTCGTGGAGTGGCTCGTGATCGACGACGGGTCCACCGATCGCACGGTCGAGGTCGCCCGCGAGAACGGCGTCGACCACATCGTGCGGCTGACCAACAACAAGGGCCTGGCGGCGGCCTTCCAGGCGGGCCTCGACGCCGCGCTCAAGCTGGGCGCGGACATCATCGTGAACACCGACGCCGACAACCAGTACAACGCCCACGACATTCCCAAGCTGATCGCGCCGATCGTGAACGGCGACGCCGACATGGTCGTGGGCTCGCGGCCGATCGACTCGATCGATCACTTCTCACCGATCAAGAAGCGGCTCCAGCGCGTGGGCAGCGCGGTGGTGCGGCGCGCGTCGCAGACCACCGTCGCGGACACGACCTCCGGCTTCCGGGCGTACAACCGCGAGGCAGCGCTGCAGGTGAACGTGGTGTCGAAGTTCACCTACACGCTCGAGACGATCATCCAGGCGGGCAAGATGACGGTCGCGATCGACCACGTCCCGATCGCCACCAACCCGAAGACGCGCGAGTCCCGCCTGTTCCCGTCGATGTGGGCCTACGTGCGCCGCAACGGCGTGGCGATCTTCCGGATCTACGCGATGTACGAGCCGCTGCGCGTGTTCACCGCGGCGGCGTCGGTGCTCGGCATCGGGGCGCTCGTGCTGTGGGCGCGCTTCGTGATCAGCTACGCCGGCGGCCACGGCGGCGGCCACGTGCAGTCGCTGATCCTCGGCGCCGTGCTGTTCATCGCCGCGGTGCAGCTCGCCGCTCTGGGCGTGGTGGGCGACATCCTCGCCGGCAGCCGCGTGATCAACCAGCGCATCCTCGAGCGGGTACGGCGCATGGAGCTGAAGCTCGGGATCGAGCCGTCGCACTACGAGCCCGGCGCGCCGGGCCGCAGCACGCGGGAGCCCACCACCGGCGCCGATGCCGGGCCGGATCCGAGCCCGGAGGACGAGCCCACGGCGGAGCGCGAGGCGGTGAAGCTGTGACGCAGACGGCGGCAGAAGCGGTCCCCACCGGCAACACGTTCGACAAGTACGGCTCCACCAACCCGGTCGTGAGGCGCCTGATGACCGGCTTCCACAACACGCTCGACGAGCTGTGGGACAAGGCGGCGCCGGAGTCGATTCTCGACGTGGGCTGCGGCGAGGGGGTGCTCACCGAGGAGTGGGCCGAGCGGCTCGGCGACAAGCGCATCGTGGGCATCGACCTAGACGATCCGAAGCTGCGCGCCGAGTGGGAGAAGCGCCAGCGGCCCAACCTCCAGTACCGCGCGGAGGAGGCCACGTCCCTGTCCTTCGGCGATGACGAGTTCGACATGGCCACCGCGATCGAGGTGCTCGAGCACGTGCCGGACCCCGACGCCACGCTCGCCGAGATGGCGCGCGTGGCTCGGCGCTGGCTGCTCGTGTCCGTGCCGCGCGAGCCGCTCTGGCGGATGCTCAACATGGCGCGCGGCTCATACTGGGGCTCGCTCGGGAACACGCCCGGGCACGTGAACCACTGGTCGCGCGTGGGATTCGTCTCGCTGCTTACCCGCCACGGGAAGGTGGAGGAGATCCGCTCGCCGTTCCCGTGGTCGATGCTGCTTGTGCGCGTCGATTAAAGACGCGCCGCCCGCAGCGGCGGCCGGCAGCTCCGAGTCCGACGAGCGCGTAAAGAGCTACGGCCGCGGCGCCGCGATCCTCTCGGTGGGGATCGGCATCACCGGCCTCGTCACCTACGCGTACTTCGCGCTGGCGAGCCACTCGCTGTCGAGCCACGCCTATGGCGAGATCACGCTGCTGTGGTCGACGATCTTCATCGTCGTCTCGGTGCTCTACCGGCCCGTGGAGCAGATGCTCTCGCGGACGATCTCGGATCGCGACGTGCGCGGGCAGAGCGGGAACGAGCACCTGCGCGTGGCGGTGACGATCCAGCTCGTGCTGGCGGCGCTCTTCCTGGTGGTGGCGCTGGCGCTCCACAACCCGCTGCAGAACAAGCTGCTGAACGGCTCCTCGACGCTGTACTGGGTGCTGATCGGCGCGGTGCTCGGCTACGCGGCCTCGTACTTCGCCCGGGGCTTCCTCGCCGGCCACCGCCGCTTCCGCCTCTACGGCGGGCTCGTGTTCATGGAGGCGATCTCGCGCTTCATGTTCGCGCTCGTCGTGACGATCGGGGTCGCGTCCGGGCAGTCGGTGGTGGCGCTCGGCATGGTGGCCGCGCCGCTCTTCTCGCTGTCTGTGGTGCCGTGGGCGGTGCGACGCAGCCTCAAGCGCTCCGACGATCCCGCGGCCGCCGACAGCGACTCCTACTACGCGGTCGAGCTCGACGCCGTGTCCTCCACCGAGCCGAGCGAGGAGGCGGAGTTCACGCTCTCGCACGGCACCGGCTTCGCCGCGGCGGTGCTGCTGATCATGATCAGCGAGCAGACGTTCCTGAACGCGGGGCCGCTGCTCGTGAAGGCCACGGGGGGCGTGGCCGGCACGGCCATCGCCGGCTTCGTGTTCAACGTGCTGCTGATCGCGCGCGCGCCGCTCCAGCTCTTCCAGGCGATCCAGACCTCGATCCTGCCGTCCCTCACCCGCATGGCGGTGGGCGGCGAGGAGGACCCGTTCCGGCGGAGCGTACGGCTCACGCTGTCGGCGGTCGCGGTGTTCGCCTCGGGCGTGGCGCTCGCGTTCCTCGTGCTCGGCCCGTGGCTGATGCACGTGCTGTTCGGCGGGAACCACCACTACGCGCGCGGCGGCCTGGTGATCGTCGCGGTGGGCATGGGCGTGTACCTGTCGGCGGCCACGCTCAACCAGGCGGCGCTCGCGCAGGCGCGCGCCCGCCAGGCCGCGATCGCCTGGCTGTGCACGGCGATCGCGTTCGTGGCCTACCTCGCGATCCCCTGGGGCTTCAACGACAAGGTGCTCCAGGTCGAGCTCGGCTACCTCGGCGCGGCGTCGCTCTTGTGCGCCCTGCTGTACGGCCTGTACCGGCGCCCAGTGCAACGGCTCGATGCTTCCTGATGACGATTCAGCGGATGGACAACGTCCTCATCGTCGTCGACGACCTCGAGGCCGCCAAAGCGTTCTTCGCCGAGCTCGGGATGGAGCTGGAAGGCGAGACGTCGGTCGAGGGGCCTTGGGCCGACAGCGTCGTCGGGCTCAGCGGCGTCCGTGCCGACATCGCCATGATGCGGACCCCGGACGGCCACAGCGGGGTTGAGCTGTCGAAGTTCCACACGCCGCCGGCGGTCAGATCCGAGCCGGAAAGCGCGCCGGCGAACACGCTGGGCATACGCCGCATCATGTTCAGCGTCGACGACATCGACGATGTCGTTGCCCGCCTGCGCAGCCACGGTGCCGAGCTCGTCGGTGAGATCGCGCAGTACAAGGACATCTACCGGCTCTGCTTCCTGCGTGGCCCCGAGGGCATCGTCATCGGACTGGCCGAGCAGCTCGGCTGAACCTCCGGGATCCGATCGGCTAACGGGGGCGCAGCGTGTGCAGGTGCGCCTCGTCGCCTTCCTTCGAGCTCACGTGGAAGAGCGAGCGGGCGGCGGCGAGGAAGCGGCGGCCCCCGGCGCGGTCGGGATCGCCGAGCCACAGCTCGCCGTTGGGCTCGAGCAGCCGCGGGGCGAGCCGGAGCAGGGCGTCGGCGTTGTCCACGGTGTAGAGCACGTCGCCGGCCAGCACTAGGTCGAACGGCCCGCGCTCCACGAGCGCATCGGCGTCCTCGGCCATGTCCGCGCGCACAACCGTGGCCTCCAGCTCGTTGAGGGCGAAGTTGTGCGCGGCGAACGCCACGGCGTCCTCGTGCCCGTCGCTCGCGATCACAGCCGCGCCGCCGCGCGCGGCCACCACGCTCGGCAGACCCAGCCCGCAGCCCAGCTCGAGCACGCGCGTGCCGGGACCGGGCGGATTGTTCGCCAGTTCGAGCGCGAGCAGCGACGCGCTCGACCACACGAGCCCCCAGTAC
>DASXCV010000353.1:0-26748 GCA_036491015.1 Thermoleophilaceae bacterium | reverse complement strand
GTGAGCGGCCGCGCATCCGACGTGGACCGCGTGCGCGGGCTGGCGCGCGGCGCCGACGACTACATGGCCAAACCCTTCTCCTACCCCGAGCTCGTCGCGCGGATCCGCGCGGTGCTGCGGCGGGCCGACGGCCGCGGCGCGCGCGGCGCCATTCGGATCGGCGACCTCGCGCTCGACCCGGTCACACGCAGCGTGTCCGTCTGCGGCGAGCCGGTGCACCTGTCCAACCGCGAGTTCTCGCTGCTGCAGAAGCTCGCCACCGACCCCACCCGCGTGTTCCTGAAAGCGGATCTGCTGCGGGAGGTCTGGGGATTCAGCCTGCCCGTGGCCACGCGCACGCTCGACGCCCACGCGTGCCGGTTGCGTCGCAAGCTGTCCGGCTCGCCGCGGCGCTTCGTCCTGACGGTGCGCGGGGTGGGCTACCGGCTCACGGAGGAGCTGTGACCCTGCTTGCGCTCGCCGGCTGGATGCTGGCGCTCGTGGCGGTGCTGCGCGTAGTCGGGCTCGGGCGCCGGCTCGAGCTCGTGGCGTGCGCCGAGCACGAACTGCGCGGCCCGCTTGCAGCGCTCACGCTGGCGGCGGCGCGGTCGCGGCCGATTCCGCCGGCGGTCGTGGAGGGGCAGCTCGAACGGGCGCTCGTCGCGCTAGCCGACCTCACCGAGGCGCGGCGCGGCCTCCTGGCCACGGCGCTGCCCGAGCGTCACGATCCGCGCGCGGTGGCGGAGCGCGCCGCCGACGGCTGGGCCGGGACCGGCGCGGAGGTGAGCGTGGAATGGAGCGCCGGCCACGCCCTCGTGGACGCCGATCCGGGCCGCATCTCGCAGGCGCTCGGCAATCTGCTCTCGAACGCCCTCGAGCACGGCGGCGGCCGCGCGGAGCTGCGCGGCACCCGCTCGGGCGATCACGTGCGCATCGAGGTGGCCAACCGCGGCGGGCCCACCGGCCCCGAACGCGGGACCCGCCGCCGGGGCCGGGGAAGAGGACTCGGGATCGCCAGGCGCGCCGTAGAGGAGGCAGGCGGCCACCTGCGGCTCGTGCACGACGCCGACGGCACCGTCGCGTCCGTCGAGCTGCCGCTCGCCGACGCATGAGCCGCCGCCGCGCGCTGGCGATGCTCGCGCTGGCGCTCGTGAGCGGCTGGATCGCGGCCGCGGATGTGCGCAGCCGCGAGCACCGGATCAACTCCGGGCTCGGACCGCTCGCCACCGCGCTCGTCGCGCGGGCGGACATCAAGGCAGGCAAGGCGGTGGGCGCCGCCGACCTCGCCCTGCGCAGCACGCCCGCGCGCTTCCTGCCGCCGGACGCGCTGCGCTCGAGCGCCGATGCGCTCGGACTGCGGGCGGCGGTCGACATTCCGCGCGGCTCCTACATCACCGCCTCCGCGCTGGCCGGCCCGAGCGCGTCCGGCGAGGACGCCGCCACGCTCGCGGCCGGCGAGCGCGCACTCGACGTAACGGTCTCGAACACCGGTGCGGCCGAGCTCGGCGGTCCGGGCGCGCGCGTGGACGTGCTCGTCACCACCGGTCGCGACGGCAGCGCGGGCCGCACCAGCCTCGCGCTGCAGGACGTGCAGCTGCTGGCCGTGCGCGCCGGCGCGGGCCAGGATGCCGACAAGCTCGTGGCCACCCTGCGCGTGACCGTGCGCCAGGCGGTCTACCTCACGGCCGCCCAGAACTTCGCCCAGGAGGTCCGCCTGCTGCCACGCCCGGCGGGCGACCGCGGCGGCCTCGGCAAGCTCAGCGTGGGAGGGAGGCAGCTCTAGGCGGCGCCGTCGTCACTCCAGTGGAGCGCCGTGGCGATGCGGCGAAAGCCCGCTCGCTCGTACACGCGCATGGCGTTCTCGTCGGCGGGCGTGAGCACACACAGGCCTGCGCCGGCCGCGAACGCCTCGCGCGCGAGCGCCGCGGTCACAGCGCCGCCCAGGCCGCGCCGCCGCCAGCCCTCGAGCGTCGCGATGCCCACCAGCTCCGACACGCCGTCGATCACGGCGGTCCAGCCGCCCACGGCCACCGGCTCCGCCCCGGACCGCGCCAGCACCCCGCCGCCGCCCTTCGCCCGGGGATCGCGTGGCGCCTCGTCGGGCGGCGGAGGCTCGTTGCCGAACCCGGCCTGGCGGACGTCCGCCGACGTGCGCAGATCCTCATCGCCGATCGGATCGATCGAGAGCAAGTCCACATCGCCGGAGGCGGCGATCAGGTCGCCGGGCTCGCACGCCATGAGCGGCGTGTGCAGCTCCTGCACCATCCCTGCCCGCGCGAGCTCGGGCGCCACTCGCGGCGCGAACTCCTCGATCCACTCGAGCCTGGGCAGCCGCTCTCGCTCGGCCATCGCGGAGCGCACGCGCTCGATTTGCTCCCGGGACGGGACGACGTCGTCGTCGGGCACTGCGAAGTTGTGGAACCTGTTCGCGTCACCCGGCTCGATGTAGGCGGTGAACGGCGGCAGCTCGACCACCTCGCGCCTGTTCGCCGCCGTCGCCCGCAGGAACCGCTGCATTCGCTCGATCACCGCCGGAGCTTGGCAGGCGAGGATCACTCTGTAGTGTCAAAGGCGGTTTGGGCTTCTGGCATCGCTACGGCATTGGCGTCCGCGCGGCGGTGCCGCTGGCGGTGGCGGTTGGCGTATTCGGCGTCTCCTTCGGCGTGCTCGCCCAGAAGGCAGGCATGGGCTCGACCGCGCCGATCGTGATGTCCGTCACCACCTTCGCGGGCTCGGCGCAGTTCGCGGTCGTGTCCGTGCTCACCGCCGGCGGCGGGCTGGCGGCCGCGTGCGTGGCCGCGCTGCTGCTGAACGCCCGCTACGCGCCGATCGGGATGTCCGCGGCGAAGGCGCTGCAGGGCAACGTCCTCAAGCGCGTGGCCGAGGCGCAGCTCGTGGTGGACGAGTCGTGGGCGCTGTCGAACAAGGGCGGCGGCCACTTCGACCGCCGGATCCTGATCGGCGCCGGCGCGCTGCTCTACGCGTCGTGGGTCGTCGGCACCGTGCTCGGCATCGTCGGCGGCAATCTGCTCGGCGACCCGAACAAGCTCGGCCTCGACGCCGCCTTCCCCGCGCTCTTCTTCGCGCTGCTCGTGGGCCAGATCCGCTCGCGCCGGGCGGCGGCGGCCGCCCTCGGCGGCGCTGCCATCGCGCTGGCGGCCACGCCGTTCACCAAGCCGGGGCTGCCGCTGATCGTCGCCTGCCTCGCCTGCGCGATCGGCTGGCGCGGGCGCAGCGCGGAGCGCACCTGGACGCGCGGCGAGGCGGCGGAGGACATCCCGTGAGCACGACCTGGGCGGCGGTGCTCATCGTGGGAGCCGTCACGATCGGCCTGAAGTCGGCGGGCACGCTGATCCTCCAGGGACGCGAGATACCCGCCCGCCTGAATGGGATGATCGAGCTGCTCGCCCCGGTGATGCTCGCCGCGCTCGTGGTCACGAACACCTTCGGCGGCGACCACAAGCTCGTGCTCGACCCGCGCGCCGCCGGCCTAGCCGCCGCGGCGCTCTCGATCCTGTTCAGGGCCCCGCTGCTCGTGACCGTCGTGATCGCGGCGGTCACCGCCGCCCTCGTGCGCGCGATCTAGGAACGCAAAAACGGACGGCCCGGAGGCCGCCCGCTTTCACAATGCGTATTGGTGAGACTTAGGCTGCTTCGCGCAGCGAGTCGAGATCGCCGCTCTCGGCGAGCTGGCGCAGTGCCCGCTCCTCGAGCTGGCGCACACGCTCGGCGGACATGCCGAGCACGCGGCCGGTCTCGCGCAGCGGAGTGGGCTCCGCCAGGCCGACGCCGAAGCGCAGCTCCACGACATCGCGCTCGCGCTCAGGAAGCTTGTCGAGCGCCCTGCGCACGGCCTCGTCGCGGAAGTTCATCACGACTTCTTCCTGCGGCTCCGGCTTGTCGGAGCTCAGGAAGTCGCCGAAAGCACTGTCGCCATCGTCGCCCACCGGCTGATCAAGGCTCGCCATCGGCTGGGAGGCCTTCTTGATCTCCTCGACCTCCTCGACCGGCAGCTCCGCCACCTCGGCGATCTCCTCGAGGCTGGGCTCGCGCCCTAGCTTCACGTTGAGCTCGCGCTCGACGCGCGAGATCTTGCGCTCGCGCTGTGCGATGTGGACCGGCATGCGGATCGTGCGCGAGGTGTTGTGCAGCCCGCGCTGGATCGCCTGACGGATCCACAGCGTCGCGTAGGTGGAGAACTTGAACCCGCGGCGCCAGTCGAACTTCTCCGCGGCGCGGATCAGGCCGATGACGCCTTCCTGGATCAGGTCGCCGAGAGTGAGACCCTGGCCCTGGTACTTCTTCGCAATCGAAACGACAAGGCGAAGGTTGGAGTTGATCATCCGGTCCTTCGCGGACATGTCGCCACGCTCGATGCGCTTGGCCAGCTCAATCTCCTCAGCGGCGGTGAGCAGGGGATAACGACGCGCCTCGTTGAGGAACTGCTGCAGGGAATCGAGGCCACCCTCGTCCTGCCAGCCCTTGGCCAGACGCTTCTCGGTTTCCGTCTCAAATCCCGTCTCGGAGACGGGCGGCTTCGTCAAAGTAGTCGTTGCGTCCTCTTTCAATTCCAAAGTTCGATACAAGTCGAATTATAGCACGAAACTGTCTTCGTGCTTCTCTTCCGTAAGTAACAACGGAGAAAAGCCTGATTGGTTTCGCTAAAGCAGCCGTAAAGCCTTCAGTTGTTCCCCATAAGGAGGGGTTCTAAGCGGCTTTTGCGGCATCCAGGATGGAACCAAGAAGCCCCGGAAAGCGCTCCTCGAGTTCGACCTGGCGGAGGGACATCAAACGTTTAGTCCCATCTGCCCGCGTATATGTGACACCGGATTCGCGCAGAACCTTGAAGTGGTGCGACATCGTGCTCTTCGATACGGCCGCGTTCAAGGAGCTGCACGGCACCTCGTCGATTCCGGCGAGTACCCGAACAACCTCCAGGCGAACCGGGTCGCTCAGAGCGTGCAGGACATTGGCGAGTCCCACGTCTTCGAGTCTTGGGTGGTAGAGGTCCCTCAAGCGGTGGCTAAGTTCGACAGTTGACGAACCACCGAAGAGGGTAGCGCCGATTTCTGCGAGCGACCAACGGGGGCGAATTTTGCCCGTTTCAGCCCTTATCCCGGTGTGCATGCACTTGACGAGCTGGCCGAGGCGCTGCGGGCGCGGTTGATCGAGTCGGCGCGCGCGGATTCGCTGCGTGGCGCGGCGCTGGCGGACGGGCTCGAGGCCGAGGTGCGAGCGCTCGTGGAGCGCGAGGCGGCGGTGCTCGACGAGCCGGAGCGCGCCGAGCTGTGCGAGCGGGTGCTGCGGCTCGCCACGGGCCTCGGTCCGCTCGAGCCGCTGCTCGCGGACCCGGCGGTGGACGAGGTGATGGTCAACGGACCCGCATCGGTGTGGGTCGAGCGAGGCGGCCGGCTGGAACCGGCGCGCGTCGCCTTCGGCAGCGAGGCGGACCTGTTGCACGCGATCGAGCGGATCCTCGCGCCACTCGGACGCCGGGTGGACGAGGCCTCGCCGCTGTGCGATGCCAGGCTCGCCGACGGGTCGCGCGTGAATGTGGTGATCCCGCCGCTCGCCCTCGGCGGGCCGTGCCTCACGATCCGGCGCTTCCGCCGCCAGGGCTTCTCGCTGGCTGACCTCGTGGCGAACGGGACCATCGACGACGAGCTGGCGGCCTTCCTGGCGGATTGCGTGCGTGCCCGCGCGTCGATCCTGGTCTCGGGCGGTACAGGCTCCGGCAAGACGACCACGTTGGGTGCGCTCTCGGGCGCGCTGCCCGAGGGGGAGCGGATCGTGACGATCGAGGACGCGGCCGAGCTGCGCCTGCGCCAGCCCCACGTGGTGAGGCTCGAGGCGCGGCCGCCCAACCTCGAGGGCCGCGGCGAGGTGACGATCCGCCAGCTCGTGCGCAACGCCCTGCGCATGCGTCCGGACCGGATCGTGGTGGGCGAGGTCCGCGGCGGCGAGGCGCTCGACATGCTGATGGCGCTCAACACGGGCCATGAAGGCTCGATCACCACAGTGCATGCCAACTCGCCGCCGGATGCGCTCCGCCGTGTGGAGACGCTCGCGCTGATGGCCGGCGTCGGGCTGCCGCACTCGGCCGTGCGCGAGCAGCTCGCAAGCGCGCTGCAGCTCGTGGTGCACCAGGCGCGGGCACCCGACGGCCTTCGCCGCGTGGAATCGGTGGCGGAGGTCGTGCGGCTGGGCGACGCCGCGGGCACGCGCGAGCTGTACACGCGGGGCGGTGGCGTGCGTCCACCGCTCGACGGCGAGCTGGCGCGGCGGCTGGAGGCCCTCGCGTGAGTGCAGCGGGACCTCTGTGAGCGCCACGGCCGTAATTACCTTCGTCGGCGGCGCCGCCGCAGCCCTTGGCGCCGCCGAACTGATCTTCATGACTCTCCGCCGTGCGGCGCTGCGGGCTCCGGGGCTCGCCGCCGCGCTGGCGGAGAGCGTCGCGCGCGTGGGACGCGAGGGCCGCGATCCGGGCGCGCCGGAACGGCGGCGGCTGCTCGTGGCGGCCGCGCTGGCCGCCGGCGTGACGAGCGCGCTGCTGGTGTCGCCACTGGCCGGGGTCGCCCTCGGGGCGGCTGCGCCCTGGGCGGCGTCGCGGGCCCTGCGGGCGCGGCGCGAGCGGCACCGCCAGGCGGTCGACGCCGGTGCGGCCGCGATCGCGGTGGCGCTCGCCGATGCGCTCGGAGGCGGTCACTCCCTGCGCGGCGCGGTGGCGGAGGCCGCGCGCGGCGGCGTGCCGGGCGCCGCCGGCCGCGAGCTGCGGCGCCTCGCGGGCGAGCTCGCGCTTGGCTCGCGCACAGACGACGCGCTCGAGGCGCTGCGGCTACGGGTCGGATCCGAGCGCATCGACACGCTGGTGGCCGCGTGCCTCCTCCAGCGCAGGGCGGGCGGCGATCTGGCTCGCCTCCTGCGCGAGTGCGCCGACTCGTTCGAGGATCAGACCCGCTTGCTGCACGAGGCGCGCGCGGCCACCGCACAGGCGCGGTTCACCGGCCTCGTGGTGGTGCTGCTGCCGCTCGGAGGCGCGCTGCTCGCGGAGCTCGCGAGCCCGGGCTACGTGCGTTCGCTCAGCGGGTCGTTCCTCACGCTCTGGCTCGGCGGCCTCGCGCTGGTGCTGCAGGTGGTGGCCGCGGTGGCAATCCGGCGGCTCGCGCGCGTGCGCGCGTGAGCGAGGCGCTGGCGTTCGCGTCGGCGGCGCTGGCGGTCTGCGGGCTTGTGGCGCTGCTGCCGCGCGCAGGGCGGCGTGGAGGACGGGCGCGGCTGCTCGCGCTGTGCGTGTCGCTCGGGAGGCGGCTGCGGCCGGGCGCGGTGGCGCCGGGCGATCTCGAGTCGAGGATCGCGGCGGCAGGCGCTCCCGGCGGGCTCAGCGTGCGCGAGGCGATGGCGCTCAAGCTCGGCACCGCGCTGGTGGCGGCTCTGGCCGGCCTGCCGTTCGGCACCGTCCTGCCCGGCCGGCTGGGAATAGTGGCGATCGTGGTGTCGCCCGCGGCGGGCTTCATGGCTCCGGATCTGTGGCTCGCGCGGCGCGCCCGCGAGCGCGCCGAGGCGATCAGGCGCGAGCTCCCCGTCATGCTGGATCTGCTGCGGGTGTCGGTCGAGTCGGGCTTGTCGCTCGGCGCGGCGCTCGGCGAGGTGGGGGACAGGACGCGCGGACCGCTTGCGCGCGAGTGGCGCACCGTCGGTCGCGAGTGCGCCCTCGGCGTTCCACTGAGCGCCTCCCTGGTGGGCCTGGTGGGGCGCGCCCCGTTGCCCGAGGTCGAGGCGCTCAGCGCCGCACTCGTCCGCGCGGCCCGCCACGGCGCCCCGCTGGCCGCCACCCTCGCGGCCCAGGCCCGCGACGCCCGCCTCGCCCGGAGGCGCCGCATCCAGGAACAGGCGGCCCGGGCGGCGCCCAAGATCCAGCTCGTCGTGGCCCTGCTGCTCGTGCCGTCGGTGCTGCTCCTCGTGGCGGCCGCCCTGGCCGCCGCGCTGCTCGGCGGCGGCGGGTCACCCATCTGAGCCGCAACTTCCATTGCAGGGACGAACGCTCCGATGCAAGCCGGCGTGCACGGAGGCCAAATGCAACCGAACCACCGCCCTATGACCGCTCACCCATGACCCATGATCAGACGTCTTTTTGGCTTTCCAAAGCCGCGCCTAGCCCCGCGGTGGGAAATCCTGTGCAGCTAGTGGAGATATGTGTTGCAGAGTGGGGGAGAGTGGGGTACAGTGGCGACATCACGGACCGGAGTGGCGGGGCTCCTCCCACTCCGCCACTTCGGTCCACTCACTTCCCCGGTGCTCTAGGCAATTGGCATTCCGCGGCCACTTCGACTACTCGCTCGACGCAAAGAACCGTCTCAACGTCCCGCCCAAGTTCCGGGCGGCCTTCTCGGACGGAGTGGTTCTGGCAAAGGCGCTCGAGCCCTGCGTGGCGATCTGGACCCCCAACGCCTTCGAGGGCCACACCGACGCGTTTCTCTCCGGCCTCAACCCGCTCAGCGCCGAGCGCCGCAAGCTCACGCGCTTCTTCGCGGGCGGGTCGTTCGACGTGGAGATGGACGCCGCCGGCCGCGTGACGCTGAATACGCCGCTTCTGCGGCACGGCGGGATCACGAAGGACGTCGTGCTGGTGGGCGTGATCGATCACCTGCAGGTGTGGGATCGCGAGACCTTCCTGGCGGATCAGGACCAGCTCAGCTCGGAGATCGTCGACATCGCTGAGAGCCTTGGCAATCCTTCTTGACATGACACGTACCCACGTTCCGGTGCTGGCCGGTGAGCTGATCGAGCTCACGGATCCGCATCCGGGCGAGACCGTTGTGGATTGCACGTTCGGCGCCGGCGGCCACGCGCGGCTGATCGCCGACCGGATCGGGCCGCTCGGCACGCTCATCTGCATCGATCGCGACCCCACGGCCGAGGAGCGCTTTGAGGAGTTCGCGCGCGAGGTCCAGTGCGACACGCGCTTCCTGCGCATGGAGTACAGCGACGGGCTCGAGCTGCTGCGCGAGGAGGGGCTCGCCGCCGACGTGATCTACCTCGACCTCGGGATCTCCTCGATGCAGGTCGACACCTGGGAGCGCGGCTTCTCCTACTCCTACGACGCGCCGCTCGACATGCGCATGGATCCCGACCAGGAGCTGAGCGCCCGCGACGTGGTGAACGAGTGGGATGAGGCGCGGCTGTCGAAGCTCTTCCGCAGCTACGGCGAGGAGCGCTTCTCCGGGCAGATCGCGCGTGCGATCGCGCGCCGCCGCAAGGACGCGCCGCTCGAGACCACCTTCGATCTCGTGGAGACGATCAAATCCGCGGTGCCCGCCGCCAAGCAGTTCGGTGGCGGGCATCCGGCCAAGCGCGTGTTCCAGGCGATCCGCATCGCCGTGAACGACGAGCTCGGCGAGCTCGACCGCGGCCTGCCCGCCGCGTGGGAGCTGCTGCGCGAGAACGGACGGCTGGCGGCGATCTCGTTCCACTCGCTCGAGGACCGGCGCGTGAAGCGCTTCCTTGTCGAGCGCGCGCGCGGCTGCGTGTGCCCCCCGGACTTCCCGATCTGCGTCTGCGGTCGCACGCCCGAGGCGGAGCTCGTGACCACCCGCGCGGTCGCGCCCACGCCCGGCGAGGTGGCGGCCAACCCGCGCGCCGCGTCCGGCAAGCTGCGCGTTGCGCGCAAGCTGGGGGAGGAGAACTGATGGCGCGCGCGGCCACCGCAGCTGCGCGCACCGCTCCGGCGCCGCGCCATGCTCCACGCCGCGCGCCCGTGCGGCCGGTGCGTCCCGCGCGGCGCAGCTCGGGTCCGGGCCGTACGGCCACGGCGGCCGCCGGCGCCCGCGCCCTGCCGCTGCCACAACGGCTCGAGTTCCCGCGCCTCGGTCCCGTCACCGCCGGCCTGCTCGATCGCCTGCTGCGCGGTCGCGCCTGGGTGCTGCTCGTGGGCATCCTGCTCGTGGGGATCGTGTTCTTCAACGTCGACGTGCTCCGCCTGAACCGCTCGATCGCCAGCACGAGCGCCGCCGCCACGAAGCTCAAGCAGGAGAACGCGCGCCTGCTGCTCGAGGAGGCCAAGCTCGCGTCGAGCGGCCGGATCCAGCAGGAGGCCACGGCGGCCGGCATGGTGATGCCCGCGCCCGGCGACGTTCACTTCCTCAAGGCGCGCGGCAGCGATGCCCAGCACGCGGCGCAGCGCATGACCACGCCGTCGCCGGTGCCCGCTCCCGCCGCCTCCTCGCAGAATCAGCAGACGCCGGGCACGATCGCGCCCCCGGCCGGCGCCGGGACCACGACCACCACCGCTCCGACCACGACCACCACACCGTCGAGCACCACCACTCCGACTCCGACCAGCGGCGGCACCCAGACCACGACACCGAGCAGCGGCGGCACCCAGACCACAGCTCCGACACCCGCCACCCAGGACCCGACACCCGCGAGCGCGCCCACGGGCGGCGCCGCCCCCTAGCCCATGCGCGTGGTCGACCGCCGCATCGGCCTACTGTTCGGGCTCTTCGTCATCTCGCTCTGCCTGATCGCGGTCCGCACGCTGTGGCTCGACACGGTGAAGGCGGGCCCGTTGCGCCACCGCGCGCTCGCCCAGCAGAGCCAGGACATCACCGTGTCCGCCAAGCGCGGCGCGATCCTCGACCGCAACGGCCAGCCGCTGGCGGTCTCGGAGGACTCGGCCACGGTCTACGCCGACCCGATGCTGATCAAGAACCCGAACAAGGTGGCCTTCCAGCTATCTGCCGTGCTCGGGCTGCCCACCGACCAGCTGCTCCAGAAGCTCTCGGACCGGACCAAGGGCTTCGTCTACCTCGCGCGCAAGGTCGACATGAGCAAGGGCCAGACGATCGACAAGCTGAAGATCTACGGCGTCGGCACGCTCACGGAGCCGCGCCGGCGCTACCCGCAGGGCCCGCTCGCCGCACAGGTGCTGGGGACTGTCGGAACGGACAACGACGGGTTGTCCGGCCTCGAGTCGTACTTCGACAAGCGCCTCCACGGCACGGACGGCGAGGAGCAGATCGTGAACGATGCGCTCGGCCATCCGGTGAGCATCGTGATGAAGAAGCAGGCGGAGGCCGGGCAGGACGTGAAGCTCACGCTCGACTCGGCGATCCAGGAGCGGGTGGAGGCCGTGCTCGCGGGGCTCGGGCAGACCTACCGGCCGAAGGGCGCCACCGCGCTCGTGCTCGACCCGCGGAGCGGCTCGATCCTCGCGCTCGCCAACTGGCCGCGCGTGGACGCGAACGACCCCGGCAGCGCACCGGCCTACGCGCTGCAGGACCGCGCCGTCACCAACGTCTACGAGCCTGGCTCGACCTTCAAGGCCGTCACCGTTTCGGGCGCGCTGCAGGACGGGCTGATCACGCCCGCCACGCCGTTCTACCTGCCGCCGACGATCAAGGTCGCGGACCGGACGATCGGCGACGCCGAGCCGCGCGGCGCCGAGACGCTGCCGGTGAGCCAGATCCTGGCGCAGTCGTCGAACGTCGGCGCGGTGAAGATCGGGCTGCGCCTCGGCGCCACGCGCTTCGACAAGTGGGTGCGCGCGTTCGGCTTCGGCAAGCCCACCGGCGTCGACCTACCCGGCGAATCGCCCGGCATCGTGCTGCACCCGAAGCAGTACTCGGGCTCGTCGCTCGGCAACCTGCCGATCGGACAGGGCGAGGCGGTCACCCCGATGCAGATGGCCGCGGCGTACTCGGCGATCGCCGACGGCGGCGTGCTCGTGCGTCCGCACATCGTGGAGGGCGACCCCGCCCCGTCGCGTCGCGTGATCACGCCGAAGACCGCCTCCGCCGTATCGAAGATGCTCGAGGGCGTGCTCGCGCCCGGCGGCACCGCGCCCGAGGCCACCGTGCCCGGCTACGTGCTCGCCGGCAAGACCGGCACCGCCCAGAAGCCCGACGGCCACGGCGGTTACTCGGACACCAAGTTCGTCGCCTCGTTCGTGGGCTTTGCGCCCGCGCGCAACCCGCGGCTGCTCGTGGCCGTGATGGTGGACGAGCCGCAGGGCGACATCTACGGCGGCAGCGTGGCGGCGCCGGCGTTCCAGAAGATCGTCTCGTTCGCCCTGCCATATCTGAAGATCCCGCCGAACTGACGCCCTGCGGACGGCGGGCTGCGGACCGTGGACCGGGTTCCCGACACCCGACACCCGACCCCCGGCACCCCTAGACTGCGCTGCCCATGACCCTTCGCGAACTGATGGGGAATGGCCCCGACGTGGAGGTCTCCTCCCTTGCCTATCGCAGTTCGAGCGTCACCCCTGGGGCGCTCTTTTTTTGCGTGCGGGGCTTCACGAGCGACGGCCACGACTTCGCCGCCGACGCCGTCGAGCGGGGCGCTGTCGCGCTCGTCTGCGAGCGGCCGCTCGACCTCGGCGTGCCCGAGCTGCAGGTGCCGGACGCGCGCGCGGCCATGCCCGCCGCGGCGGCGCGCTTCTACGGCGACCCCACGAGCGAGCTGCGGGTGGTGGGCATCACCGGGACGAACGGCAAGACGACGACCGCGTTCCTCGTCCGCGCGCTGCTCGAGGCAGCCGGCGTGCAGACCGGCCTGCTCGGCACCGTGAAGTCCGTGGTGGGCGGGGTGGAGGAGCCGGTCGAGCGCACCACGCCCGAGGCGATCGACCTGCAGGCGACCTTCCGCCGAATGCTCGACGCGGGCGACTGCGCCTGCGCCATCGAGGTCTCCTCGCACGCGCTCGAGCTGGGCCGCGCCGAGGGCATCCGCTTCGCCTGCCGCGTGTTCACCAACCTCACCCAGGACCACCTCGACTTCCACGAGACGATGGAGCGCTACTACCTGGCCAAGCGACGGCTGTTCGAGGAGCCGGGCGCGCCGTCCGTCGTGAACCTGGACGACGAGTACGGACGGCGTCTGGCCGGCGAGATCGAGGGCTGTGTGACCTACGCGATCGATCGCGATGCCGCCTACCGCGCACGCGACGTGCGCTTCGACCCCGCGGGCTCGTCGTTCACGTGCGAGACGCCGGACGGGCCGCTCGAGGTCGAGACGCGCCTGCCCGGGCTCTTCAACGTGCAGAACTCGCTGGCGGCGATCGCCGCGGCACGGGCGCTCGGCGTCGAGCCCGGCGCGATCCAGCGTGGACTGGCCGAGGCGGACCGCGTGCCCGGCCGCTTCGAGCCGGTGGACGAGGGCCAGGACTTCACCGTGCTCGTGGACTACGCGCATACCCCCGAGGCGCTCGAGAACGTGCTGCGCGCGGCTCGGGAGATCACGAGCGGGCGCCTGCATGTGGTGTTCGGCGCCGGCGGCGACCGCGACCGCGCCAAGCGGCCGCTGATGGGCCGCGCGGCAAGTGCGCTCGCGGACCGGGTGGTCGTGACCTCCGACAACCCGCGCTCGGAGGACCCCGCGGCGATCGTGGACGAGGTGCTCACCGGCACGAGCGGGGACGCCGAGCGCGAGGTGGACCGCCGCCGCGCGATCGCGCGCGTGGTCGAGTCGGCCGCGCCCGGCGACGTCGTTGTGATCGCGGGCAAGGGCCACGAGCAGGGCCAGGAGTTCGAGGGCGGCCGCAAGGAGCCCTTCGACGACGTGACCGTGGCGCGCGAGGCGCTCCGCTCCGCGCTCGGGGTGAGCGCGTGATCGACCGCGAGGCGAGCTGGGT
Source organism: Thermoleophilaceae bacterium (assembly GCA_036491015.1). Classification (GTDB taxonomy): domain Bacteria; phylum Actinomycetota; class Thermoleophilia; order Solirubrobacterales; family Thermoleophilaceae; genus JAICJR01. The sequence goes on along the minus strand of DASXCV010000353.1, from coordinate 13,142 downwards.
GGCGCAGGCGGCCGGCGGCCGGCTCGTGGCCGGCGACGCCGGCGGGCCTGGGCCGCGCCGCGCGGTCGTGGACTCGCGTGAGGTCGAGCCGGGCGACCTGTTCGTAGGCCTCGTGGGCGGCAGCGCGGACGGCGGCGAGTTCGCCGCGGGCGCGCTCGAGGCGGGCGCCTGGGGCGCGCTGGTGGGTCCTCACCGGGCCGAGGCGCTGGCCGAGCACGCCGGCGGCGCGGCCGTGATCGCCGCCGACAACACCCTGCTCGCCCTGCAATCGCTCGCGCGCGAATGGCGGCGCGAGCTCGGCTGCCGCGTGGTGGGCATCACGGGCTCGACGGGCAAGACGTCGACCAAGGACATCCTGCGCGCACTCCTTTCGCAGTCGCTCGCGACACACGCGAACAGGCAGAACTGGAACACCGAGATCGGCCTGCCGCTGTCGATCCTCGCCGCCGAGCGCGGCGCGGAGGCGCTCGTGCTCGAGATGGCGATGCGCGGCGAGGGCCAGATCGCGGAGCTAACGGCGATCGCCGAGCCGGACGTGGGCGTGATCGTGAACGTCGGGCCGGTGCACCTAGAGCTGCTCGCCACGGTCGAGCGCGTGGCGGCCGCCAAGGCGGAGCTGATCCGCGACCTGCGCCCGGGCGCCACCTGCGTGCTGCCCGCGAACGAGCCACTGCTCGACCCGCACCGCCGTGACGACGTGCGCACGATCACCTTCGGCGAGGGCGGCGACGTGCGGCTCGTCTCGTTCGATGGTTCCCTCGCCGAGATAGATGCGTGTGGCAGCCACATGTCAGTGGAGCTGAGCTTCTCGGAGCCGCACAACGTGCTGAACACGCTGGCCGCCGTGGCCGCCGCTCGAGCGCTCGGCGTGGAGCCGCGGGGGCGGCTCGAGCCGGAGTTTTCGTCCTATCGCGGGGAGCTGGTCGAGCTCGAGGGCGGCGTGACAGTCGTCAACGACTGCTACAACGCCAACCCAATGTCGATGCGCGCAGCCCTCGACCACCTGGCGGGCACGCCCGCCGAGCGCCGCATTGCGATCCTGGGGACGATGGCGGAGCTCGGGCCGGACAGCCGCCGCTTCCACCGTGAGATCGGCGAGCACGCCGCGACCCTCGACATCGAGGTGCTCGTGACGGTGGGCGAGGAGGCGCTCGCGTTCGGAGAGGGCTTCGACGGAGAGACCTACGCGGTCGCCACGCCGGAGGAGGCGGGGGCGCTGCTCGAGGAGCTGGCGCGGCCTGGCGATCGCGTGCTGGTGAAGGGATCGAGAGCGGTCGGCCTCGAGCGGGTACTCGCGTAGGCGCGGAAGATGCTTGGCACGATCCTCATCGCGGGGATGGGCTCCCTGTTCATCTGCATGTTCCTCGGCCCGAAGTTCATCGAGTTCCTGAGGGACCGCGAATTCGGGCAGCAGATCCGGGAGGACGGCCCGGCCGGCCACTCGACGAAGGCGGGCACGCCGACGATGGGCGGGCTCCTGATCATGGTGTCGGTGGTCGGGCCGTTCCTGATCCTCGGCCAGTTCGACTCGGAGACGCTGGCGGTGGTCGGGACGATGCTCGCGAGCGCCGCGCTCGGCTTTGCCGACGACTGGACGAAGATCACCCGCAAGCGCTCGCTCGGCCTGTCCGGCAGGACGAAGCTGGGAATCCAGCTCGTGATCTCGATCGCGCTCTGGTACGTGGCCACGCACACGGGCCACCCGCACCTCTCGGACACCGTGCGCTTCCGGATCTCGGACGCGTCCGTGAACATCGGCTACGCGTATCCGGTGCTGATCTTCCTGGTGCTCGCCGGGGCCACGAACGGCGTGAACCTCACGGACGGCCTCGACGGCCTCGCCGCCGGCTGCTCGGCGATCGTCCTGCTCGCCTACACCGCCATGACGTTCATCACCACCGGGCAGGACGACCTCGCGCTCGTCTGCTCCTGCCTCGTCGGCGCGTGCGTGGGCTTCCTCTGGTTCAACTCGTTTCCGGCCGCGATCTTCATGGGCGACACCGGCTCGCTCGGCTTGGGCGGCGCGATCGCGGCGCTCGCCGTGATGACGAAGACCGAGGTGCTGCTGCTCATCACCGGCGGCATCTTCGTGATCGAGGCGCTGTCGGTGCTGATCCAGGTGATCGCCTTCCAGCGCTTCCGCAAGCGCGTGTTCCTGATGGCCCCGGTGCACCACCACTTCGAGCTGATGGCCTGGTCCGAGACGAAGATCATCCTGCGCTTCTGGATCATCGCGGCCATCTCCGCGGCGATCGGCTTCACGCTGTACCAGCAGTCGATCACGTGAATCCGCGGCCGCCGCTGCCGCCCGGTCCCTACCTGGTGGTGGGCCTCGCGCGCTCGGGCGCGGCCGCCGCGCGCGTACTGCACGAGCGCGGCTTCGAGGTGTCGGGCTGCGACGCGGGCGCGCCGCCGGAGGCCGAGCACGGGCTCGAGGGCATCGACATCCGGCTCCACAGCGACGGTCTCGACCTGGTGCCGCGCGCCGCGACCGTCGTGAAGAGCCCCGGAGTGCCGCAGCAGGCGCCCGTGATCGCCGCGGCGCGCGAACAGGGGCTCGAGGTGATCGGCGAGGTCGAGCTGGCCTGGAGGATGATCCCCAACGAGTTCATCGCGGTCACCGGCACCAACGGCAAGACCACCACGGTCGAGCTGCTCGGCGCGATGCACCGGACCGCGGGACTTCCCGTGGAGGTGGCGGGCAACGTGGGCACAGCGCTCGTGTCGCTCGCGGACTCGATCGACCCGGACGCGACGGTCGTCTGCGAGCTGTCGAGCTTCCAGCTCGAGGACAGCACCGAGTTCGCGCCGGAGTGCGCCGTGCTCCTGAACGTGACCGAGGACCACCTCGACCGCCACGGCTCGTTCGAGGACTACCTGGCCGCGAAGCTGCGCGTGTTCCAGAACCAGGGTCCCGCCGACGTCGCCGTGCTGGGCGCCGACTTCGCGGGTCAGCCGGGCAGTGCCGCCACCGTGCGCTTCGGCGGCCCGGACTCGGACCTCGCCGAGCGCGAGGGCGAGCTCTGGTGGCGGGGCGTGGCGATGATGCCGACGAGCGAGATCCGCCTGCGCGGGCGCCACAACCTCGAGAACGCGATGGCCGCCTCGGCGGCGGTGCTCGCGCGGGGGCTCAGCGCCGACGCCGTCCGTGGCGCGCTGCGCGAGTTCGCCGGCGTGCCGCACCGCCTCGAGGAGGTGGCGGAGCGCGACGGCGTGCTGTTCGTGAACGATTCGAAGGCCACCAACGTGGCATCCGCGCTGGTCGGGATCGAGGCCTTCGACGGCGGCGTTCACCTGATCGCGGGCGGCAGCCTCAAGGGCGGCGGCTTCGGCGGCCTGCGTGAGGCTGTGACGAGCCGCTGCAAGGCCTGTTACCTGATCGGCGAGGCCGCCGAGCAGCTCGAGCAGGACCTCAGCGGCACCGTCCCGCTGCACCGCTGCGGCGACCTCGAGCACGCCGTCGCGGCCGCCGAACAGGCCGCGCAGCCGGGCGACACGGTGCTGCTCTCACCCGCCTGCGCGAGCTTCGACCAGTTCACGAACTACGAGGAGCGCGGGAACCGCTTCCGCGAGTTGGCCAGACGGGGATGAATCCGGGCCGGCGCGTCGAAGGAGGCCCGGATGGCCACGAATCGCCGCCGCCGGACGCCCTCGCGCAAGAAAGCGAGGGGGCGGCCGAAGCCCCCGCTCGAATACTCGCTGCTGTACACCGCCACGCTCTGTCTCCTGGCGGCGGGAGCGGTGATGGTCTATTCGGCGAGCTCGGCGGAATCGCTGCTCACCACGGGCGACTCGTCCTACTTCCTCAAGCGCTACCTGATCTTCGGCGCGATCGGCCTGGCCGCCCTGCACTTCCTCTCGCGCCACGGCCTGAAGTACGTCCGCCACTTCACGCCGGTGCTCCTGTTCGGCTCGTTCGCCCTGACGCTGGCGGTGATGGTGCCGCACGTCGGCATCAGCGTGAACGGCGCGCGCCGCTGGCTGGGCGCCGGCCCGGTGCAGTTCCAGCCGTCGGAGCTCCTGAAGGTCGCGCTCGTGCTCTACGCGGCGCAGATCCTCTCCCTGCAGCCCAAGCGCATGAACTCAATGAAGACGCTCGCCAAGCCGCTCTTGATCGTGATCGCGGTCGCGTGCCTGCTGCTGCTGAAGGAGCCGGACATGGGCACGGCGATCGTGGTCTGCCTCGCGATGGGCGCGCTCTTCATCGCGGCCGGGGTCCCCACCAAGCACCTGCTGACGATCACCGGCACGCTGATCTTCTTCGCGCTCGTGTTCGCCATCGCGGCGCCCTACCGGCGCGCGCGCCTGATGTCGTTCATCCACCCCTGGCACGACGCGAGCGGCGACGGCTTCCAGACCGTCCAGTCGATGATCGCGATCGGGTCGGGCGGCTTCTTCGGGGTCGGACTCGGCGAGTCCGTGCAGAAGATCTTCTACCTGCCCGAGGCCCACACGGACATGATCCTGGCGATCATCGGCGAGGAGCTCGGGATCTTCGGGATCACCGCCGTGGCGGCGCTCTACGGGATGATCGCGTACGCCGGGTTGCGCGCCGCCAAGCTCGCGCGCGAGCGCTACGCGAAGTTGATCGCGGTCGGCGTGACATCGGTGATCCTCTGCCAGGCGATCCTCAACTTCTTCGCGGTGATGGGCCTCGCCCCGCTCACCGGCGTGCCGCTGCCGTTCATCTCCTACGGCAACTCCAACCTCATCGTGCTGCTCGGCGCGATGGGGCTGCTGCTGAACATCGCCGCCGAGGGCGCGCAGGCCAGGGCCGGCAAGCCGCTGCGCGCGATCGAGGGTGGAAAGGGCAAACGTGCCGCGAGTCGTGATAGCCGCGGGCGGGACGGCGGGACACGTCGTACCGGCACTCGCGGTCGCGGACGCGCTGCGAGCTGACGGCGCGGAGGTGGAGTTCGTAGGCGGCGAGCGCGCGGAGGCGCAGCTGGTGCCCGCCGCGGGCTACCCGTTCCACGCGATCCAGGTGCGCGGCATCGACCGCCGCAATCCGCTCAAGGCCGCGCGCGCGGTCGTGCTCGCCGTGCTCGCCCTCCCGCGCGCCCTGGCGCTCCTGCGTCGCGTGAAGGCGGACGTGGTGATCGGGGGCGGCGGCTACGTGGCGGGCCCCGTGGGCCTGGCCGCCGTGCTGCTGCGTATCCCGCTCGTGCTCACCGAGGCCGACAGCCACCTGGGCATGGCCAACCGCCTCCTCGCCCCGGCCGCCAAGCGCGTGTTCCTGTCATTCCCGCTGGCCGGCCGCCACGGGAAGAAGTACGAGGTGAGCGGCCGGGCGGTGCCGATGGGTACCGGCAAGGCGGACAGGGGCGAGGCGCGGCGGCGCTTCGGCATCGCCGAGGATGAGCAGTGCCTCCTCGTGTTCGGCGGCTCGCTCGGCGCGCGCAGCCTCAACGAGGCCGCGATCGAGGCCTTCGGCGCGGCCGCGCCCTGCGCCGTGCTCCACGCGAGCGGCCACCGCGACTACGACAGCCTGCGCGCCAAGCTCGACGCGCTCGGCTCGCCGCCGCACTACCACCTGCACCCGTACATCGAGCCGTTCGCCGACGCGCTCGCCGCCGCGGACCTCGCCACCGCGCGTGCCGGCGGCTCGGTGCTCGAGCTCGCCGCTGCAGGGCTCCCGTCGGTGCTCGTGCCCTACCCGCACGCGACGGCCGACCACCAGACCGGCAACGCCCGCTTCATGGAGCGCGAGGGCGCGGCCGTGATGGTGCCGGACGCGGAGCTCGACGGCCCGCGGCTCGCCCGCGAGGTGGGTGCGCTGCTCGGCGCCCCCGGGCGGCTGCGCGCGATGGCCGCCGCCGCCGAGCGCGTGGCTAAGCCAGATGCGGCCTCCACCATCGCCCGCGCGGCGCTGAGCCTGACCGCATAGGTCAGTCGACCGACCGAAAAGGGGTCGATTGCCGACACCCGCTCAAGTTGCGTTCAGAAACGGTCGATTCGGGAATGGTTGGCTTGGTGGGGACTCGTGCACTTCGCATGGGTTACGTGTCAGGCCGCGTTTCGTTTCTAGAGGACGAAGCAAGCTGGAAAACGAATGACGCCCGGTGACCTTGCCCAACAAACACGGCCGCATGGCGGAGAGCCGGCGATGAACCCGACCGAGGTCCGGCTGCGACTGACCAGCGGGCCGGACGCCGTGGCCGCCGCGCGGCGGGGTCTCGACGCCCTCGAGCCGAAGCTCGGCGCCGAGCGTCTGAACGACATGCGCCTGCTCGTGAGCGAGCTGGTCACGAACAGCGTCCGCCACGCCCGCCACGGCACCGGCGAGGAGCTCGAGCTCAGCGTCAGCGTGAGCGACGAGACGATCCACGTCTGCGTGAGCGATCAGGGACCCGGCTTCGAGGCCACGCCGCGGACGCCGGATGACGACCCCGGCTCCGGCTGGGGCCTGTTCCTCGTCGAGCAGCTCTCGGACCGCTGGGGCGTGGAGCTGAACGGATCCACCCAGGTCTGGTTCGAGCTCGGGCGCTAGGCGCTCGCGCCAGCCCTACCTGCGCTCGTCGCCGATCTCCTCGGGCGTGTCGACGATGTCGAGGCGCTCGTCGAGCCGCGTGATCTCGAACACCCGTCGCACGGGCGCGGGCCCCTGGATGAGCACGAGCCGGCGGTTCGAGCGCCCCGCTCGCTTGTCCGCGCTCACCACCACGCGCAGGCCTGTCGAGTCCATGAACGAGAGACCGCGCAGGTCGATCACGAGCACGGGCGGGGACGCCTTCTCGGCATCCTCGATCGCCTGTTCGGCGCGCTTGGCGGTGGATAGGTCGAGGTCTCCGCTGAGCGAGACCACGGTGGCATCTCCAAGCGAGCCCGTCTCGACTGAGAAGGAGCGCACGCGGAGAGCCTAAACAGTTCTGGCGGACGGGGCGCGCCAGCGTTAGTGTGCGCCCGTGGCGTTGTTCTCCCAGAACCGCAAGGTAGAGGCGCTCCGGCGCGCGCCGCTCTTCTCGGAACTGTCCAAGAAGGAGCTCACCTCGCTTGCCCGGATGAGCGACGACCTGGAGATCGAGCCCGGCAAGGTGCTCTGCAAGGAGGGTCAGATCGGGCGCGAGTTCTTCGTCATCGTCGACGGCAAGGTGGACGTGACCCGCAAGGGCAAGCTCGTGAAGCGCAGCGGCGGCAGCGACTTCTTCGGCGAGATCGCCCTCATCGAGGACATCCCGCGCACCGCCACGGTCACAGCACAGACCCCGCTGCGCCTATTCGTGCTGACAAGCCGCGACTTCAGGCGCCTGGTCCAAGAATCACCCTCGGTGGAGCGGAAGGTGATGCGGAGCCTCGCGCGGAGGTTGCTGGAGAACTGCGACGAGCCGGGGCTTGGCTGAAAAGGACGGAGGTGGGAGGTCGGAGGTCGGAGAAACGGCCTCCCACCTCCGACCTCCGATCCTCCGACCTAGCCCTTAGCGGAGTTGTACCTCCGCGCCACCTCATCCCAATTCACGACGTTCCAGAACGCGTCGAGATAGTCCGGGCGCTTGTTCTGGTACTTCAGGTAGTACGCGTGCTCCCAGACATCGGCGCCCAGGAGGGGCGTCTGGCCGTCCAGGACCGGTGAGTCCTGGTTGGGGGTGCTCGTGACGGCGAGCCCCGAGCCGTCCCACACGAGCCAGGCCCAGCCGGAGCCGAAGCGGTTCACGCCGGCGTCCTTGAACTTGGCCTTGAACTCGTCGAGGCTGCCGAAGGCGTCGTCGATCGCGGAGGCGAGATCCCCCGAGGGAGCGCCGCCGCCGTCGGGGCTCATGATCTGCCAGAAGAACGAGTGGTTGGCGTGGCCGCCGCCGTTGTTGCGGAATGGACCCTGCTTGTCTTGGGGTAGCGAATCCAGGTTCTGCAGGACCTCCTCGACGGGCTTGTCGGCCCATTCGGTGCCCTCGAGCGCGGCGTTGGCCTTGTCCACGTAAGCCTGGTGGTGCTTGTCGTGGTGCACCTTCATCGTGGCCTCGTCGATGTGGGGCTCGAGCGCGTTGTAGTCGTAGGGTAGGTCAGGGACCTCGTAGGGCATGCCCGACTCCTTTCCTTGATTGGGGCGACTTCTAGCAGGTAAGGGGCCATGGTTACCCGGCCGCCGCGCTGGGTAGCCGCGAGATATGGACCATCAGCTCGAACGCCCGCCCTCGCCGGGGCCGCCGGGTGGACCGGGAGGTCCCGGGATACCGGATCCGCATCCGCCGGGTCCCGACCCCTCGCCACCCTCGCCGACCCCGCCGGGAGGCCCTGGAATGCCCGATCCCGGACCGCCGCTGCCGGAGCCGGAACCCGCCATCTGAGCACCCGAGCGCGCCGCTATCGTGCCGCCGCATGAGCGACGCGCCGTGGAGCGGACGCAGGCTCCACTTCATCGGTATCGGCGGCGCGGGGATGAGCGGACTCGCCATCGTTGCGCTGGGTCTCGGCGCGCGCGTTTCCGGCTCGGACCGCGCCGAGTCCTCCTACTCGCGCCACCTTCGCGAGGCGGGCGTGGAGCCCGCGATCGGGCATGACGCCGCGAACGTTCCGGATGGCGCCGAGGTGGTCGTCTCGACCGCAATCGCCGAGGACAATCCCGAGCTCGCCGCCGCGCGCGCCGCAGGGCTGCGGATCCTCCATCGCGGGGAGCTGCTCGGCGAGGTGTCGCGGCTCAAGCGCTGCGTGGCGGTGGCCGGCACCCACGGCAAGACCACCACGGCGAGCATGGTGGCCCATGCGCTCGTGAGCTGCGGCCGCAGGCCCGCCTACCTGATCGGCGGCGAGGTGCGCTCCACCGGCAGCAACGCGTCGTGGGGCCAGGGCGACTGGGTGGTGGTCGAGGCCGACGAGTCCGACCGCTCCTTCCTGCGTCTCGCGCCCGACGTGGCGCTGGTGACGAACGTCGAGCTCGACCACCACTCCACCTACCGCACGCTGCCCGAAGTCGAGCAGGCGTTCGCGGAGTTCGCCGGGCCTGCTCCGACCGTGATCGCGCCCGCCGGCCTCGAGCTGCGCGGCGCCCCGCCCACGGTCACCTTCGGGATCGACAGCGGCACGTTCCCGGCGCGCGAGCTCGAACTGCTTCCCACCGGCTCGCGCTTCAAGGTCGAGGGCACGGCCGTCGAGCTGCGCGTGCCGGGCGCCCACAACGTGCTGAATGCGCTGGCGGCGCTCGCCGCCTGCCGCGAGGCGGGGCTCGACGTGCCGGAGGCCGCCCCGGCGCTCGCGGGGTTCACCGGGGCGGGGCGGCGCTTCGAGCCGCACGGGCGCACTGCTTCAGGGGCGCTCGTGTACGACGACTACGCCCACCATCCCACCGAGGTGCGCGCCACGCTCGAGGCGGCGCGCACGCTCGAGCCGGAGCGGCTCGTGGCGGTGTTCCAGCCGCACCTCTACTCGCGCACGCAGGCGCTTGCGGGCGAGTTCGGGCGCGCGCTCGCGCTGGCCGACCTCGTGGTGGTGATCGACATCTATCCCGCGCGGGAGGACGCGGCCGACTTCCCCGGCGTGAGCGGCTGGCTCGTGGCCGGCGCGACCGCGAGCGCGGCGGCCGGCCGGCCGGTGTTCTGGTTCCCGCAGATGGACGACGCCGAGAGCTTTCTCCGCCGTGAGCTGCGCGACGGGGATCTGCTGCTCACGCTCGGCGCGGGCGACGTCGACGGCCTGGCCAAGCGCCTCGGGGGCCAGCAATGAGCCCGCCGGAAGGCGTCGAGCGCGACTACCCGCTGGCGCGGCTCACGACCGTCCGCACCGGCGGACCGGCCGACTGGTTCGCCCGGGTCGGCTCCGAGGAGCGCCTCGCGGAGCTCCTGGGCTGGGCGGACGCTGACGCTATCCAGGTAGGAGTGGTCGGGTCCGGCTCGAACCTCCTCGTAGCCGATGATGGATTTCGAGGACTGGTGTTGAAGCTCGACGAAGGCCTGGCCACGATCGAGCGCGACGGCAACCGCGTGGTGTGCGGGGGCGGCGCTCGGCTGCCGCAGGCGTCGGCGCGCGCCGCGCGCTGGGGGCTCACCGGACTCGAGTTCGGGGTGAACATCCCCGGCACTGTGGGCGGCGCCGTGAAGATGAACGCGAATGCCTACGGCGGCGAGCTCGGCAAGGTGCTCGAGTGGGTGGACATCGCCACTCCCGGCGGCCACGAGCGGCGCACGCCGGACGAGCTCGGCTTCGAGTACCGCCGCTCGAACCTCGAGTCGCGCGAGATCGTCGCGCGCGCCTCGTTTGGCCTCGAGCCGGCCGACAGCGAGGCCGTGAAGGCCACGCTCGCCGGGATGCGCGACCAGCGCCGTGCGGCGCAGCCGTCCGGGATCAAGACCTTCGGCTCGACTTTCAAGAACCCGGACGACGCGCGCGCCGAGGGCCGCACCGCCGGGATGCTGCTCGAGGCGGCCGGCTGCCGCGGCCTCCAGGTGGGCGGCGCCCGCTTCAGCGAGAAGCACGCGAACTTCGTGGAGAACACGGGCGCTGCCAGCACGGCGGACGTCCTCGACCTGATGCGCGAAGGACGCCGCCGGGTGCGCGAGCGCTTCGGCGTCGAGCTCGAGGCCGAGGTCCAGCTGCTCGGCGAGGCCGACGCCGAGGGGGCGCTCTGGTGAGGGCGGCGGCCGGAGCGACGCTCCGCCAGCTCCCGCGGGTGGCGCTCGCCATACCGCCCAAGGTCCGGCGCCGGATGATCGTCGCGCTCCTGCTCGCGGTCGCGCTGCTTTCGCTCTACCGCTTCTGGTTCAAGGACTCGAGCTTCGTCCGCGTGGAGCACGTGACGGTCACCGGGCTCACCACCAACGACGCGCCCCGCATCCGCCTCGCGCTGACCGCCGCCGCCCACAACATGAGCACGCTCGACATGCAGGACGGCGCGCTGAACGCCGCGGTGTCGAGCTTCCCCGTCGTCAAGTCCGTGGTGGCGCGCCCGAGCTTTCCCCACACGCTGAAGATCCACGTGATCGAGGAGCAGCCGGCGGCCGTGCTCGCGGTGGGAGGGGAGCGGCTGCTGCTCGCCCCCGACGGCAGTGTGCTGCGCGGCGTGGTGACCGGGCATCCGCTCGCCCTGATTCGCAGCAGCGGCACGGTGCCGCAGGACACCCTCTCGGATCGCGTCCCACTCTCCGCTCTGCACGTGGCGGCCGCCGCGCCCGCGGAGCTCGCGGACCGCATCACCACCGTCACGCACGGCAAGCAGGGGATCCTCGTGCACCTGCGCGAGGGGCCCGAGCTCATCTTCGGCAATGACCGCCGTGCGGCGGCCAAGTGGGCGGCCATCGCCGCCGTTCTCGCGGATCCGTCCTCGAAGGGCGCGAGCTACGTCGATGTCCGCACGCCGGGCCGTGCCTTCGCCGGCGGCCTCGGCGCGGACACGCTCGCCCCGCTCAGCAGCACCGGCGGGGACACCTCGGCGCAGTCGAACGACACGACGCCACCCACAGGGGCGACCGGAACCACCGGGGCGGTGGCGCCGTCGACGCCCTCTGCCAACGGCCAATCGCTGACGACCAACCCTCAAGTCTCAAGTGGACCCTGAGGCTACTCTCAACCCCTGCTTGAGGGTTCGCTACTTGCATAATTTCCTGCCTCGCATTGACAGTTCGGCCAAAAAACGCCTACAGTGCGGACTTTGCGGGCGCGGGGACCCGGCGAAAACCCTCAAGTCTGGCTGGAGAGTCGGACAGCCAATCCCTCTCGCACAGCTAAAGCATTCGATGAGAACGCACGAGGCATAGGGGCATGGACACGGGCAGCTACTTGGCTGTAATCAAGGTCGTCGGAGTCGGCGGCGGCGGTACCAATGCGGTCAACCGCATGGTCGACGCCGGCCTGAAAGGCGTCGAGTTCATCGCCGTCAACACGGACGCCCAGGCGCTCCAGATGTGCGATGCCGACATCAAGCTTCAGATCGGCGCGCAGCTCACGCGCGGGCTCGGCGCCGGCGCGGATCCCGAGACGGGCTACGGCGCGGCCAACGAGAGCCGCGACGAGATCAAGGAGGCCCTCAAGGGCGCCGACATGGTCTTCGTGACCGCGGGCGAGGGCGGCGGCACAGGCACCGGCGCGGCCCCCGTGATCGCCGAGGTGGCAAAGCACGAGATCGGCGCGCTCACGGTCGGCGTGGTCACGCGCCCCTTCGAGTTCGAGGGCTCCATGCGCGCGCGCCAGGCCGGCGACGGCATCGACCGGCTGCGCGAGCAGGTGGACACCCTGATCGTGATCCCGAACGAGAAGCTGCTGACGATCGTGGAGCGCCGCACGAGCATCCTCGACGCGTTCCGCGAGGCCGACAACGTCCTGCGCCAGGGCGTCCAGGGCATCACCGACCTGATCACCATTCCCGGCCTGATCAACCTCGACTTCGCCGACGTCCGCACGATCATGGCCGACGCCGGCTCGGCGCTCATGGGCATCGGCTCGGCGAGCGGCGAGAGCCGCGCCTCCGAGGCCGCCAAGAACGCGATCTCGAGCCCGCTGCTCGAGCAGTCCGTGGAGGGCGCCACGGGCATCCTCCTGAACATCACCGGCGGCGGCGACCTGGGCCTCTTCGAGGTCAACGAGGCTGCCGAGATCGTGCAGAGCGCGGCCGACCACAACTCGAACATCATCTTCGGCGCGGTCATCGACGAGGGGCTCGCGGACGAGGTCCGCGTGACCGTGATCGCGACCGGGTTCGACAAGCGCCGCGGCGGCGCCGCGGTGTTCGATGCCGAGCGCAGCCCGCAGCGGCGCGAGCGGCCGCGTGACCGCGGCGACATCGCGATGGATGACCGCCAGCGCTCGTCGCTCGAGATCTCGGAAGACGAGATCGACATCCCGTCGTTCCTCAAGGACTAGCTCCAAGCTCCTAGTTGCTGGTTCCTAGCAACCAGCAACTAGCGCCCAGGAACTACTACTCATACGATCGGGGTACCCCAATCGTATGATCCCTTTGTCAACCCTCTGATCCCCCGATGGGTGAAGGCGGGCGCGGGCAGGGGCAGCGGAGCATGGTCCTCGTGAAGGTGACACGGTCGTCACGAAACGGGTCCACCGTGACCCTCGGCAGGAACAGCTACTAAACCGGTGCAAACCTATTCAGTCCTCTTGGCGGACAGCCACGAGGCATACAGAGACGGGCTCGCGAGAGCCATCGCGGCACACCCGCGGCTCACGCTCGCCGGCGAGGCCTCGGACGGCCGCCGCGCCCTCGAGGA
>DASXCV010000352.1:0-10466 GCA_036491015.1 Thermoleophilaceae bacterium | reverse complement strand
CTCACCGCGGGCCAGGTGGACGACACGCCCTACGGCGGTGGCGCCGGCATGGTGATCCGCGTGGATGTGGTCGAGGCGGCCATGCGCGCCCGCTACGGCGGTGACGCGCTCGCCGTCCGCCAGCGCCGGAGGGTGATCGCGCTGGCGCCCGGCGGCCGCCGCTTCGACGAGGCGCTCGCCGGCGAGCTGGCCGCCGCGGAGGCGATCACGCTGCTCTGCGGCCGCTACGAGGGCTTCGACGAACGTGTGCACGAGCAGCTCGCGTCGGACGTCGTCTCGATCGGCCCGTACGTGCTGTCCGGCGGCGAGCTGGCCGCGATGGTGGTCTGCGACGCGGTCCTGCGCAAGCTTCCGGGCGCGCTCGGGCACGAGGACAGCGCGCTCGAGGAATCGTTCAGCGCCGCACTCGAGGGAGCTCCCGAGTACCCCCACTACACTCGTCCAGCCGATTGGCACGGGCACGTGGTGCCGGATGTGCTTCTTTCGGGCGACCACGGCAGGGTCCGCGAGTGGCGCCTCGAGCAGAGCCGCCGGCGCATGGGCGAAGGCTGAGCCGACTCTCACGAGCCGGTTTCGTAGCCTTCGATACCATTCAGCGTCCCGCGTCAAGCCTGGGCTCCGGCCAAGGTCTGGCGCCCTTCTTTTGTCATGAGCAACGTCATCCAAACCCTTGAGCGCGCGCAACTGAAGCGCGTGCCGCAGTTCCAGGCCGGCGACCGCGTGAAGGTCCACTTCCAGGTCGTCGAGGGAACGCGCCGCCGCACCCAGGTGTTCGAGGGCGTGGTGCTGAAGCGCCAGGGCACCGGTGTGCGCGAGACCTTCACCGTCCGCAAGCAGTCCTTCGGCGTCGGCGTGGAGCGTACGTTCCCGCTGCACTCGCCGAAGATCGAGCGCATCGAGGTGGCCAGCCGCGGCGACGTCCGGCGTGCGAAGCTCTACTACCTGCGCGGCCGGGTGGGCCGCCGGGCCCGTGTGCGCGAGCGCCAGTACACCGGCGCGGAGCCCGCTGACGTGATCCCGCAGGCGTTCGACGAACAGGGAGCGCAGGAGGAGGCCGAGGTACTGGCGCCCGAGGAGGTCGAGCCCGTCGAGGGCGCGGAGACCGCCGAGGGCGAGGCCACGGAGGCCGCGGCCGAAGAGACCGAGGAAGAGCCCACGGCAGAGGACAGCCCCGCCGAGGAGTCCTGATGCCCGGGGCGTCTGCCTAGCCGCCCGGTGGCAAAGAGCAAGCAGAAGAAGAGCGCGACCGGCTCGGTCATCGAGTTCGTCGTGATCGTCGCCGTGGCCCTCGGCCTCGCGCTCGGCATCCAGGCCTTCATCGTCAAGCCGTACCGCATCCCGAGCGGCTCGATGGAGCCCACGCTCGACATCGGCCAGCGCGTGCTCGTCGACCGTGTGTCCAAGCACTTCACGAGCTTCCATCGCGGCGACGTCGTCGTGTTCAAGCCGCCGCAGGGCGCCGACCAGGAGACCCAGTGCGGGGATCCGAACAAGCCTCCCGACGAGCCCTGCCCGAAGCCGACGCCGCAGAAGTCCGACACGAACTTCATCAAGCGCATCATCGGGCTGCCGGGCGACCGCCTGAAGGTCATCAACGGGTATGCCTACATCGACGGCAAGAAGCTGAAAGAGCCCTACATCCGACCCGATGCGAGCTGTCCCATCTGCAACGAGCCCCGCGAGATCACGATTCCGACGGGATACTTTTTTATGATGGGGGACAACCGTGGGGAAAGCGACGATAGCCGCGACTGGGGACCCGTCCCCAAGAGATGGATCATCGGGAAGGCCTTCTTCACGTACTGGCCGCCGCGCCGCATCGGCACGCTCTAGCGCCACGCGCAGCGGTCGCCGCCTTTTCGCCTTCGATCGTGCCTTCGAGCGCCGCTTCGTCGCCGGCGCCGACGAGGCCGGCCGGGGCTCGCTGGCAGGCCCGCTCGTGGCCGCCGCCGTGCTCTTCGACCTCGACCGCCTCACGCTCGCCGACCGCCGGGCGCTGTCGCGGCTGAACGACTCCAAGCAGCACACGGAGGAGGGGCGCGAGGAGCTGTACCCGCTCGTCTTCCGCGCGGCCGCCCGTGCGGTCATCGTGTCCCGCTGTCCGCGCGGCATCGACTCACGCGGCCTCCACGTCACGAACCTCGAGGCGCTCAGGGCCGCCCTCCTCGGGGTGGCCTGCGAGGGGGCGCTCTGCCTCGTCGACGGCTTCGCGGTGCCGCCCTTCGGCTTCGAGCAGCGCGCGGTGGTGGGCGGCGACTCCACGAGCGCGGCCATCGCCGCCGCCTCTGTGCTCGCCAAGGTCACACGCGACCGCTACATGCGCCGCGCGGCCGAGCAGCATCCGAGCTGGGAGTTCGATGCGAACGTCGGTTACTCCACTCCGGAGCACCGCGCCGCGATCGCCGAGCACGGCGTGTCCCCGCTCCACCGGATGTCGTTCGCCTCGATCGCGTACCAGCAGCTCGCGCTCGGCGGCTAGCCACACCGGCGCGCTCAAAACGCGTTCTCCACGTGGTCGAGCGAGACGAGCTCGCCGCTGCGCGAGACCAGGATCCCGATCGCGTCGAAGCGCAGCTCCGCCCGCCGCGGCCGGCCGGCCGCCAGGCCGCTCGCCAGCCACTCGCGCGCCATCGCCCTCACCTGCGCCCGCTTGCGCGGACCGATCGCGTCGAGCGGGCCGGCCGGCCCGCGCCGCGTGCCCGCGATTCGGGTCTTGACCTCACAGAACACGAGGCAGCGGTCGTCCGCGGCGACGAGGTCGAGCTCGCCGAAGCGCGTGCGGAAGTTCGTGGCGAGGATCGCGTAACCCGCGCGCCTGAGGTGCTCTGCGGCCATGCGCTCGCCGCGCTCCCCGAGCGTGCGGCGCGGATCGAGTGAAGCGGTCATGCGGCCAACCTACGGACGGCCGCGTAACGGGACCACACCTGACCGCACCAACTCCGTGACGGCGGTGTGACAAACAGTTCACGAAGTCAGGGTGAGGACGCCCCGGCCAGGGCTGGGATGCTTCATCCGATGCCGACGCCCAAACCCGCCCAGATGCGCACCTCGATCGCGGACGGCTGGCGCCTCGGAGGCGCCGCAGTGGGCTTCGTGCTCGGCAGCCGCCCGCTGCAGCGCTTCCTGCTCCCGGCCGCCGGCGGGGTGGTCGGTCTCTACGCCGTCGTGGCCGCTGTGGCGGTCTTGCTGCGACGGGACGCCGGTCCCGTGACGGACGTGGCCGCCGGCCTCGGCGTCTACTACTCGCTAAGCCTGATGACGACCGCCGTCGCCGTGGGCGTGGCCGGGCTCGTGGCGGACGGACTCGAGGGCCGGCCGGTGGATCCCTCGAACGGCTGGGGGATGATCCGCCGGCGCCGCCGGACGATCGCCGGCTGGGCGCTGATCGACCTCACCATCGGCGTGCCGAGCAGGTACATCGGGAGCTGGACGGTCGACCAGATCGGCGCGCTCGTCCTCGGCTTCGGCTGGGGTCTGCTCAGCTTCTTCGCGATCCCCACGATCGCCCTCACCGGCGCGACCACCTTGGGCACCGCGCGCCACTCGCTCCGGCTGATGCGCGGCCGCTGGGGCGACGCCGTCTACGGCACCGTCTATCTGTGGATACGCGCGACCGTCGTCTACGGCCTGCCCTCCGCCGCCGCCGTCGCGGTGGGCGTCCTGCTCATCCACCACAGCCGCGTGTTCATCGGAGGCGCTCTGTTCGTCGTCGGTGTCGCGGGCATTGCGCTCACCTACCTGCTCGTGATGACGGCGCGCACGGTGATAACCGTCGTCCTCTACCGCTACGCCGACTCGGGCACGGTCTATCCGGCGTTCCCGCCCGAGCTGCTCGACCGGAGCGTGCGCGGGCCGTCGAACACCTTCCGCAAGGTTGCCCAGCGCGTGGAGGGAAGGCGCATCCGCCGCTTCCGCGAGCGTGTGCTCGACGCGATGGAGGAGCGACCGGACAAGGAGCGGCGCTAGCTCGTCAGTCCGGCGATGCCGTTGCGGAGCAGTGAGGCGGCGAGCAGCACCAGGATCACGGCGGCGATGGTCCTCACGTGGGCCTCGAGCCAGGTGCGGATCGCGTTGAGCCGGCGCTCGGTCGACTCCCGGGCCACGAGCAGCATCACCAGGGCCAGCGCGAGCGGGAGCAACGAGACGAGCGCGAAGAACAGCCAGTCGACCACGTACTGGGCGGTGCTCGGGTTGAGCTCGGAGATCGTCTTCAGCGCGATCGGGATGAACCCGCCCGGGTTCGCGAGCGTCGCGCCCGCGCCCAGGATCGCGAGGACCGGCGCGGAGGCGACCTTGCGGATCTGATCGACCATGCCCTGGATCCGGCGGTCGTCGGGCGGCTGCCGGAGCCGCCTGAAGACCCAGGCGAGCAGGAGCACGGCGAAGACGACGTCGAGGATCGCGACCCACGTCTTCGGGGTCGAGCTGCCGGACGAGGCGGCGGCGTCCTGCAGCACGAACGCCGCCACAACGCCGACGACCAGTGTGGCGGTGAGCGCGCCCATGTAGAACCAGAAGCCGGTGCGCAGCGGGCGGTCGCCGAGCACCAGCGTGAGCACGGAGAACGTCAGCGTGGTCGGCGAGAGCATCGCGGCCAGGGCGACGAGTGCCAGCTCGCTGTCGATCCAGCCCACCGCGTGACACTAGGCGAGTTCCGAGTGCCGGCGGTCACCCTGTTCAGGTGATTCGTCAGAGCGCCCGATCGGGGAGCCTGAGCCGCTTGGCAGCGAGGAAACACGCATGACACGCGAACGCTGGATGGCGCTTCTGTTCGCCATTGGCTCGACGTGCTTCCTCGTCGGTCCGTTTCCCGGCTATCTGAACCTGGTCGGCGCGCGCGCGGACGGGATCACGTTCTTCGCCGGCTCGGTCTTCTTCACCGCCGGCGCCGCGCTTCAGACCTGGATCGCGTTTCCGGAGCGCTCATCTGCCGGCGCCGGTCGCGCGGCCTTCTGGGCGGCCGCGATCCAGTCCGCCGGAACGCTGTTCTTCAACGTCTCGACCTTCCACTCGCTGCACACGGCGTTCAACGATTCGAGCTACAACCGGCTCGTCTGGCGGCCGGATGCGTTCGGGTCGGTCTGCTTCCTCGTGTCGGGCGTGGTCGCGTACCGCGCGTCGGCGCGGAAGGGCTGGTTGCCGCGGCGCGAGGGCGCCGGCTGGTGGGAGTCGGGCCTCAACCTCCTCGGCTGCGTGTTCTTCGGGATCTCGGCGGTGGCCGGCTATGTGGTGCCGTCGAAGGGCTCGATGCTGGATCTGGCGGCGGCGAACTGGAACACGGCACTCGGAGCGGCCTGCTTCCTCGCGTGCGCGCTCGCGACGCTCCGGACCGGACGGACGGTGAAGTCGGCGCGCTTCCGGCGTCTGCGGAAGCTGGAGCGCGAGATCGAGCAGGTCGTGTGACGGGATCGTTACGAAGCCGTCGCACAGTTGGTACCTGACGAACAGCGCCGTCAAATCCGCCCGCGTAGGTTCGCCGTGTGCTCGCAAACATCGCCACCTTCGCCATCGAGGGAGTCGACAGCCGTGAGGTCACGGTCGAGGTCGACGTCCGGCCGGGGCTGCCTGTCTTCACCGTCGTCGGCCTGCCCGACGCCGCCGTGCGGGAGGCGCGTGAGCGCGTCCGCGCGGCAATCCTCAACTCCGGACTCGAGTTTCCGCTCCAGCGGCTCACGGCCAACCTCGCGCCGGCACACGTGCGCAAGGCCGGGCCGAGCTTCGACCTCGCCCTGGCGGTGGCCCTGCTCGCCGCTAGCCGGCAATTGCCGCCCGAGCGGCTCGAGTCCTGCGCAGTGTGCGGCGAGCTGTCGCTCGGCGGGGAACTGCGGGCGGTGCACGGCGCCGTTGCGGTGGCGGTGGGGGCGCGGCAGGCGGGCTACGGGCGCCTCATCGTCCCGTCGGAGAACGCCGCGGAGGCGGCGCTCGTGGAAGGGATCGAGGTGCTCGGCGCGCCGAGCCTGAAGCGCCTGGTCGAGCTCGTCGACGGCAGCTGGACGCCGCCGCCCGCCGTGCCTGAGCAGGACAGCGCGCTGCCCGACGATCAGCCGGACCTCGCCGAGGTCCACGGCCAGGCGGACGCGCGCCGCGCGCTCGAGATCGCGGCCGCCGGCGGACACAACCTCTTGATGATCGGACCGCCGGGCGCGGGGAAGACGATGCTCGCGCGCCGGCTGCCCGGCATCCTGCCGCCGCCCAGCTTCGACGAGGCGCTCGAGATCACGCGCGTCCACAGCATTGCCGGCCTCAGCCACGGCCGGCTCGCGCGGGAGCGCCCGTTCCGAGCGCCGCATCACACGATCTCGCCGTCGGGCCTGGTGGGCGGCGGAGCCACACCGCGCCCCGGAGAGATCACGCTCGCCCACCGCGGCGTGCTCTTTCTCGACGAGCTGGCCGAGTTCTCGCGCCCAACCCTCGAGGCGTTGCGACAGCCGCTCGAGGAGGGGCTCGTCAAAGTCACGCGCGGCCAGCGCTCGCTCGTGTTCCCGGCCGCGACGATGCTGATTGCGGCGTCGAACAGCTGCCCCTGCGCACGGCCGCCGGCCGATTGCACCTGCGGCCCGCTGGACCACCTGCGCTACGCCCGCCGTCTCAGCGCGCCGCTCATCGACCGGATCGACCTCGTCTGCCAGCTTGACTCCTCGCCCCAGCTCCAGGTGGTGCGGGGAGCGCCCGAGGACTCGGCAACCGTGCGCGAGCGGGTGCTGGCGGCGCGCGAGCTCCAGAGCGCCCGCTTCGCGGGCACCACGGTCCATTCGAATGCCGAGATGGACGCCCGCCTCACGAGCATTCACGTCGAGCTTCCCCCGCGGGCGCGGGAGCGCCTGCTCGCGGGCAACCGCACCGCGCCGCTGAGCGCCCGCGGCCACGACCGCGTGCTGCGCCTCGCCCGGACGATCGCCGACCTCGACGGGCGGCCGAAGGTCCAACTGGCGGACATCGAGGAGGCGCTCGGGTACCGGCTCAGCATCCCGTTGGGTGCGGCCGCATGAGCGTCTGCGAGAAGTGCCTGCGGCGGAGCTACCTGATCGCGCATCTGGCCCCGCGCATCGCCGGGCTGCTCGACAGGCCGCGCGGGCGGCCGAGCGGCCTGCTCGACCTGGACGAGGACGCCCTGATCGAGAAGGTCGCGAAGGGCCACCGTGCGGACGCCGCGTGGACCTTCCTGGAGCGGTTCGAGCCGGACGCCGCGCTTGCCGAGCTCGTCGAGGCAGAGGTGACGGCCACTTGCCGCCATGACGCCCACTACCCGCCCGGTCTGCTCCAGCTGCACGATCCGCCGAGCGTGCTGTACAGCACCGGGCAGGCGGAGCTGCTCGCGGAGCTGAGCGCTCGGCCTGGCGTGACGATCGTCGGTACGCGCAAGGCGTCGCCCTACGGGTCGGAGATCGCGCGGGAGCTCGGGCGCGGCCTCGCGGTCGCCGGCGTCATCGTGATCAGCGGCCTCGCGCTCGGCATCGACGGGCTCGTCCATCACGGCGCGCTTGCCGGCCACGGGCGGCCCGTCGCGGTGCTCGCATGCGGAGCGAACCTGCCGTATCCGGCGCAGCACCGCGGCCTCTACCGCCGCGTTCGGGAGGCGGGCCTCGTCCTGTCGGAGCTGCCGCCCGGCTGCCGGCCCTTCCGCTGGAGCTTCCCGGCCCGCAACCGCATCATGGCCGCGCTTGGTGCGATCACCGTCGTGGTGGAGGCGGCCGATCCCTCCGGCTCGCTCATCACGGCCCACTTCGCGCTCGAGATCGGGCGCACCGTGGGAGCGGTTCCCGGCCTCGTCACCTCGCGAGTCGCGGCCGGCAGCAACCGCCTGCTCCGTGACGGCGCGGCCACGATCCGAGGCACGGAGGACGTTCTCGACGAGATGTTCGGGATCGGCAACGGGCCGAGCGGCGCGCGCGATGCGGCGGGAGGCATCGCGTTGTCGCTCGAGCCACGCTTGCGGGCGGTGCTCGACGGCGTGGAGGTCGGCGAGGGCGTCGGGGACATCGTGGCGCGCACCGGGATGAGCGCGCCCGCGGTGCGCTCCGCACTCGGGGAGCTCGAGCTCGAGGGCCTGATCGTGGCGGGCGGGGTCGGCTGGTACCAGCGCACGTTGAAGGTCTGATGCTGCCTATGCTCGGTGGCAATGACAGGGAACAGCCCACCACGCGTGCCCTGCGCGCTGTCGATCGCCGGCTCGGACTCCGGCGGCGGCGCCGGCATCCAGGCCGACCTGAAGGCATTCGCGCGCTGCGGCGTCCACGGGACGACGGCGATCACCGCGATCACGGTTCAGAACACGGTCGAGGTGCGGGGGGTCTATCCGCTGCCCCCGCAGGCGATCGTGGAGCAGGTGGCGGCGGTGGCGGAGGACATCGGCGTCGATGCGGTCAAGATCGGGATGCTCGGCAATGCCGCGACGATCACGGCCGTTGCCGAGGCGCTCGGGCACATCGGGGCCGCACCGGTGGTGATCGACCCGGTGATGGTCGCCGAGAGCGGCGCCCGGCTGCTCGACGAGGATGCTGTCGAGGCGCTGCGAGAGCTGCTGCTGCCACGGGCCACGGTCGTCACGCCGAACGTGCCCGAGGCGCGCGTGCTGAGCGAGCTCGGACCCGACGCGACGAGCGAGGCGCTCGCGCGTGGCGTCCACGCGCTGGGACCGGCGAACGTCGTCGTGACCGGCGGTCATCGCGAGGAGGCGGTCGACGTCTTCTTCGACGGCGCGGATGCGGTCGAGATCGCCGGGGAGAGATTTCCCGACGGCGCGGCGCACGGGTCGGGCTGCACACACTCTTCGGCTCTCGCTGCGCACCTGGCTCGCGGCTTCGAGCCGCTGGACGCCGCGCGGCGCGCGAAGGCGATCGCGAGCGAGGCGGTCCGATCGGGCCTGGGCGGGATCGGCGCCGGCGCGGGACCCGTCGACGTCTTCGGCCTGTCCGAGGCGACCCGTGTGCCTCTGGCATAATCGGGAAAAGCCCGCTCGCATGGATCGCGGGCGGCCGTGGACCGTCAAAGGAGGCCTGCCATCAAGTTCCTTCGCATGAAGCCCGGGTTCGGAGAGGTGCTGCTTGCCGAGGGAGACCCGCAGGTGCGCGAGGACGAGGAACGCCTCATCGAGGAGTTCCGGCGCCAGCTCGACGAGGGGATGTGGGCCGCGGTGCCCAC
Source organism: Thermoleophilaceae bacterium (assembly GCA_036491015.1). Classification (GTDB taxonomy): domain Bacteria; phylum Actinomycetota; class Thermoleophilia; order Solirubrobacterales; family Thermoleophilaceae; genus JAICJR01. Next base: position 1,325 of record DASXCV010000352.1, on the reverse strand, counting down.
GATCGCTCCGGGCGACGGCCGCCGCGAGGCTCAGATGGTCCGCGACTTCACCGAGATCCCAACGGATGCCGAGCGCGTCATCTTCTTCCCGCGGGCGGCGGGTGGCTGAGCCGGAGTCCCTTTCGCGATGCTGCTCGCCCTCCTAGCTCTGTCCGTCGTCGCAGCCGTGCTCGCCGTGCCGATGCTGGGCGGTCTGTGGTCGAGGAGCGAGGATCTGCGCACGGAGCGCAAGCGCTCGCGCCGGCGGGAGCGCTTCGAGCTTCACGACCCCGGCCGCGAACGCCGCGCCGAGCAGCGCGCTCGCGAGCTCCTGCGCTCGTGCGTCAACGAGGAAGAGTGGGCGATGTACCGCGACCTCGGCTTCATCCGCGTGGAGGGCCGGCTCGGGCAGCCGGATCCGGGCACCGGCGAGGCCGCGTACGCCTACCTCGTCTACCCGCACAAGCCGATCGTGGCCTACGTGCCGAAGACGCGCCGTCTGTTGAGCGAGTACTGCGTGGAGTTCCCGGACCTTACCCGCGCCATCTCGCAGTCGCGGCTGCCCGACTCGGACGACATGCTCGCCAAGTGGATGGCGCTCACGGGCGACGAGGAGCACCTGATCCGCAACGCCAACATGCACCTGCCGGGTCGCCAGGTCGATCCGGGTCGCGTGCGGCGGGACCTCTGGCGGCTCGCCGAGTGGGAGCGCCAGCAGCGCGGTTCGGGCTCGTTCGAGGCACACCAGACGTGAGCGGCGACTCCCGGCGCCGCAGCCGGGTGATTCTGGACGGTCCGGAGCGGGCCGCGGCCCGGGCGTACCTGAAGGGGATCGGGTACGACGACGACGACCTCAACCGGCCGATCATCGGGATCGCGAACACGTGGACCGAGACGATGCCGTGCAACTTCCACCTCCGGCGCCTGGCGGAGCGGGTCAAGGACGGCATCCGGGCCGCGGGCGGCACGCCGATGGAGTTCAACACGATCGCGATCTCCGACGGGATCACGATGGGCACGCAGGGCATGAAGACGTCGCTGATCAGCCGCGAGGTGATCGCGGATTCGATCGAGCTGGTCGCCCGCGGGCACATGTTCGACGGCGTGATCGCGATGTCGGGTTGTGACAAGACGATTCCGGGCTGCGTGATGGCGCTGGCCCGGCTCGACGTTCCCGGGTTGATGCTCTACGGCGGCACGATCATGCCGGGCCATTACCGCGGCAAGGACGTGACGATCCAGGACGTGTTCGAGGCCGTCGGCGCCCACGCGGCGGGTGACATCACCGATGACGACCTGCTCGAGCTCGAGGGCGTGGCCTCGCCCGGTGCCGGCGCCTGCGGCGG
>DASXCV010000351.1:0-3745 GCA_036491015.1 Thermoleophilaceae bacterium | reverse complement strand
GCGTTACCCGGCTGGAGCTTCGTCCCGAGCTCCTTCATGAACTTGTCGTCGATGCCGTAGTCGGCCATCGAGCCCGCGAGCGCGCCGGTGCCGGCGCCGATCGCCATGCCGAGCAGCGGCATCAGGAAGATCAGGCCGATCAGGCCGCCCCAGAGCGCTCCGCCCGCGGCCCCCGCGCCGGTGGGGCTGGCCTGGTGAAGCTTGACCTTGCCACCGTCGTCGCGCGTGACGAGCGCGACGTCGTCGAGCTCGATCAGGTGCTCGGTGGCCATCTGCCGCAGGTCGTCCGCGGCCGCTTGGGCGTCCGCCTCGTTCTGGTACGCGATCGCAACGAGATCGCTCATTCGTCCTCCTTCGTTTTCGCCGTCAAAGCTGAGGATGCGACTGTCGCGGCACTCGGGGTGAGGGGGAATCACCCCCTCCGGGTGATTGCCGCTCACCCATAGGCCCCGGACGATCGCCCTGCAGCCGTGGATAGACCGTCGACCGCCCACCTGGTACTGGGACTCGCCGCCGCCGGGGAGCGGCGCGCGCGAAGCGCCCTTGCGGCCGGCCGCGTGGTGGCGGACGCGGCGCTCGCCCCCGCAGCCGTCGTCTGGCGCTCGGGTCCCGCCGCGCCGGTGCGGCGGCGGGCTGATGTGGCGGCGCGCGCGCTGGAGGCGGACGGCGCACGCGTTGTCGCGCAAGCGCGCGCGGGCGCACGGGACGCGGCCTCGCCCCTGCTCGAGCAGCTCGTGGGCCAGCTCGCCGAGGAGCGGGTGGTGGAGCGGGCGATGGCGGAGCTGATCGCGCGCGGCACGCTCGCGCGCGTGGCCGAGCAGCTCGTGGACGCCGGCACGCACGGCGAGGTGGTGGACGGCCGGCTCGTGGACGAGGTCACGGGGCGGGTGCTCGCGAGCGACGAGATGCGCCGCGTGCTTTCGTTCGTGATGAGCTCGCCCGAGCTGCGCGCCGCGCTGGCCGAGCAGAGTTCCGGCCTCGCCAGCGACATGGCGGTGGGCGTGCGCTCGCGGACGTCGGCCGCCGATGCCGCCGCCGAGCGGATCGTGCGTTCCCTGCGGCGCGGAGGGCGCAAGCGATGAGCTACGCCGGGATCGTGACCCGCGGCGTGGCGCTCGTGATCGACTCCGCGCTCGTCAACCTGCTGGCGATCGTCATCGGCGGCGCGGTGAACCTGGTGGCCTCGCTGTTCGGCAACAACCTCAACTTCGACCTGGGCGGCGCGGTGGTGGCGGCCGTGCTCTGGTTCCTGTGGGTGGGCTTCTACTTCACGACCTTCTGGGCCGTCACCGGCCAGACCCCCGGCGACCGCATCCTCGGCATCCAGGTGGTCAGCGCGGACGGCGGCGGCGTGGGCGCGCTGCAGGCCATCCGACGCTACCTGGGCCTCGCACTCTGCCTGCTGTCGCTCGGGCTCGGATTCGTGCCGGTGCTCTTCGACAGCCGCCGTCGCGGCCTCCACGACATGCTCGGGGGCACCGTCGTCCGCTGGGTTGCGGCGCCCGCTCAGCGGGTGCCGGCTGCGCTTCTCACACCAGGTGAAGCGACCGCGCCCGGCGCACCGCCTCCGCCCGGCTTGTGACATCGAGCTTGCGGTAGATGCTCTTCATGTGTGTCTTGACGGTGTTCACCGACACGAACATCTCACCAGCGATCTCGGCCTTCGACATCACCGTCGGCAGGAAGCGCAGCACCGCGTGCTCGCGCTCGCTCAGCGGGTCGAGCAGCAGGGCGCCGTCCGCGAGGCCGCGCGCGGACTCGGGGTCGAGCGCGTCCACCAGGTCGCCGGCCAGCGCGCGGTGGGCGGTGCCGCCGCGGATGCGCCGGGCGAGCAACTCCCGCAGCGGCGCCCCCACCTCGAGAAGCATCTCCCGCTCCCCCTCCACCTCGGCCAGCTCGAGGGCAAGCTCCAGGTGCTCCAGGGCGGTCTCGTCGTCGCCGCGCTGGTGCTCGGCCACCGCCGCGAGGGCGCGCAGCTCGATCGTCGTCGAGGGATGCAGGGTCGTCACGCTGCCGTCGAGGGCCGGCGCGAGCAGCTCGGCGGCCATCTCCGGATCACCGTTCGCCAGGGCGAGCTGCACCTTCACGAGCTCGAGCTCGCTCCAGCGGCCGAGTCCGCTCGCGTGGGCCAACACGTCGCGCGCGTCGGACTCCTTGCCTGCCGCCGCGAGCACCCTTCCCTCCGCCCAGGCGAGGCTCACCGCGAGGCCGGGCGGCATGTCCCAGTCCTCGGCGTCCTGCCGGGCGGCCCGCAGCGTCAGCTCTGCAAGATCCATGTCTCCCGAGCGGGCGGCCACGCGCGCCCGCATGATCTCGGTGAGTGTGCCGATCGCGCGCTCGCGCGATGCGCGGGCGGCCACGCGGGCCCGCTCGAGATGCTGGCTTGCGTCCGTGGCCGAGCCGGTGTGGTGGGCGCAGATCGCGAGCGCCAGGTGGGCGGGAGCGCAGGGCGGCAGGCTCGTCCAGCCGCGGCGCTTGGCAAGCTCCACGGCTTCCTCGGCGAGGCGGGCGGCCTCCCGTAGCGAGCCCACGAGCGCGTCGAGCAGGGCGAGCGACCCGAGCGCGGACAGCACCAGGTAGTCGCGGCCCGCGTGCCGGGCGAGCGTGAGCGCGTCCTCGAGGGCGGAGCGCGCCTCGTCCACGCTGCCCACCCACATCTCCGCCACGCCCACGTTCAGCAGCGCGAGCGCGCGGCGGTCGCGCGGATCGATCCCGCGCGCCTCGGATCCCTGGCCCGCGAGCAGCTTGCGCGCCGCGGCCAGCACGGCGCCGAAGTCGCCGCGGATGCGCGCCTCGTAGATCGACGCGAGCGTGCGCGCGAGGACGAAGTCAGCCCGCCGCGAGGACTTGACGGCCGACGCGTTGTCGTCGGCGAGCCACAGGTACTCCCGGCCGCGCTCGAGCTCGCCGGATTCGAGCAGCGCCCCCGCGGCGGCGATCGCCACCTCCGGCTCGCGGGCCGGCAGCTGGGCCGGCAGCTCGGCGATCAAGTCCGCCAGCTCGACGGCCTCGCCACGTACGACCAGGGCGAGCCAGCTCGCGGACAGCAGGTTGGCGGCGAGATCCCAGTCGCCGGCGGCGAGGGCGTGGCGCGAGGCGGCTATGTGGCTGCCGCGCTTGGCGTACCAGCGAGCGGCGCGCTGATGCTGGAGCCTGAACACGTCCGGCATGCGGTGGCGCAGCTCGCTACGGAGAAGCTCGGCGAACATCGGGTGGTAGCGGAACCAGCCGCGGTGGTCGTCGAGCGGGGACACGAACGCGCCGGAGCGCTCAAGCCGCTCGAGCAGCTGCGCGCCGTCGCGGCCGCCGGTGAGCGTGTCCGCGAGGTCCGCGGTCATCAGGTCGGCCACGCTCGTGCGCAGCATGAACTCGCGCATCTCCTCCGGCTGGCGATGGAGGACCTCCTCCACCAGGTAGTCCGCCACCGGCCGCTCGTCGCCGGCGAACGTGCGCACCAGCTCGTCCGCGTCGGTCGAGTCCTGCAGCGACAGCGCGGCCAGCCGCAGGCCCGCCACCCATCCCTCTGTCCTCGAGTGGAGGGCAGCCAACTGCTCTTCCGTGAGCTCGATCCCGGCAAGCGCGAACAGCTCGCCGGCCTCTGCGTGGGTGAACGCGAGGTCGGCGGCGCGCAGCTCGGTAAGGCGGCCCTCCACTCGAAGACGGTGGAGCGAGAGTCTCGGATCGGCCCGGCTGGCGATCACGACGTGGAGCTTCTCCGGCGGGTATCGGAGCAGTGCGTCGACGT
>DASXCV010000350.1:0-6109 GCA_036491015.1 Thermoleophilaceae bacterium | reverse complement strand
GCGCGGCGGGCCGCCTCGAGATCGTCAACGCGTGCCGGGAGCGAATAGCCCGCGAGGTCGACGCCATCGGCGCGGAGCCTGTTGGCGCACGAGCGGAAGCCGTTCGCGTAGGCGATGAGGGACTTCTGGCCGAGGAAGTCGGCCGAGTGCTTCAGCGCCGCGGTGACCTCGGGGCAGGCGAGCTTCGACGAGCCGTCGATGCCTCGATAGCCCACGAGCACGACGTCGTGGTTACCCGCGAACCGGCTGGCGTCCGCGAACGTCATGTTGGTGATGCCGGGTCCGCCCTGCAGGCGGAAGATCGGGGCGCCTGGATGCGCGGAGCGCGCCCGTACGCGGGTCACCGGCAGGGCGATCAGCCGGGAGTGCGGGTCATGCCGGTTCTCGCGCACGACGAGCGTGCCGCAGTCGGCGGCGTACTTGCCGGCTTCCGTGTGGTAGGTGCAGGGGTGGAGCTTGAGCTGGCCGGCATGCGCCCCGGCGGGGACGGATACCGAGCTCGAGTCAGGCGCAAAGCGGATGTACCCGAGCGCCGCGAACGCCACGGCGACGAGCGCCAGCGCGACGATTCGCGCGGGGCGGAAAGGCTTGTTGGGCGGGGCTTCCATGAGCCGTCCTTTCGTGGAGGAGTCCATGGCAGCCACGCTAAGTTGGCGCGGGCGGCGGGTCGTCGTCGCGAGGGCCCGGCCTGACTCGTACCAACAGACGATTCGGGGTCCTACCTCAGTAGGACGCACCGCTCCCGCGCCTGGGGTACGTTCAGCCGGTGAGCAGACTCTGGCCGCTCGCTCGCAGGTACGGATTCGACGCGCTGATCGCCATCGCGGCAGTCGAGAGCGCGCTCGAGGTGGCGCTCAGGACGGGCTCGCCGGACGCGCCCACCGTCAGCACGTGGTTCGCCGCGCCGGCGGCGGCGCTCATCGTGCTGCCGCTGCTCGAGCGCCGCCGCTTCCCGTTCGCCGCGCCCACGGCCGTGTGGCTGCTGGCGGCGGCACTGGGGTTCGTCGACGGCCGCCTGCCGGTGTTCACGGTCAGCACCTACATCGCGGGCCTCGCCGCCGCTTCGCTGCTCGGCAACCTGCGCGACGAACATCAGGCGCGGCTCGGCCTGCTGGTGGTGGTCGCCGGCGCCGCGACCGTCGTCTACAACGATCCCACCCACAAGCCCGGCGACTTCGTCTTCATCCCCGGCGTGTTCGCGATCGCCTGGCTCGCGGGCTTCGCGCTGCGCGAGCGAGCCGAGCAGGCCGAGGCCGCGGAGGTGCGAGCCACGCAGGCCGAGCGTGAGCGGGACGCGGCCTCGCGCATCGCGGTGGCCGAGGAGCGCGCGCGGATCGCGCGCGAGTTGCACGACATCGTCGCGCACGCGGTGAGCGTGATGGTCCTCCAGGTCGGGGCCGTGCGGCACAGGCTCCCGGACGAGGACGCCCAGGATCGCGAAGTGCTGACGGGCGTCGAGCACGCGGGCCGCAACGCGCTGTCCGAGATGCGTCAGCTGCTCGGCGCGATGCGCCAGGATGGCGAGAGTCTCGAGCTCACGCCCCAGCCCGGCCTCGACGGTGTCGACGCCCTCCTCGACGAGGTCCGGCGCGCGGGCCTGCCGGTGGAGCTGCACGTGGAGGGTGAGGCGGTGCCACTCCCGCGCGCAATCGACCTGTCCGCCTACCGGATCGTCCAGGAGGGCCTCACCAACGCTCTCAAGCACGCGCATGCCGGCCACGTGGACGTGACCATCCGCTACGACACGCGGGAGCTCGGACTCGAGGTACGCGACGACGGCGTGGGCGCCTCGACGGGCGACGGCCTCGGGCATGGCCTCGTGGGCATCCGCGAGCGCGTGAAGATCTTCGGCGGCGAGATGAGCGCGAGCCCGGCGAACGGTCGCGGTTTCGTGCTCAGCACCCGGCTCCCGCTGGGCGGGCGGTTGCCATGAGCATCCGCGTGCTCGTGGTCGACGACCAGTCGATGGTGCGCGCCGGATTCCGGATGCTGCTCGGTGGCGAGCAGGACATCACCGTGGTGGCGGAGGCGGCCAACGGCGCCGAGGCGGTCAGCCAGGCGGCGCGCTTTCATCCGACCGTCGTCCTGATGGACATCCGCATGCCGGAGCTCGACGGCCTGGAGGCCACGCGGCGCATCATCGCCGCGGACTCCGAGGCCCGGATCCTCATCCTGACGACGTTCGACCTCGACGAGTATGTGTACGAGGCGCTCAGCGCGGGCGCCAGCGGCTTCGTGCTGAAGGACGACCCGCCGGAGCAGCTGATCGCCGCCATCCGCACGGTCGCCGGCGGCGAGGCGCTGCTGTCGCCGGCGGTCACCAAGAGGGTGATCGCGCGGTTCGCGCGCGGGCCGAGCCCCACAGTCCCGAAGGGGTTCGACGAGCTGACCACACGCGAACGAGACGTCTTCCACCTGATCGCCGCCGGCCTCTCGAACGCCGAGATCGGCCAGGAGCTGTTCATCAGCGACACCACCGTGAAGACCCACGTGACCCGCATCCTCCAGAAGCTCGGGCTCCGCGACCGCGTGCAGGCCGTCGTGCTCGCCCACCAGAGCGGGCTCGTGGACGCGGAGCCGCCGCAGTGACTTTTTTGCGGAATTTCGCGCCGCGGACGCCGCTACGCGGGCGTGCGCGTGCCGGCGTACGCCACGAAGGCGTTGATCGAGCGCGGGTCCGAGAGGGCGTCGAGGCGGACCACGTCGTCGCGGTCCGCGCCCTGGAGGATCTTCTTCACGGGTAGCTCGAGCTTCTTGCCGGTGAGCGTGCGCGGGATCGACGGAACCGCCTCGATCGTGTCGGGCACGTGCCGCGGGGACAGCGCCGACTTGAGCGAGCCGCCTATCCGCGTGCGCAGCTCGTCGTCGAGCGCCACGCCTTCGCGGAGGTGCACGAACAGCACGAGCTCGCCGGCGCCGCCCGCGTTGTCCTCGAGATGGACGACGAGGCTGTCGGCCACCTCGTCGAGGTCCTCCACCACCGCGTAGAGCTCGCCGGTGCCGAGCCGCACGCCGCCGCGATTCAGGGTGGCGTCCGAGCGGCCGGTGATCACGCACGAGCCCCGCTCGGTGAACTCGATCCAGTCGCCCTGGCGCCACACGCCGGGATACATGTCGAAGTAGGTCTCGCGGTAGCGCTTGTCGCCCGGGTCGTTCCAGAGGCGCACGGGCATCGAGGGCATCGGCTGGCAGATCACCATCTCGCCGAGCCGGCCGACTACCGGGTTCCCGTCCTCGTCGAAGGCCTTCACGTCCACGCCGAGCAGGCAGCCCGTCATCTCGCCCGCGTACACCGGCTGCAGCGGCATGCCCGCCACGTAGCCGCTGCACACGTCGGTACCGCCGCTGCCCACGTTCAGCAGGGCGTCGGACTTCACGCTCTCGTAGATCCACGCGAAGCCCTCGGTGGGCATGGGGGAGCCAGCCACCTCGAACTGCTTGATCCGGGAGAGGTCGAACTCGCGGCCCGGTTCGAGGCCCTCCTTGCGGCAGGCCATCGCGTATGCGGGCGCCATGCCCATGATCGTCGCCTGTTCCCCCTCGACGATCCGCCATTGCTCCCGCAGGTCGGGATACAGCGGATTGCCGTCGATCATCACCACCGACGAGCGCGCGAGCAGGCTGGACATCAGCGCGTTCCAGATCATCCAGGCGGTGGTGCTGAACCAGAAGATGCGGTCGTCCGGGCCCATGTCCCACGAGAGCACGAGGTTCTTCAGGTGCTCGATCAGGATGCCGCCGTGGCAGTGCACGATCGCCTTCGGCAGCCCGGTGGTGCCGGACGAGAACAGCACGTACAGCGGGTGAGCGAACGGCACCGGCTCGAACTCGAGCGGTCCCGGCTCCGCCACGAGCGACTCCCACGACATCGCGCCGGGCAGCGAGCCCTCGCCGTACGGCACCTCGACCACGTGCTCGAGCGTGCAGAGCTGCTCGCGAATGGTCGCCACCTCGTCACGGCGGTCCACCGGCTTGGCCCCGTACGTGTAGCCGGACATCGTGAGCAGCACCTTCGGCTCGATCTGCGAGAAGCGCGACACCACGCTGCGGGCGCCGAACTCCGGCGCGCAGCTCGCCCACACGGCGCCGAGGCTCGTGGTGGCCAGCATCGCGGCGAGCGTCTCGGGGATGTTCGGCAGGTAGGCGACCACGCGGTCGCCCTTCTCGACGCCGAGCCGCACCAATCCCGCGCGCACGCGCGCGACCATGTCGCGCAGCTCGCCGAAGGTCACCTCGCGCCGGCCGCGCGTCTGCGAGTGGCTCACCAGCGCGACGCGGTCGACGTCCTCGTCGAGCCCGAGCATGTGCTCGGCGTAGTTGAGCGTCGCGCCCGGGAACCAGTCCGCGCCCGGCATCGCGCGCGATCCGAGCACGCGCTCCGGCGGCGTGTGGGCGCGGATGTCGAAGAAGTCCCAGATCGAGCCCCAGAAGCCCTCGATGTCCTCCACCGACCATTGCCGCAGCTCTTCGTACTCGGCGAAGTCGCGCCCGCGCTCGTCGCGCAGGAAGTCCATGTAGCGCCCGAGCGCGGTCGTCGCACGGGTATCAGGCGGCGGCGTCCACAGCACCTCGCCCTGTAGCGGCGTCCCCATTATCAGGAAGGCTAACTCAGCTCGGCGGAGCGGTCCAGGAAGGTGGAGAGCACGAGCATCGTGCGCGTGCGGACCACGTTCGGGTCGCGCCGGACGCGTTCCACGACCTCCTCCAGGTGGGCCACGCTGTCCACGCGCAGGCGCAGCAGCACGTCCGGCTCGCCGGACACGGTGAAGCCGGTCACCACCTCGTCGAGGTGCTCGAAGGAGGGGCGGATGTCGCCGGGGGAGGTGCGGTCGGCGCAGTACACCTCCATCACCACCTCGATCGCGTCGCCGAGCAGCGAGCTGTCGATGCGCGCGGTGTAGCCCCTGATCACGCCGTCGCGCTCGAGCCGCGCGACGCGCCGCTTGACCGCCGCCACAGACAGCGAAACGTGCCCGCCGATGTCCGCCAGCGTGCGCCGCGAGTTTTCACGCATCAACGCAAGAATCTTGTGGTCTGTGTCGTCCAGAGGCCGCATTTGTTGTGCCTCGAAGGGTAAATCTTGCACCTTGGTTGTGTCAACGGGAGCCCCGACGTACCTTCGCCAACAGACCGGGTCAGTCGAAGCCGAGGGAGAGGTAGCCACATGACCAGCGTCCTGCCGCGCACGGAACTGCAGCTTGAGATCGACGGGGGCTCGCTGACGATCGAGGACGTGGTGGCCGTGGCGCGCGGCGGCGTGCTTGCCGCTCTGGCGCACGACGCCGTCGGTCACATCGAGGAGGCGCGCGAGCTCAAGCGCGCGCTGATCGACCGCGAGGTGCCGATCTACGGCGTGACCACCGGCTTCGGCGACAGCGCGCACCGCCAGATCGCGCCCGCGAAGACCGCGGCCCTCCAGCACAACCTTCTGCGCGACCTCGGCTGCGGCACCGGCCAGATCGCCGCTCCCGACGTGACCCGCGCGACGATGCTCCTGCGCGCCAACTGCCTCGCCAAGGGCAATTCCGGCGTGCGCGTGGAGTTGATCGAGCGGCTGCTCACCCTCCTCAACGGCGACGTGCTTCCTCAGATCCCCGAGCGCGGCTCGTGCGGCGCGAGTGGCGACCTCGTGCCGCTCTCCTACATCGGCTCCGCCGTGGTGGGCGAGGTCGACGTGCTCACCGGCGGCGAGGTGCGGCCCAGCGCCGAGGTGCTCGAGGAGCTGGGGCTCGAGCCGTTCGAGCTCGAGGCCAAGGAGGGGCTCGGCCTCGTGAACGGTACCTCCTTCATCACCGCGTTCTCGGCGCTGGCGGTCTCCGACGCGCGCGACCTGGCCGACGTCTCGGACCTCTGCACCGCGATGGCCTCGGAGGCGCTGCTCGGCAACCGTGGCCATTTCAACTCCTTCCTGTTCGAGGCCAAAGCGCACCCGGGGATGGTCGAGAGCGCGCGCCTGATCCGCGGCCTCTTGTCCGGCTCCGAGCTCGCGCTCGACAGCGAGGAGATCTTCGCCGGCGAGGACCTCGACGGGCGCGAGTACCTCGAGCTTCACCGCCAGGTGCAGGACAAGTACTCGATCCGCTGCGCGCCGCACATCAACGGCATGCTG
>DASXCV010000349.1:0-7006 GCA_036491015.1 Thermoleophilaceae bacterium | reverse complement strand
AGGTTGTCCCAGTCCGCGGACACCCGGATCAGCTCGGTGCCGGCCGCCTTCGCGTGCTGGAAGGCGATCTCACGCTGCGCGGGATCGGGGTTGAACTGGAAGTCGGCGTTGTCGGTGAAGCCGAGCTGGAGGCCGTGCACGCGCGCGCCGGCCGCGGCCGGGAGGGCGAGCAGGGCAGCCACCAGCCCGCTCAGCGCAAGCGCCGCTACGCGAATCCGGATGTGGCCTGCCCGTCGCAAGAGTCCGCTTCTCAAACACCACGATGATGGCATCGGAGCGGCAGAACTCGTCAGCGGTACTTCGCGACCGTCGCCTTGAAGGCCGACAGCGCCGGCTTGGCCGAGCCGTTCCGGCGCACCAGTCCGGTGTGCAGGCCCCAGAAGTCCCTGAAGAGCGGCGCGTAGGGCGCGCCGTCGCGCCAGCTGTAGTACACGATGCCGCGCAGCTTGAGGTGTGCGCGCCGCTTGACGAGCGCCGGGATCGCGCGCCGGATGTCCCGCGCCTGGCCCGAGCGCCCGGCGCGGAAGCTGCTCGCCGGGCCAACGTCAGACCAGCCGAACTCGGTGACCCACATCTGGGCCCGGCTGTCGTGCGCGCGGTTGAGGATCGAGCGGAAGCGCTGCATCTTGCCCACGATCTGCGACGAGCTTTTGCCGTACGGGTTCACGGCGAGGGTGTCGAAGCTCCGGCCGCCGGGCGCATGGAGCATCGACTTGACGTACGAGAAGACGCTGCCCGGCCGCGACAGGTGGCTGTCGGGCATGCCGGCCGTGACGATCTCCGCGCTCGGGTCGGCCGCGTGGATGCCGTGCGCCGCCGCCTTGAGCAGGCGGGCGTACTGGCGCGGGTTCGGGCCCGCCGGCCAGTACGCGGGGATGTTCGGCTCGTTCCACACCTGGTAGGACGTGATCGGGAGCTTCGGCACGCTCGGGTTCTGCGCCCAGAAGCTGCCGTTCGGCCCGTAGCGGCGGGCGATCGCCGCGCCGAAGGCGCCGAGGTCCGCGTAGTGGCGCGGCGGGTAGGTGGCGCTCGTGCGCCGCGACACCTTGGCCCGGAAGCGCGGCGGGTCGAACAGGATCGGCAGCACCTGGATGCCGCGCGAGGCCGTGGCCGCCATGTAGGCGTCGTAGTACGAGAAGTTGTAGTGGCCGCGCGAGGTCTCGATCTGGTTCCAGTGGAACGTCTGGCGGATCAGGCCGACGCCGATCGACTGCTGCTGCGCGAGCGTGGCGTTGCGGTAGCCGGCGCCGCCGGCGAACACGTCTTCGCTGACAAGGCCGAAGAAGTCCCGGGGCATGGCGGCATGGGCCGCGGGTGTGGCGGCCAGGAAAACCCCGGCCAAGATCCCGATGATCGACTTACGAAAGGTCACCCGTGGCGGCGCAGAGTACCAACCGATCTGGCGAACGCGCTGAGGGCGGGCTTCGGCCGGCCGCTCAGGTCGAGCAGCCCGGTGTGCAGTCCCCAGAAGTCCTTGAATGCCGGCGCATATGGCGCGCCGTCGCGCCAGCCGAAGTAGACGATTCCACGCAGATGCGCCTGGTAGCGCAGCGCGACGAGCTGCGACAGCACCGTCGAGATCAGCCGCGCCTGGCGCGCCGGGCCGACCGTGAACGAGCTGCGCGGGCCCTTGTCCGCCCAGCCCAGCTCGGTGACCCAGATGCGCGCCCCGCCGTCGCCGTTCAGGTTCATGATCCGGTGCGCGTCCTCCACGGCACCGGTCACGCCGTCGGCGTCGCGGGCATACGGATGGATCGCGAGCGTGTCGAAGTCCGCCTTCGCGCCCGCCTTGTACATCCCCTCGACGAAGGTGTCGAACGGGATGCCGAGGCGGCTGTTGGGCAGGCCGGCGGTGACGATCTCCGCCTTGGGATCCGCCTTGCGGATGGCGCTCGCGGTGGCCGCCAGAAGCTGGGTGTACTGCCCCGGGTTCGGGCCGGTGGGCCAGTAGGCCGGCAGGCTCGGCTCGTTCCACACCTGCCAGGCGCGGATCGGCACCTTGGGCAACTCGGGGTTGGCGCGCCAGAAGCTGCCGTGCGGCCCGTAGCGGCGAACGAGCACGGCGGCGAAGGTGCCGAGGTCGGCGTAGTGGCGCGGCGGATAGGTGCCCGGCTGGGCGCCGACCGCCGGCGCGCTCGAGAGGAAGCGCGGTGGATTGAGCAGCACCGGCAGCACCGTCATGTGCCGGGCCGCGAGCGCGCCGACGAACGAGTCGTACGCCGTGAAGTCGTAGCGCCCGGGGGCGGTCTGGATCGCCGACCAGTCGAAGGTCTGGCGCACGATGCCGACGCCCATGCGCGCGAGCTGGTTGAGCGTGGCGTCGCGGTAGGGGCCGGGGTGGGCGAACGCGTCCTCCGCGACGATGCCGAAGAAGTCGCGTCGCAGCCGGCCGGCGGCAGGCGGGGTGAGGGTGGACGCCGTGGCCACCACCGGGCCCGGCGCGCTGCCGCCGCCGCCCCGCGCGACCGCGACGATGCCCACGCCCACGCCGAACAGCGCGACCGCGGCGAGCACCACCGCGAGTGGGGAGGGCTTCTTCACGTGCGCCGGACGGCCAGGAAGCCGGCTCCGCCGAGCACCAGCGCGAGCAGGACGATGGCGAGCGGCCAGCCGATCGAGGGGGCGAAGCCGGAGCTCGCGCTGGCACGGGCCACGGGGGCCGTGCCCGTGACGTAGGCGCTCCTTGCTCCCTTGCCCACGAGCACCCCGCGCTGCAGGTCGAGTCCGTTCAGGTCCACGAAGCCGATCCCGCCCGGCAGCGCGTCCACGAAGTCCTGCGCCAGCGCCTGAGAGGACGGCGACGGGAACGGCTCGTACAATCCGTTTCCGGTTTGGGCGTATGCCGGCGCGGCGAGGACGGTGCACGCGGCGAGGCTCGCCAGACAGATCCGCAGGAGCTTCACTTGGGCATTCTGACGATACAAGCCGCTCCTGCGGCAACCCGGCGGCTGCACGGGGCGTCGTGGGGCCGCGGGCGCCCACTGGCGCTCGCCGGCGCCGCGCTGACGCTGCTCGAGTTCGTGCTCGCGCTCGCCGGCGCCAGCTTCCCGCTGCTGTCGGGCCTCGTGATCGTGGTCGCGCCGGGGCTCGTGCTCGTGCCGCTCCTGCCCGCCCGCGCGCGCTCGAACTGGGCGGCCACGCTGGCCGCCGTGCCGGCGCTCGGCTTCGCCGCCTCGTGCGTGCTGCTCGTGACCGTGCCCGCGCTTGGGATCCACCTCACGGGCTTCTCCGTGCGCTTCGCGCTCGGCCTGCTCGTGGCCGCCGGCACGCTGCTCCTGCCGTCACGCGAGCCGCGCGAGCCGCTCGGCTACGCGGACGCCTGGGCGATCGCCGGGCTCCTCGGCGCGCTGCTCGTGGGCATCCTCTTCCAGAGCCGCGTGATCGGGTACACGCCGGTGCCCGGCAACGACTGGGGCCAGTACGTGCTGTACGCGGACCAGATCCGCCAGCACGGCACGCTGCTGATCCAGAACCCGTTCTGGATGGGCGGCACGCCGTTCCGCCAGGACCCCGGCGTGCCTGCCGTGTTCGCCTCATACCTCGTGATGGGCGGGCAGCCCGCGAGCGTGCTGATGCACGGCATCTGGGTGTTCGCGCTGATGAGCATCGCGGCGGTGTTCGCGCTCGGGCGCACGCTCTGGGGCCCGCTCGCCGCCGTGATCGCCGCCGCGCTGTGGGCGGTGCTGCCGATCGCGCAGGATCTGCTCGGCTGGCACGGGCTCGCGAACGACGCCGCGCTCGCGCTGATGGTCATCGTGCTGATGTACGCCGCCACCCTGCTCAGCCGTGGGCTCGGCTGGCTCGAGGCGTTCGGGCTCGGCTTCTCACTGGTGGGGCTGTGCGCGGCGCACCGGCTGTCGTTCCTCGTCGGACTCGGCGGCCTGGCGCTGGCGCTCGCCGCCGGCCTCGTGATGAGCGGCGACCGCGGCCGGCTCGTGCGCGGAACGCTGCGCGGCGCGGTGGCGTCGCTCGTGCTCTGCCCGGGCGTGGCCTACACAGTGATCCAGACCGAGGACAAGTTCGGCGGCAGCCAGAGCTACCGCGCCTACCTGTCGACCAAGGTGCACCTGCATCTCGTGGTGAACGACCTGAGCGTGGTGTTCACCGTGGTGGGGATCGCGGCACTCGTGCTGGCGCTCTGGTGGCTGCGCCGCGAGCGCACGCTCCTGCCGTTCGTGGCGATGATGGTCGTGGTCGTCGCGCTGGCGTACTCGTGGCTCGCCCACATCCCGCTCGCCTACGTGCGCATGGCCTACTACGTGCCGCTCGCGCTCGTGCCGCTGGTGGCCGTGGCGCTCACGCGTCTCCTGCGCCCCAGGCTGGCGGCACTCGTGGCGCTCGGGCTCACGCTCGCGATCGCCGTGCCGGCGTGGGGCGCGGCGCGCAACGTGCACCGCTTCTACGACTTCGCCAATCCCACCACGCTGTCCGGCATGCGCGCGGTGTCATCCGACCTGCGGCCCGGCGACACCGTGGTGGCCGACCGCTGCTGGAGCTTCCTCAGCGCCTGGCTCCTGCAGGCCGATACGTTCCCGGCGCTCGATCCGGCGGACATCCTGCCCAAGGCCGAGGTCGGCCCGGCGGCGCAGGCGAGGGCGATAATCGCCGGCACGCCGCGCGGCAAGGCGCTCGCGAAGAAGCTGCACGTGCGCTTCATCCTCGTGGACCCGAGTTGCGTGAGCGAGGACGGCAGCAGGGCGAAGCCGCCCAGGCTCGGCACGCCGTTCTTCGTCAGTTCGCGCCTCGTCGCGATGCGCCTGGGCGGGTAGGCTCGCACGGTGACTCGCGCCCCCGGTCAGCGGATCTCCGTCGCCTGCTTCGGCGCGGGCTGGGTGACCACGCACCGCCACATCCCGACGATGCGCCGCCATGGCGGCTTCGACATCGCCTGCATCGCCGATCGCCGCGGGGAACGCGCCCAGGCGGCCGCCGCCGAGCTCGATCTGCCGCGGCACGAGGAGGCACAGGGCGTGGACGAGCTGTCGGTGCGCGACTCGATCGACGCCGTGACCTGCGGCACCGCGCCGTTCGCGCACGAGCGCGTGATCCGCAGCGCGCTCGAGGCCGGCAAGCACGTGCTCACGGAGAAGCCGTTCACGATGACCGTCCAGGAGGGCGAGGAGCTGACTGCGCTCGCCCGCGAGCGCGGCCTCGTGCTCGCGATCGTCCACAACTTCCAGTTCGCCCGCTCGGTGCTCCAGCTGCGCCGCTGGATCGCCGCCGGGCGCCTCGGCCGGGTGCGCGCCGTCTGGGCCACGCAGCTCTCGAATCCCGCGCGTCGCCTGCCGACCTGGTTCGACGAGCTGCCCGGCGGGCTCTTCTACGACGAGTCGCCGCACCTGATCTACACGGCGAGGGCGCTGGCCGGCGCGAATCTCGACCCGGTGAGCGTGACCATCCACCCGAGTACCTCAGGTCTGGTAAACACCCCTGCTCAGATCGATGCTCAGATGAGAGCGGGGGATGTGCCGGTATCGATCCAAATGAACTTCGAGGCGCCCGTGTCCGAGTGGCACGTGGCGGTGCTGGGTGAGCGCGGCATGGGCGTGGTCGACCTGTTCCGCGACATCGCGCTGTTCACGCCGAACGACCGCGACCACAAGGCGCTCGACGTGTTGCGCACCTCGGGCTCCGCGAGCTGGCATCACTGGCTCGGCTACCTGCGCTCGGGGCCCGGTCACGTGCTCGGAAAGCTGCGCTACGGCAACGACGAAGTTTTCCGCCGTTTTCATGCCGCGATTGGCTCTGGAAAGCCTCCCGAGGGCATCTCGGCCGATGACGCGCTTGCGGTATTGCGAGTGCAGCATTGGATTTTGGAGGCAAGAGGCCGCATTCTGATCTGAGTACCGATGCGCATTCTCTTCGTATCCCACTACGCGACTCCGCACATCGGCGGGGTGGAAACGGTGATCCGGTCACTGCGCCGCGAGCTGCGCAGGCGCGGCCACGAGGTGCGCCACGTCGCGTCGAATGCGAGCCACCTCTCGAGCGAGGCGCTCGGCTACGACGACGAGGGCGTGATCCGGGTGCGCGCGCTGAACGTGCTCGAGAACCGGCTCGGCGTTCCCTATCCGATCTTCTCTCCGCGGCTCACCCGCGTGCTCTCGCGCGAGATCGCGGAGGCCGACGTCGTGCACGTTCACGGCTTCCTCTACCAGAGCTCGGTGCTGGCGCTGCTCAAGGCGCGGATGCGCCGCCGCCGGCGTGACGGCGGGCCGGCGCTCGTGCTGACGGAGCACGTCGGGCACGTGCCGTACGAGTCCGCGCTGCTCGACCGCGTGGAGTCGCTGGCCATCTCGACCGTCGGCAAGCTGGCGGTTCGCTCCGCCGACGCCGTGATCGTGCTGAACCGCCGGGTGGGCGCCGAGATCGAGGCGCTGCGCCCGCGCGAGCCCGTGCTGGTCCTGCCGAACGGCGTGGACACGACGCTCTTCCGCCCGCCGCTCGACGGCGAGCGCGAGGCGCTGCGGCGCGAGCTCGGCTGGGACGAGACGCCGCGCGTGCTGTTCGTGGGACGGCTGGTGGCGAAGAAGGGCATCGACACCGCGCTCGCGGCCACCGCCGCCTCCGAGGGACGCTTCCGCCTGGTGGTCGCCGGCCCGGGCCCGCTGCAGCCGCAGGGGCTCCCGGGCGTGGACGTGCTCGGCCCGATCCCGTCCGAGCGCGTGGCCGAGCTCTACCGCGCGGCCGACGCGATGCTGCTGCCCTCGCGCGGCGAGGGCTTCCCCGTGGCGGTGCAGGAGGCGATGACGAGCGGCCTGCCGGTGGTGATGAGCGATGACCCGGGCTACCTCTCGCACCTCGACGGCGCTGGCCTGGGCGTGCGCTTCGTGCCCGCCGCCCCCGACGTGATCGCCGCCGAGCTGCAGTCGCTTCTGTCAGACAGCGAGGCGTGGGGCGCCGCCGCCGAGGCGGTGCGCTCCTACGCGCGCCAGGCGTTCGCCTGGGACCAGGCGGCGCAGCGCCACGAGCTGCTCTACGAGGAACTGCTGGCCAGCACCGGCCG
>DASXCV010000348.1:0-19609 GCA_036491015.1 Thermoleophilaceae bacterium | reverse complement strand
GCCAACACGATCCCCTCGAGCAGCGCGTGCGGCGAGCGCGGGATCGCGTTCTGCGTGAGCCCGCCGGAACGGCTCAGGCGCACGGTGTCCTCGAGGAACTCCTGGAGCGTTGAGGGCGGGCGCACGTGGCACACCATGTGCGCCTCGGCACTCGACTTGTTGCGGTAGGCGTGGCGCGTGTTCGCGGGCACCACCACCGTCTCGCCGGCGCCCGCGCTCACCCACTTGCGGCCGGACAGGAAGCTCACCGTGCCCTCGAGCACCTCGAAGCGCTCCTCCATCGCCGGGTGGATGTGCGGCGTCACGCCGCCGCCCGGGTCCACCCAGGTCTCCACGTGGAGCACCTCGGAGCCGTCCTCGTCGGTCGTGCGGGTGAAGCTGAGCCGCTGGCGAAGGACGGGGTCCTCGATCACGGTCTCATCGCCTCCGGTAGAGCATGTCCATGGGCGAAAGCTGCTCCACCGGTTCGTATCGCTCCCCGAGCACGCCCTCGATCAGCGGTCGCCCGGCCTCCATGTCGTGTATCTCCACCAGCACGAAGCGCGGCGCGTGCCGGCTGAGGTCGAGTCCGCGGAGCACGTCGGCCTCGAAGCCCTCGACATCCAGGGAGAGCAGGTCCACCTCCGGCGAGCCCACCTCGTCGAGGATCGAGCTGAGCGTGCGCGCCGGCACGTCGACCACGTACTCCGTCTCCATCCCGAGCTGGAACGCGTGCTTCACGTACTCGCGGTCGTCCGCATCGGAGCCGTGGGAGCCCGCCACTATCGACATCAGGCCGCCGTAGCGCATGGTCACCACGTCCTCGCGATTGTCGGCGGCCACCAGGGCGCAGTTGAACACGCGCGCCCCCGGCCGCTCGATCACCGCCTCGCGATGGAGCTGCGGGATCGCCTCCACGAGTACGCCGCGCCAGCCCCGGAAGCGCTCGAGCCAGTACGTGTTGCTCTGCTCGAAGCCATCGTTCGCGCCGGCCTCCACGAAGAAGCCGCCGTCGAGGTCGAGGTGGCGGTCGAGCTTGCGATCGATCTCGTAGAGCGCCGGCCGCGAGAGCGAATGGTCGCCGCGGGCCTCGGCGGCGCGGCGGCGCCGGCGCCCTGTCGCGCGCCGCATGTGCGCGTAGCGCTCGCGCACCGGGCGCCAGCGCAGCGGCGGTACCGCGAAGGCCAGCCTGGTGAGGCGGGCGCGTACCGACGAAGGTTGCGCCGGAGCCTCGCCGAACTCGCTCATCGGCGGCTCATCGGCCGGGCACTCCCTCCTGCTCGCGCAGCCAGTCGATCGTCTGCGCGATGCCCTCTCGCACTCCGATCTTCGCCTGCCAGCCGAGCAGCTCGCGCGCCTTCTCCACCGACGGCCAGCGCCGCTGCACGTCCACCTGGAAGGTGGGCAGGTGCTCGAGCTCGAACTCCTCGGGCGGCCGGCCGCACTCCTCCCAGATCACGCGCGCGATCTCGGCCACGGTCATCTCCTCGCTCGCCGAGATGTTGAAGTCCTCGTTCTCCGCCGCGGGGTGGGACATGGCCGTGACCACGCCGTCCGCGATGTCGTCCACGTGCGTGATCGTGCGCGTCTGCTCGCCGGAGCCGAAGATCTGGAGCGGCCGCTGGCCCGACAGCACCTTGCGGATCACGTCGGGAACCATGTGCGCGATGCCCGGCTCGTCCTCCGGCATCTCGCCGGGGCCGTAGGCGTTGAAGGGCCGGCAGATCGTGAACGGCAGGCCGTGCTCGTCGTGCAGCGCGTGGCAGTACACCTCGCCCGCGAGCTTGGAGAAGCCGTAAGCCGACTCCGGGATCGGCGTGTCCGCGATGTGCGCCTCGGTGGTGGGGTACTCGGTGGCGCGCTCGAACACCATCGACGACGAGACGTAGACGAGCCGTTCCACCTCCTGCTCGAGCGCCGCGCGGAAGACCGCGTTGTAGAGCCCGGTGTTCACCTCGAGCAGCGTGTGCGGGAGCTTGTGGAAGTTGGCGATGCCTCCGACGATCGCCGCCAGGTGGATCACATGCGTGCAGCCCGCGGCCGCCGCGCGCGCCTCGGAGTAGTCGCGCAGGTCCCCCGTGTGGATCTCGCACGCCTCGCTCATCCAGGCGGGCGGCGTGCGCTGGTCCGACACGCGCACGTCGAGCCGGCCCGCGTCGTCGTCGCGCAGGAGTCGCCGCACCACCGCGGTGCCGATCGTCCCGGCCCCGCCCGTCACCAGCACTCGCGTCACGGTCAGCCGGCCTGTTTCGTGGGCACTCCGCTGCGCAGCAGCTCGACGTCGGAGTCCACCATCAACTTCACGAGCTCCTCGAAGCTCGTGCTCGGCTCCCAGCCGAGCTGCTCCTTGGCCTTCGAGTAGTCCCCGATCAGGTGGTCCACCTCGGCGGGGCGCATGAACCGCTCGTCGATGCGCACGTACTTCTCGGGGTCGAGATCGAGGTGGCCGAACGCCACATCCACGAGCTCCTGCACGCTGTGCGCCTCGCCTGTGGCGATCACGTAGTCGTCCGGCTCGTCCTGCTGGAGCATCAGCCACATCGCCTCGACGTAGTCCTTCGCGTAGCCCCAGTCGCGCTGCGCGTCCATGTTCCCGAGCGGCAGCTGATCGGCGAGACCGAGCTTCACGGCCGCGGCGGCGTGCGTGACCTTGCGCGTGACGAACTCGAGCCCACGGCGTGGCGAGTTGTGGACGACCAAGCGTCCGACGCCCGCGTTGAAGACGCCGGCCTCCGTCTCGAGATCGAACACCCACTCGTCGTCCTCGACCGCGGCCGGCACGATCCTCCGGACCTCCTGCGGAGGCTTGCGCAGATGCGCCCCCTTGCCGCTGTAAACCGATGCGCGTGAAGCCAGGTTGAGCTGGTAGTAGCACTTGCCGGCGCGCTGCTCGACGTACACGGAGGCGGGCTGGTCCAGCGAGTGGTAGAGGCAGACCAGGCCCTGCGCGAGTACGGCGCTGTTGGTCTTGATGCTCTCGCCCTTGCCCTTCTTCAGGCCGTCGCCCGCGTAGTAGCCCTCGAGGAAGTGCTCCTGCAGCGGCGAATCGGCGTTGAGGATGATCGGCGGGACCTGCTTGTGGCCGGTCGGCGTGTAGAGCTGCTCACGCAGCCAGGGGGCGATCGATGCGGCACCGCTCAGGTTGAGCTTGCCGACTTCGGCCTCGTCGTCCCAGCCCGAGCGGCCCGTCCACTCGTGGGACTTCCCGAGGAACGTCTTCGACCACAGCTGCGCAACGCGCATCCGCAGCCGAGGGTCATTGTTCGTGAAGCAGACGTGGCGCTCGTCCCGACCTACATAGCCGTCGGCCACCAAGAGACCCAACAGCTCCGCCAGCTCGTTCGTGACCGCCGTCCAGATCGGCGCCGTCGGCAGCTCCTCCGAGACGAGCAGCTCGTCGTCCTCCTCTAGATCGCGTGCCTTGATCTCGCCGCCGCCGGCATCGAGCATCGTGTGGTGCGCGGTGACCTGAACCACCCCACCGCGCGCCTCGATGCTCAAGAGCTCGTGGTCGGGGTCGGTCCTACGTCGCCGCGTGGCGGTGATCGCCTTAACCGGCGTCCACTCGTCCCCTGCCCAGACCTCGAACAGGCCGCCGGGCTCAAAGGTCTGAACGCTGGGCCCCTTGCGTCGTAGAGGGACGATGTCGGCAGGCGTGCGGATCGCCAGCACGCCGTTCTCGCGGACGATCAGAGGTGTGCTGGAAGACACGCACTCGTGGTTGAAAAGTATTCCTGAGCAGGCAAAAAGGTCGTACGACTCGCGGTAGTTGACCGTGATGAAGTGCCCATAGGCCTTGGCCACGCCGTACGGGCTGCGCGGGTAGAAGGGCGTCTTCTCGGTCTGTGGAACCTCGAGCACCTTGCCGAACATCTCCGAGGACGACGCCTGGTAGATGCGCGCCTCCGGCGCGGCCTCGCGCAGGGCCTCGAGCATGCGCGTTACGCCGACCCCCGTGAAGTCGGCTGTGAGCACCGGCTGGTTCCACGACGCCGCCACGAACGACATTGCGGCGAGGTTGTAGATCTCATGCGGCTGGCACTCGCGCATCACGTCGCCGAGCGAGCGCTGGTCGAGGAGGTCGCCGGTGTGGAGGTTGATCCGGTCGCGGATGTGGGCGAGGCGCTGAAAGGTCTCGGTGGAGGCGCGGCGCACCATGCCGTGCACCTCGTAGCCCTTCTCGAGCAGCAGGTCCGCCAGGTAGCTCCCGTCCTGCCCGGTGACGCCCGTGATGAGTGCGCGGCGGGGGTCGCTCATCGGACCGCTCCCGCAGCCACCCGCCTGCGCCACCAGTCGAGTGTCTCGCGCAGCGTCTCGGCGAGTTCGATCTCCGGTTGCCAGCCGGTCGCCTTGGTCAATTTCTCGTGGGAGCCCCTGATCTCCATCACCTCGTTGTTGCGCAGCCGCGACGGGTCGATTCGGCACTCCACGTCGAGAGAACTGAGCGCCGCAAGGGCAGTGAGTATGTCGGACACCGCGGTTGAGCGGCCGCTGCAGACGTTGAAAACGCCCGTTTCTCCGCTTTCCAGAGCCATCCAGTAGGCGCGTACGACGTCGCGCACATCGCAGAAGTCGCGGCGCACCATGAGGTTGCCGGTGGAGATCTCGGAGCGCCCGCTGGGAGGTGTGTCGGCCTCCGCCTGGGCGATCTGATGGGCGAAGCGCCCCACCACGTAGGTGTCCGACTGGCCGGGGCCCGCGTGGTTGAACGCCCGCGTGCGCACCACGCGCAGGCCGTGAATGTCGGCGTAGAAGCGGGCCAGCTGGTCGACCATCACCTTGCTCGTGGCGTAGGGGTTCTGCGGTTCGAGCGGGTGGCTTTCGTCCACGGGCAGAACCTGAGGCGGTCCGTACTCCTCGCCCGAGCAGGCCATGAGCACCGCGGCCTCAGGCGCCTCGAGACGGATCGCCTCGAGCAGGTTGAGCGCGCCCGTCACGTTTCCGGCGATCACGTCGCCCGGCGCCTCCCACGAGCGCGCCACCGAGGCCTCGCCCGCGAGGTGGAACACCCACTCGGGCCGAAGGCGTGCGATCGCCTCGCGTGTGGCCTTCGCGTCTGTCACGTCGATGCGCTCGTACGCGCTCAACTCGGGCAGGTCGGGCCGCTCGCCACGGCCGATTCCCGCGAGCTCGGCGCCGCGTTCCCGGCAGAACCCGGCGAGATGCCTCCCGACGAAGCCGCCCACCCCGGTGATGAGGATCACGTGGAGACGAGCTCGTCCGCGTACGCGAACACCTGCGCCGAGCCCGTGACGTTCCACGGGTCCACGAGGAGCGCGCTCTTGGGCACCTGCGACATGAGGGTCTCGTAGGCCGAGTGGTTGGTGGCGATCACCACCGCGTCGGCGCCGGCCAGCGCCGTCTCGAGCGGCTCGGACTCGGCGGGCACGAACGGGTCGTGCCGCGACACGTGCGCCAGCTCGCGCTCGAGCAGGCGGATGAGCTTGTACGAGAGCGAGTCCCGAGCGTCATCCGAGTCGCGCTTGAAGGTGAGCCCGAGTACCGCCACCTTGCGGTCGCGCAGCGAGCCGCCGAGGCGCCGCTTGAGCCCCTCCACGAGGAACAGCGGCACGCTCTCGTGCACGCGAGACACCGCGAGCAGCATCCCGGGCGCGCTCGAGCGCTCCTCGCTGAAGGTGAAGTCCTTGCGCAGGCAGATGCCGGCGGTGAGGCCCGGGCGGCCGATCCCGCCGCGCGGGTAGTCGCGGTTGATCAGGTCGATCACCTCGAACACGTTCGCCCCGTACTGCTCGCAGTTCATCATCAGCAGGTTGGGCAGGGCGAAGGTCGAGTAGCGGAAGATGTTCGTCCAGATCTTCGCCAGCTCGGCCTGCACCGGCGTGGTCTGCACGATGTCGGTGCCGAAGATCTCGAACAGCTCCGCGGCCTTCGCGCCCGAGCCCGTGCCCACGCCGCCGACGATGCACGGCAGCGACGAGATCTCCGCGAGGAAGCGGTTGGCCGCGATGCGCTCCGGCACGTGCGAGACGAACACGTCCTCGCCGGCGGTGAACCCGCGCCGCTGCTCGATGTAGCCGGCGAGCCAGTCGGTGGTCCCGGGCGCGACGGTCGAGCGCAGGATCAGCGAGTGGCCCTCGCGGAGGACGGGCAGCAGGTCGTCGGTGACGCTGCGGACGTCCGAGATGTCGATCTCGATGTGGCTGAAGGCGGGCGTGCCGATCGTCAGCACGATGTGATCGCAGCCGGCGGCCTCCTCGATCTGGTGCGTGAGGCGCAGGTGGCCGCCCGTGAGCGCGCGCTCGAGCAACTCCTGCGTGCCGGGCTCCTCGAACGGCATTCGGCCGGAGGAGATCGACTGGAGGACGGCGGGAACCTTGTCCACCCCGACGACCCTGTGGCCGTGATCTGCGAAGGAGAGCGCGAGCGGCAGGCCGATCCGGCCAAGGCCCACTACCGCGACAGAGCTAGGCATGCGCGTACCTTAGTGCCCGATGGCGCCTTTCCTGAGACCCGCAAAGGCCCGTGCGGCCGACCTGGACGCCGAGCTGCGCTGGTGGCTCGACAGCTGGGATCCGGTGATTCGCGATGGTGGCTTCAACCCTGGCGACGTCCAGGAGTTCCTCGACCCCGGCGAGCCGACGGCCGGCACCTACGAGGGGCGCCGCCGGCAGATCGCCCGCGCGGAGGTGCGGCGCGTGCTCAGCGAGGCGCAGATCGAGGATCCGGCCTTCTTCCAGGGCAAGACGGTGGTGGACATCGGACCGGGTGCGCTCGGCTTCCCCGACGCCTGCGACGCCGCCGTGAGCATCGGCGTCGAGCCGCTGGCCGAGCGCTTCGCTGCCGCCGGTCTGCTGATCCCGGACAGCCGCGCGATCTACCTCGCGGTGGGCGCTGAGGCGATCCCGCTCGTGAGCGGCACGGTGGACGTCGCGCTGTCGCGCAACAGCCTCGACCACGTGCGCGACCCGGCGGCCGTGGTGGCCGAGGTGCGCCGCATCCTGCGCCCGGGCGGAACGTTCATCCTGAACGTGGACCTCGACCACCCGGCCACGCCCACCGAGCCGCACACCTTCACCGCCAAGAGGGTGCACGAACTGGTGTCCAAGTTCGAGGTCGAGCGCGAGATCGTCCACGAGCGAGCGCACGGCCATGAGGGCCGCTCGGTGGTGGTGGTCGCGCGGAGCTTCGGCGGCTAGGAGGCCAGCGCCCGCTCGTACGCGGTCCAGGTGCCCTCGGCAGCCGCCTTCCAGGTGAAGCGCGCGGCGCGTTCCGGGCCGCCGCGCGCCGCCTGCGGGTCGGCAAGCGTGGCGCTGATGGCGGCAGCGGCTGCTTCTGGAGAGTGCGGGTCGAAGTAGCGCGGCGTGTCGCCGCCCACCTCGCGCAGCACCGGGATGTCCGACACGGCCACGCCGAGCCCGCGCGACATCGCCTCGATCACGGGGATGCCGAAGCCCTCGCCAAGCGTGGGAAACGCCGCGCAGTCCGCGAGCTGCCAGAGCGTCTCCAGGTCCGCGTCGGCCACGTAGTCGGCGAAGCGGATCCGCTCGGACACCCCGAGCGACGCCGCCAGGCTTCGCAGCTCGGCGTCATAGGCCTCGGGATGCCCGGCGAGGACGAGCACCACGTCGCCGTCCAGCAGCGGCATCGCGCGCACGAGCACCTCTTGGTTCTTGTGCGGGCGCTTGGCCGCCACGCACAGCACCACGCGCCGCCCGGCGAGCCCGTAGCGCTCGCGCACGCCGGCCTCCGGCGCGGCAGCGGCCTGCCGCACCCGCTCGGCACCGTGCGGCACCACCGTGAACGCGCCGGGGTCGAGCTCCAGCTCGTCGCAGATCTCGTCACGTGCGGCGGCGGCGGCCGTGATCAGACCGTCGGCATGGCGCGCCGCCCGCGCCACCACCTGCCTCATGCCGAACGAGGTGACCGGACCGAACGTGGCGCGCCGGAAGAAGGTCACGTCGTGGAGGGTGATCACGTGCTTCACGCCGGGCGTCCGGATCGGCGCGACGCTGGCGAGGCTATGCAGAAGGTCTGCGTTCAACCGCCGTGCGAGCGCGGGCAGCAGGATCTGCTCCGCCACCTGGCGGCGCACGCGCTGGCCGTCCTCGCATGGCAGTGCGCGCACCGAGAAGCGCGGCTCCCAGCCGTCCCGCTTGAGGGTCGCGGCGCCCGAGCCGGTGGTGACCACCGTGAAGCTCACGTCGGGATGCGCGGCCGCGAGCTCGGGCGCGAGCCCGCGCAGGTAGGTCTCAGGCCCGCCGGAGACGGCGGGGTCGAGAAACAGCGCGTTGAGCACTACGCGGCGCAATCAGCGGATGCTACGGTGCGCCCGCCGATGGGCTACTTCGAATGGCACGAGCAGCCCGGCTATTTCCGCGACGTGACGCGGCACTTCCCACCGGGCACGCGCCTGCTGGACGTGGGCTGCGGTTCGGCCTGGCTCGCCGACCACTTCGAGCACTACACGGGGGTGGACGGTTCGCCGGAGGCCGTGGCCGCCGCTGCGGCAAAGGGGCGCGCGATCACGCTCGCCAGCGTGGACGAGCCGCTGCCGTTCGAGGACGCGAGCTTCGACGGCGTGGTGCTCAAGGATCTGCTCGAGCACGTGAACGATCCCGCCGCGGTGGTTCGCGAGACGGCGCGCGTCCTGCGCCCCGGAGGCCGGGTGTTCGCGTCCTCGCCCGACGCCCAGCGCTGGGTGTGGGACGACTACACGCACCGCCGGCCGTTCACCCGCAAGGCGTTCCGGCTGCTGTTCGCCGACAACGGCTTCGCGGTGGAGACCGCCGGCTACGAGTCGGTGATGCCGGGCACCTCGATCGTCTCGCGGCGCACCCGCTCGAATCGCCGTCCGGCGCCGTTGCGCGCGGCGGCGTGGCTCCCGATCGTGCGCCGCAACGTCTGGCTGATCGCGCGGAAGGCAGCCACGTGAGCCACGCGCGGCCGCGCGTGGTGATCGTGCGAGGCCACCAGACCAACTCCTGGCACCTGCGGCCGTGGCGCCACCTCACCGATCGCTACGACATCGTGGCGCTCAAGACGCGGCGCACCTGGTTCGACACCGAGCTGCTCGGCTTCCCCACGGTCGAGACGAGGGCGCTGCGCGACCTGCTGCCGCCCGGCCGAGCCGGCGACCTCGCCGCGCGCCTGCCGGGCGACCGTTACCTCGGCGTCGCCGACCGGTTGCGCGGGGCCTCGATCGTCCATTCCCAGGATCTCGGCTTCTGGTACTCGATGCAGGCGGCCAAGCATCGCCGCGAGCTCGGCTACAAGCTCGCGCTCACCTGCTGGGAGACGATCCCGTTCCTCGGCGCCTACCGGAACGTGCGCACGCGCCCCTACCGCGAGCTCGTGCTGCGCGAGACGGACCTGTTCCTCGCGGCGACCGAGCGCGCCCGCGACTGCCTCCTCCTCGAGGGGGCGCCCGGGGAGCGCATACGCGTGGTGCCGCCCGGCGTGGATCGCGAGCTGTTCGCCGGAGCCGAGTCGGCTGCGCCGCCCACCGAGCACCTGATCGTCTCTCCCGGGAGGCTCGTGTGGGAGAAGGGTCACCAGGACGTGCTGCGGGCACTCGCCGCGCTTCGCAAGGGACTCGTTGAGAGCGCCGCGCATGCGCGCGTGCTGGTGATCGGCGCCGGCCCCGAGGAGGCCCGCCTGCGCCGCTACGCCTCCGAGCTGGGCGTGGCGGACGCCGTGGAGATCCGCCCCGAGGTGCCGTACGAGGAGATGCCCGCGATCTACGCCCGCGCCTCCTGCATGGTCCTCGGGAGCCTTCCGCTGTGGTTCTGGGAGGAGCAGTTCGGCATGGTGCTTGCCGAGGCGATCTGTGCCGGGGTGCCGATCCTCGCGTCCAGCTCGGGCGCGATTCCGGAGGTGCTCGCGGGGCAGGCCGAGCTGTTTCCCTCCGGCGACTGGGTGGGGCTCGCGCGGCTGCTCGCGGCAGGACCGTTGTCGCGGCCTCCCGGCACGCGGGCCTCGTACGACCCGGCGCTCGTGGAGCTCTACTCGAGCGAGGCGGCGGCCGAGCGCCTCGCCACGGCTTACGACGAGCTGCTGGCCCGCTGACTACGCTTCCCGGCCCGTGGCCAGGGGACCCGCATATCAGGCAGATTACGGCTGGCGCAAGCACTCGCTGTTCGGAGCGCTCGGGCTGCGCCCGGCCGTCGCCCAGCACACGCCGGCCGAGTCCGGGCTGCTGAAGCGGAGCGCGGAGGGCGTGAGCTCGATCGTCGAGATCGGCGTGGCCGAGGGCGGCTCGGCGTGGGACATGCGCTCCGTGATGGACCCGGCCGGGAAGCTCGTCCTGATCGATCCGTATCCGCGGGTGCTCGGGGTGAACCTGTCGAGCATCACCGCGCGCCGGCTCGTGAACGAGCTCGATCGCGGCGAGGTGGTGTGGCTGCACGAGTTCAGCAACCACGCGGTGAACGGCTGGGAGGGCCCGATCGACCTGCTGCTGATCGACGGCGAGCACTCGTACGAGGGCACGCGCGACGACTTCGAGAAGTGGAGCCCGCTCGTGGCCGACGGCGGCACGATCCTCTTCCACGACGCTCTCCTCGAGGCGCCCTGGATGACCGAGGAGTTCGGCTCCGCGCGCTTCGTCAAGGAACTGCTCGCGTCGGACTCGCCGTGGCGGCTCGCAGACAGCGCGGATTCCATGGGCGCCTTCCGCCGCATGTGAATGCGCGTCCTGCTGACGATCCATCACCACCTCGACCCGAACTCAGGCGCGCCGGGCGTGACCTGGCGGCTCGCCCAGGGGCTGCGAGCGGCCGGCCACGAGGCCGAGACCTTCTCGTGGGACGACCTGCCCGCCCGGATGGACGCCCGCTCGCGGGAGCTGCTGTTCCCGGAGTTCGCGGCGCGGCGCATGGCCCGCGCCGGGCGCGAGGGGGTCGACGTGATCGACGCCGCGAGCTGTGACGGGTGGCTGTGGTCGCTCGTGCGCCGGGGTGCCGGCCCGGCGCTGATCGCCCGCTCGCACGGCCTCGAGCAGACGTTCTGGGACGCGCGGGTGGAGCAGGCCACAGCCGGCGGCGACAGCGTCCCGCTGCTCGAGCGCCTCTACCACGGCGGCGTGCGCCTGCGCGAGGCGCGGGTGTCGCTGCGGCGCTCGGACGCCGCGCTGTTTCTCAACAGCGCCGACCGCGCACGAGCCGTCGGCGAGCTGGGGGTGCGCGCCGAGCGCGCGCACGTGGTGGCGAACGGCGTGCCGGATTCACTCCTCGGCCTGCCGGCGCCCGCGCCGCGCGGCGAAGGCCCGCTGCGCCTCGTGCAGGTGGGCTCCTGGGCCGCGCGGAAGGGCATGCACGTGCTCGTGGAGGCGCTCGCCCCGCTGCTGGAGGCGCCCGGCCCGCCGCGGCTCACGCTGCTCGGAACGGGCGTGGCGGCCGAGGAGGTGCTGGCGGCATTCCCGCCGGGGGCGCGTGAGCAGGTCCGGGTGGTCCCGCGCTACGAGCACACCGAGCTCTCGGCGTTGTTGCGGGAAGAGCACGTCCTGCTGCTGCCGAGCTACGCCGAGGGCTCGAGCCTCGCCCTGCTCGAGGGCATGGCGTGCGGACTCGCGCCCGTGGTGACGAGGGTGGGCTCGGCGCCCGACCTGCTGACCGACGGCGAGGGCGGCCTGCTGATCCCGCCCGGCCACTCCGGCGCGCTGCGCGCCGCGGTGAAGCGCCTCGCGGACGACCCGCCGCTGCTCGAACGGCTGCGCGAGCGCGGGCACCGCGACGCCCAGTCCTTCTCATGGAGCCGGGTGACCGAGGACACCGTCGCGCTGTACGAGCGCGTGAAGGCAGGGACGCGCGCCTAGAATCGCCGACCATGGCAGAGGCCAAGCCGCCCGTCGGGCATCACTACAAGGGCGAGCGCGGGGCCGAGTACTTCGCCTGGCAGAAGCAGGGAGCAGAGCTCGGAGCCGAGCTCGAGCTGCACAAGTTCGAGTCCCACATCACGCCCGACTCGACCGTCGTGGACTTCGGCTGCGGCACCGGCTACCTGCTTGGCCTGCTCGCCGCGCGCGAGGCGGTGGGGATCGAGCCCAACGACGTGGCTCGCGCGGATGCGGCGGAGCGCGGTCTGCGCGTGGTGGCGAGCGCGTCGGAGCTTCCCGAAGGCTTCGCCGACGTGGTGATCTCGAACCACGCGCTCGAGCACACCCTTCGCCCGCTCGACGAGCTCGAGGCCATCCACCGTCTCATCAAGCCGGGCGGCAAGCTCGTGGTGTGGCTGCCGATCGACGACTGGCGCACGCAGCGCAAGCCCGATCCGGCGGATGTCAACCACCACCTCTACACATGGACGCCGCTGCTCCTCTCCAACCTGCTCGACGAGGCAGGCTTCGATGTGGTCGAGTCGCGCGTGGTGGCCTACGCGTGGCCGCAGCTCCACGATCGCCTCTACCGACTCCTGCCGCGGCGGTTGTTCGACGCGGCGTGCGTGCTGTGGAGCATCCAGCGCCGCCGCCGCCAGGTGATGGCGGTGGCGCGTCCGCGGGCAGCCGCGGATCAGGCCGGCTCGGACGAGCTGCGCGCGGGCATGAACGCCTGAAACACCTCGAGCGGAACGGCGCGCAGCACCAGGGCCGCAGCGCCGAACACCGCCGCCGTGAGCACGCCCTGAACCGCGGGCGAGACTGGTAACAGCAGCGGCAGCAGGGCCAGGCCGCCGGCGAGGATCACACGCCAGGCGAACGCGAAGTTCGGCCGCAGCGCGGGCCGAGCGCGCACGAGCGCGCGCAGCATCGTGGCGGCCATGATCGCCTCGCCACAGGCCGCGGCTATGGCCGCGCCCTGCGCCTCGAGCGTGGGGATCAGGATGGCGCCGAGCGCCACCACGGAGACGAGCGCGACCGCGTTCACGAGCACGAGCGCCCGCTGGGCGTGCACCGCCACCACGCCCTGGATCCACGCCTGCGAGAGCGACGCGCCGAGCAGCGCGAGGGCCTGGATCCTGAGCACCGGCACCGCCGCCGCATAGCCCGAGCCGCCGAAGATCTGGATGATCGGCTCGGCCGCCACCACGAGCACGACCACGAACCCGACGGCCACGAGCAGCGTGACCTCGACGATGCGCTGGAGCGCGTACGCGAGGCGCTCCTCGTCGTGCTTGCCCGCGTGCGCCAGCAGCGGAAAGGCCACACCGATCATGAAGGTGGGGAGCCCCACCAGCACCTCGGTCACACGGGAGGCGGTGGCGAACAACCCGACCTGCTCCCCGGACACGAGCAGCGACGCCATCACGATCAGGACCTTGAGGTAGAGGACGTTGATCGCGAGGGAGAGCGCGAGCGGCGCGGTCTCGACCAGGATCGGCCGCCATTCGCTGAAGCGCAGCCGCGGCAGTACGGCGTAGCTGCGGCCGACCACCAGCACCGTCAGCGCGAGCAGGACGAAGCCCGCCGCGAGGTAGACGACGAAGAACGGTCCGAGCCCGGCCCCCGCCACCACTAGCAGCACGATGCCCGCGACGATCACGAGCTGTCGCGCCACGTCCACGAACGTGAGCGCGAAATAGCGCAGATGCATCGCCAGCGGGATCGCGTAGCTGGCGGAGAGCACCACGACCATGGCGCCGAGCCCGGCCACGGCCGTCCCGATCACCATCGTCGAGTTGTAGCCGGCCACCAATGCGAACGCCGTGCACAGCGCGACGGCCAGCGGCGCGAAGGCGAGCCGGATGCCCACCACGTCGGCCACCAGCTTGCGGCGCGCGGGGTGATCGGCGGCCGCGGCGAAACGCCGCTGCGCGATCACCTGGAGGCCGAGATCGGACAGGCCGGACGCGATCGTCACGAGGGCGATGACCGTGGAGAAGCGCCCGAACTGCACGACTCCGAGGTGGCGCAGCAGCAGCGCAAAGGCCACCGCGGTGGCGCCGGTGGAGAACAGGTAGCCGCTTGCGCGGAAGGCGCCGCCGCGGATGATGCGGTCGCCGGCCTCGCGCGACTCGATTTCGGCGAGGCCGATCTCGAGCTCGTCAGGCCCGCTGTCGAGTGTGGGCGTCACCGGCGCACACGCTAGACGCTGGGGCCGACTGCCCGGGGCGGGCGAAGGAGCGCTTCTAGTTGCCGCGCCGGCCCAGCCGCTCGCGCAGGAACTGACGCGCGAAGGCGAGCACGAAAGCCGGGTTGTAAGACAGGTAGCGCGGCAGGAGCCGGCGCGGCTCCTGCGCGATCCGGTAGATCCACTCGAGCCCGCGCTGCTGCATCCACGGCGGCGCCTGCGAGATGCGCCCGGCGTGGAAGTCGAACGCGGCGCCCACGCCGCACAGCACCGGCGCTTCGAGCCGCGAGCGCATGTGGGCCATCCACTTCTCCTGCTTCGGCACACCCACGCCGACCCAGACGACGTCGGCGTTCGCGCCGTTGATCTGCTCGACGATCGCGTCCTCCTCCTCGCCTGTGAGGGGGCGGAACGGCGGCGAGTAGCCGCCCACGATCTCGATCCCGGGATGGCGGCGGCGAAGGTTCAGGGCGAGCTGCATCAGCGACCCCTGGTCGCGCCCGCCGTACAGCCACACGCGGTGGCCGCGCTCGGCGCAGCGCGCGCAGTAGCGCTCCATCAGCTCCGGTCCGTACACGCGGTTGCGCAGGTCCGCGCCGAGCAGGTTGGCCGCCCAGACGAGCGGCATGCCGTCCGGCACCGTCAGGGTCGAGCCGGTGACGGCCTCGCGCATCTCGTCGTCGTGCTGGCTGACCATCACGGCGTGCACCGCCACGGCGCACACGTAGCCGGGCTCGCGGCGCGCCACCATGCCGTCCATCACGTCCATCGCCTCGGCGTAGTCGGTCATCGCGATCGGAATGCCGAGGATCTCGCGCACGGATATGTCGCTTGGCAGGGGTACCGTTGCCGCTCGCTGATGGCGAGCGGCTTCTCTCTTCCGGGCGCTCAAGGCCGTGTCTTTTTGTCGGTACGCGCGCGTGTCCACGCTGGTCCCCCTGCCGGTTTCCACGGGCGGCAGTCTATCGGTGGTTCCCTCTAGACCCTCCGCCCAATCTGGATTCACGGAGCATGAAACCGCTTGAAGATGGCGAAAGTTGCGGATAACGAAGATCGCCTGAGACGCCACGCGAACCGCTACCCTTCACGCGTCGCAGGGGTTATCGGGGACATGAGCGAAACGAAGATCGCGAGCAGCCCGGTCACTGCCACCAGCGCCGCGACCGACGAATTCCTCGTATCGGTGGTCATTCCCGCCTTGAACGAGGCCGAGTCCATCGTGGCCTGCGTGCGCAGGTCGATCGACACGATGGACGAACACGGCATCCGTGGCGAGGTGGTCGTGGCCGACAACGGCAGCGATGACGGCACCCCCGACCTCGCCCGCGAGGCCGGCGCGCGCGTGGTGAACGAGGAGCGCAAGGGCTACGGCAGCGCCTACCTCGCCGGCTTCGCCTCGGCGCGCGGCAAGTACATCGTCATGGGCGACGCCGACGAGACCTACGACTTCGGCGAGATCGCCCGCTTCATCGAGCCGCTCGAGGGCGGCGCGGACCTCGTGATGGGCTCGCGCCTGCGCGGCAAGATCCACCCCGGCGCGATGCCGTGGCTGCACCGCTACGTGGGCAACCCCGTGCTCACCGGCGTGCTCAACCTCTTCTTCCGCACCGGCGTGTCCGACGCCCACTGCGGCATGCGCGCCTTCCGGCGCGACCTCCTGCCGCGGCTCGACCTGCGCACCACCGGCATGGAGTTCGCCTCCGAGCAGGTGATCCGCTCGTCCAAGCTCGGGCTCGACATCCGCGAGATCCCGATCGAGTACCACCCGCGCACCGGCGAGTCGAAGCTCTCGTCGTTCTCCGACGGCTGGCGGCACCTGCGGTTCCTGCTCGTGCACAGCCCCACGTGGCTGTTCCTCGTGCCGGGGCTCGGGATGGTGCTGCTCGGCGTCCTGATCGGCGCGATCTCGCTCTTCAACGTGCCGCTGTTCGGGCGCCAGTGGGAGCTGCACACGCTGATCGCGGGCTCGATGCTCGCGATCGTGGGCGCGCAGGTGGCGCAGCTCGGCGTGTCCGCGCGCACCTACGCCTTCTACTACCTGGGTGAGCACGACCCGCTGTTCGACAAGGTGCGCTCCAGGTTCCGGCTCGAGCACGGGCTGATCGCGGGTGGACTCGTCTTCCTCCTGGGCTTCGTGATGTCCCTTGTCGTACTGATCATCTGGATCAACCGCGGCTTTGGCGAGCTGCGTGAGGAGAAGCTCGCCATCGCGGGATTGACGCTCATCGTGATCGGGATCCAGATGGTCTTCGGGGCATTCTTCCTGTCGATCCTCGGGCTGCGCCGGCGCTCGCGCGCGGTCGAGGATCCACAGCCCCCAGCAGCCGGGTGAGCGCCCCCGAAGGGCGTGCCTACTCGGCGCGGGCCGGCGGGGTTGCGGTAGGGGCCGTCGCCGTCGTGTTCGTGCTGCTCGCGGGCGGCTGGCTCTTGCGCACGCACGTGCGCTACCTGGGCTCGAACTCGGTGGCGCCGCGCCTTCCGCTGCCGGCGCTGACGCCCGGCCACCGGCTCTGCATAAGGGACCTCGTCCTCCCCGCCCACGCGAACGCGATCCGCCTCCAGCTCCAGGCCCCTGCGCCACTCCCCGTGACCATGCGCGTGAGCGCGGGTGGCAGGACCCAGGTCACCACGGGCCACGCCCCGGCGGGTCATCCCGGCGGCGTGTTCCCCATCGCGCCGTTCGACCGCGACACGCCGGCCACCGCCTGCATCACCGTCCGGCAGACACTGCCGTCGATCGCGGGGATGCCCCCGGGCGGATCGGGCGAGGGGCAGGCGTACTACGACAAGGCGCCGTCGGGCAGGCTGGCCGTCGCCTACCTGCGCCTGCCGGCGCGCAGCCTCCTGTCCGCGCTGCCCGCGGGCGCGCGGCACGCCGCGCTCTTCCGCGCCGGCTTCGTGCGCGCCTGGACCTACGCGCTCATCGCGCTGCTCGTGCTGGCCGCGTGGGTGGCCGGTCTCCGGCTCGTGCTGAGGGAAGGCGAATGAGCCGGCTGCGCCATCCGCGGGCGGTGGTGGTGATCGCGCTGATCGCCTTCGTGAACTGCGCGGCCTGGTCGCTGATCGTGCCCTACTTCCAGGCGCCCGACGAACCGGTCCACGTGGCCTACGCCACCGAGCTGGCCGTGACCGGGCACCCGCCGCGCCCCGACCGCGGGCTGCCGTTCGACGACGAGGTGGGCGTGCTCACGGGCAACATGGCGACCTTCGACATGCTGCAGTACGCGAACGCCACGCGGCCGCCGTGGTCGCCGGCGGCGCTGCGCGCGTACGAGGCGCGGGTGGCGAAGGGAGGCCTCTCGCGCACGGACGGCGGCGGTCCCACGAGCGCCTCGGTGCACGGTCCGGTCTACTACGCGTTCCCGGCGCTCGCCTACCGGATCCTCTACAACGCGCCGTTCACGGACCGCATGTTCGCGATGAGGCTGGCCTCGGCGCTGCTCGCCGCTCTCACCGTCGCGTTCATCTTCGGCACGCTGCGCGAGCTCGCCCCGTCGCGTCCGTGGGTCGCCGCGGCCGGGGCGCTCGTGGCCGCCTTCCAGCCGATGTTCGGCTTCATCAGCGGCAGCGTGAATGCGGACGTGGGCGTGAATTGCGCGGCGGCGTTGTTGATCTTCTTGCTCATCCGGGCGCTGCGCCGGGGGCTGACCTGGCGACTGGCGATCGCCATCCCCGCGGCCATGATCCTCGGCGTGCTCGCGAAGGCGACGATGTTCGCGTTCGTGCCGGTGGTGATCTTCGGCCTCGCGGCGCTTCTCTGGCGGCGGCGCTGGCGCTGGCTCGACTGGCTGGCGATGGGCGCCACCGCCGGCGTGCTGATCGCGATCTGGGCGGTGGTGGCGCCGATCTGGCATCACAGCTTCATCCCGGCTCCCGGCGGCAGCCAGGCGGTGGCGGGCGGAGCCGGCGGCGGCGGCGGGGCGCCGGGGATTTCGGCCAAGCTGTCCTACATCTGGCAGGTGTTCCTGCCGCCGCTGCCGTTCATGCACCACGACTTCGCGCCGGGGGTGCATCCGATCTGGGACGTCTACGTGGTGCGGCTCTGGGGCGGCTTCGGCTGGCTCGACGTGAACTTTCCGCACGTGGTGTTCGTGGTGCTCGCGGTGGCGATGTGCGTGATCGCGGCGCTCGCCCTCTGCGGCGCCTGGCGCGAGCGGCGCCTGCTGATCCAGCGCGTGCCCGAGACCCTGCTCCTGATCGGCTCGCTGATCTGCGTGCTCGGCTTCACGCACGCGGCGTTCGCCAAGTACAACCCGGCGGCGCCTATCCAGGAACAGGGGCGCTACGTGTTCCCGGCGCTGACCGTGCTCGCCGTGATCGCGGTGACCGCGTGCTTCGGCCTCGGGCGGCGGCGGGCCCACGTGAGCGCGGTCGTGCTCGTGAGCCTGATGATGGCGCTCAGCGGGTTCGCTCAGCTGTTCGTGTTCAGCTCGTACTTCACCTGATCGCCTCGATCCAGTCGAGCGACCTGCCGCAGAGGCTGCGCCACTCCGGCAGCGGGAGCCGGCGGACCGTCCGCGTGTCCGAGGCCGGGTCGAGCACGATCGGGCCGAGCTGGCGGCCGCGCCCGGCGTCGCCCGGATAGAGGAGCCGGCGCGCGGGGCGGAGCAGCGTGACCGTGTGAGGCCCGGGTGAAAGGGCGATCGTCCCGGCGGCCGCGTACTGCCCGCGCGGGTTGAGCTCGTGCTGGACGGTGCCCACCCGCCGGCCGTCCACGAGCACCGCGAAGCCGCGGTCGAACGAGCCCTGCACCCAGACCGTGTAGCGCGACGGCCGGCTCACCCGCACGGTGCCGGTGAGCGCTCCCGCGCCGCCGGCGGGGATCAGGTTGGTGGGGTCCGCGGGGTCGGGCACCCAGGTGGCCGGGTGCTGCGCCTGTGTCGGCTGGAGCACGGGGAGCTGCGGCCGTTCGACATAGGCGAGCTGGCTGCCGCCGGCCTTCGTGAGCGCCCGCACGTCCGAGCACCTCGGCACCCCCGCGTCCTGCACCCTGTTGCCGAGCGCCAGATGGGCAAGCACCTTGGGCGCCGGCGTCTTCTGCCAGACCTCGTAGAAGCGGCCGCTGTAGGCGAGGCGGTAATCGGCAGGCGGCCGGGCCGCGTTGCCCGCGCGGCGCAGCACGAGCGTGTGGAAGCGCTGTACGTAGGACGGGGCGAGAAAGTCGATGTCGCTCGAAAAGCCGAACGCCGTGCCGGCGCCGTTGGCGAAGATCGCGTGTGGCGGGTCCTGCCAGGACTCGTCCGCGCCCGTCGCCTGGTCCTCGCGCAGGAAGTGCTTGCCGAACTCCTCGAACTCGGTGTACAGCGTGGGTCCCTGGCCCGCAAAGCGATGCCCGATCTGGTCCAGCTCGCTGAGCCGGGCGCGCGGGGCGAGGTCGAGGCCGCGGTAGGCGAGCGCGTTCGTCCACAGCACCCCGAACGTGAGCGCCGCCGCCACGAGCAGGGCCTCCGGCCGGCGCCCGAGCTCCCAGAGCGCCGCGGGACCCAGCATCGCCGCGGCGATCACCGCCGGGGAGACGATCATCAGCGCCTTGGCGTCGCCCCAGGCGTTGCTCCGCGCGCTCACGTAGCCCCAGCCGATCAGCGAGGCCGCGAAGAACACGAGCGGCCAGGCCCGGCCGCGCCGGAGCGCCCAGAGCAGTCCGACGACGAGCGCGAGCAGCTCCA
>DASXCV010000347.1:0-14064 GCA_036491015.1 Thermoleophilaceae bacterium | reverse complement strand
GCGGAGCCGACAGGCTGAACGTCTTCGTCGTCCGCTTGGCCGGCGAGCTGAAGCGGAACAGCGCCTTCACGCGCAGGCGCTTCCTGTGCTTCAGGGTCTTGAACGCGGTGCGGCCGAGCTTCACGTGCAGCGTGGTGGTGTGCCCGAAGCGAGCGCGGATGCGCGCGCTGCCGAGCTTCGTGTGGTGACGGCCGGTCGCGATCTCGAGCCTGACGGTGCCGCTGCACGTCTGCTGACGGCTCGCCGGGCAGCTAACGCGCACGGCCACGAGCCCCTTCTTGCTCGCACGCTGGCTGCTCACCTTGCCGGTGGCCGCGGCGAGCACGACCTTGAACGAGCTGGTGGCCGGCGTGGGATCGACGTTGCCGAGGGCATCGACGGCGCGCACGGCGAACGCGTGCTGGGCGGCCGTGAGCTTGCCCGTGGTGAACGGTGAGGCGCACGTCGCGAAGGCACTGCCGTCAAGGCTGCACTGGAAGCTCGAGCCCTGCTTCGTGCCGTGGAAGGCGAAGCTCGCGGTGCGCGAGTTGCCGCTGGCGGGCGGCCCGGAGTCGATCAGCGTGTCGGGCAACGCCGCGGCGATCGTGAACGTGCCGGTGGCGGGGCTCTGGTCGAACTGGGCGGTGTCGTCCTCGGCGGCGACCTCGAATGTGTAGGTGCCGTTGGCCAGCGGCGGGCCGAAGGTGCCACCCGGCACGCAGGGTGCGGACGGGAGCTGGTTGATCCCGCAGCGGAACGACGAGCCGGTCTTCGACGAGGCGAAGTTGAACGCCGGGGTCGGGCTCGCCGATGTGAACGGGAAGCCGTCCGCGGTCGTGTCGGGCGCCGGGTTGGGGCCGCCCGGCTGGAGCGCGAAGTTGAAGGTGATCCAGGACGGGTCGTTGTCCGGCTGGACGAGACCGTTCACCTGGTTCGTTCCCCAGATCACGTCGCTCTGGGACGGATCCGGACTCAGCCCCGAGTAGTCGCCCCAGCGGCACGGGCCGCCGTCCCGCGTGCAGGTGAAGTCGTCGTCGATCGCATTGCTCGAGTCGAGCGTCTGCTCGTCGTCCATGAGGCCGGCCTGCGTGCTCGACCCGCGCGTCTGCGCGCGCATCGTCACCGGGTGGAAGCGGCCGCCGACGTTGTACTGGAGCGCGGCGGTGGTGCCGTCGCCCGCCGGTGAGACGGAGCCGTTGAAGACGGAGTTGGACGAGTCCTCCACGTCGCCCTCCTGGAGCTTCGTCCCAGCCGGCGCGTCGAGCTCGTACCAGCGCACCTCCGCGCGCTGGCCGTCCGCGCTGCGCACCGTGTGCTGGGTCCAGATCGCCTCGTCCCCGGCGTGTTGTGGGTCCTTCCGGCCCACCGCCTGCGTGAGCCGTCCGTCCGCCGAGTCGAGCACGTTCGCGGTGCCCGGCTGCTGCACGTTCGGCGGGATCGACCAGGCGTTCACCGGCACCGTCGTCGGCCCGCCGATCGCCGGCGAGCCGGCCGAGCCGGTGATCGTGTAGAGGCGGATCGCGTTCGACGCCTGCGACGGCGTGGCCACCACGTAGCCGGTGGCCGAGTCGTCCGTGATGTTCACGGGCACCGGCGTGAAGGCCGAGGGGCTGAACGTGGTGATCGCCGGGCGGTCGGCGCAGGTGGTGATCGTCCCGCTCGCCGGCTTCGGGATCGCCCATACGTGCGCGCCGAGCGGCAGGCTCCCCTCGTCGCTCGATTGGAAGACGTTCGTCCCGATCAGCAGGAAGGTGTCGTTGTGCCCGAGCTTCGGGAAGTCGTCGAAGCTCGTGGCGGCGTTGGTCCGGTAGACGCACCAGCCCTGGGTCGGGTCCGCGGTCTTCGACCAGCCGAAGATCAGGTGCGTGTCCCCGCCCGCCTCCACGTCGTCCGTCGCGATCAGCCAGCGCTGCGAGTGCTCGTCCCACTGCACCTGTACGTCGAAGATGCTGTCGCCTGGGTCGTCGTGGCTCGTGCCGGGCTGGATGATCCCGCTCTCGTCCCCCGAGTCCTCGATGTAGTTCTGTCTCAGGAACGTCTGCAGATCGTCGCTCTGGAGCAGCGCGCCGTCGGTGCCGTACACGCCGATCTGGCTGTTCACCAGCTCGATGTAGTTGTCCGGGCCGATCGAGCCCGTGGGGTCGGGCGGGCTGAACCCGGCCCAGGCAGCGTTGCCGGTGGCGACGAGGCCCGGGAAGTTGAGGCCGCCGGCGACCTGCGTGCGCGGCGCGGCGCCAGCCGGCGCGCGCGACGGCGGCGGCAAAGCGCGGTTGGCCTGCGCCTTCGCGCGCGCGAGCGCGGGCGTCTCACGCGGCTGCGGGTTGAACGGCTTCACGGCGTTCGCGGACGCGGCCGGCGGCAACGCGACTGCCACCAACGCCCCCACCGCCGCGATCAGCCGTCGAGTCCGCACCGCGTTGAGTATGGCGTCCGTGGGATGAGTGATCGATCGCACGGTGACGCGGGGACGTAAAGGTTTACGTTCTAGACCTTATGGTCCCTCGCCTGGTCCTCTGCTCTCTCCTCGCCCTCTCGCTGGGCGCAGCTCGCGCTGAGGCTCAGAGCTTCACGGTCTCGAACTCGAACGACTCGGGCGCGGGCTCGCTGCGCGACGCAGTGGCCGCCGCGGGCAATGGGGACAGCGTGTTGATCCCGGCGTCGGTCACGGCGCCGATCGTGCTGACCGGCACCCAGATCGTCATCCACAAGAGCATCACGATCACGGGCGCCGGTGCGGGGGTGACCGTCGTCGACGGCAACAACGCGCACCGCAGCTTCGAGGTCGCGAGCGACGGCGCGATCCATCCCGAGGTGACGATCTCCGACCTGACGATCACCCACGGGCACCAGACGGGTGTGCCGGGTGGAGGCGCGGCGGAGGTCGAGCCGTTCGACACCCTCCATCTCGTGCGCGTGCTCGCGACCGCCAACGACACCATCACCGGCGACGGCGGCGGGGCGGTGTTCGTCCAGGGCGGAACGTTGACGATCGACGGCAGCACGATCTCGGACAACACATCGGCCGGCGACGGCGGCGGAGTGTTCGTGCAGTCGTCCGGAGGCGGCGCCGGCGTGGCCACGATCAGCGACAGCACGATCTCCGGCAACAGCACGCCGTTCGGCCGCTTCGGCGGCGGGGTCGCCAACTTCGGCGCCACTGTGACGATCCAACGGAGCACCCTCACCGGGAACACGTCCGGGCGCGCAGGCGGAGGAGTCAGCACGGAATCCACCGGACCCGCAAGCACGGATGGAGGCGCCCTGACGCTCGTGGACAGCACCGTGGAGGGCAACACCACGAACGGCGACGGCTTCGAGGGCGGCGGCCTGTTCGCGGAGGTCAACGACGGCAGCCCGATTCTGCTGCTCAACGACACGATTACCGGCAACAACGCGTTCGCCGGCAACGAGATGCACCCCGGTAGCCCGGGCGGCATATCCAATTTCTCCGACCGAGTCGAGGTGGTCAACACCATCGTGGCCGGCAATTCCGGCCTGCCGGGTCACGAGAACTGCACGACACTCACGCCGTTCACGGGCGACCACAACCTGGAGGACCTGGACACCTGCGGCTTCCACGCCGCGGGGGACATCAGCGGCACCGCCCCGCTGCTCACCGCGCTCGAGGACAACGGCGGCCCGACGTTCACGCGGCAGCCGATCCCCAACAGCCCGGCGGTCGGCGCGGCCGACGCGACCAGGTGCCCCTCCGTGGATCAGCGCGGCGTGCCGTACTTCGCGCCCAACCCGTGCGACATCGGCGCGGTGGACACACAACGGCCGGCGCCCCCCGGCGGGCCCGGCGGCATCGCGACGGGCAGCGCGACCGCCGCGATCTCGAAGCTCGGCATGAGCCCGACCAAGTTCGCCGCGGCCAGCAAGGGCGGCAGCATTGCCAAGAAGCCCCGCACCGGCACGACCGTCAGGTACACCCAGCTCGCCGCCGGCAGGACGTCATTCGTCGTGCGCGCCGCACGGCACGGCGTGCTCTCACGCTCGGGCAAGTGCGTGGCCCGCACGAAGGGCCGCCACGGCCGCGCCTGCACGCGCTTCGTCAAGGTCGGCGCCTTCTCGCGCGCGGGCACCGCGGGCGCAAACCGCTTCCACTTCAGCGGCCGCGTGCGCCACCGCAAGCTGCAGCCCGGCCGCTACCGCCTCGACGCCACCGCCGGCACGGGCGCCGCCAAGCGCACCGTCCGCCACGCGTTCCGGATCGTTCCCTAGCGAGCAATCCCATCTGGCTGTTGCTGAGCAACACCTAGGTGGGATTGCTTGCCAGTAGAAGCGCCGTCCAGCCCTTCAGGCTCAGCCGCCGCCGCTCTACGAGCGGGGCGAACGCCGCGGCCACCTCATCCGCCTCCTCGTCCAGCAGCCCCGAGGCGATGACCACCGGCGGCTTCTCCCTCATCGCCTCCGTAAGCGAAAGCAGCAAAGGACGCATCAGATTCGCGGCCACCACATCTGCCACAGGCGGCGAACCAGCGCGCAGGTCGAAGCGCTCCACGCGGTCCAGCACCACACCGTTGTCACGGGCATTCAGTCCCGCGGCCTCGATCGCCAGCCGGTCCGAGTCAAACGCGGACACCGGGCCGAAGCCGAGCTTGGCCGCGGCGATCGCGAGCACGCCCGAGCCGCAGCCGAGGTCGGCGAACGAGCCCCGCGGGTCGATCTCGAGCATCAGCTCGAGGCAGAGGCGCGTGGTGGGATGCGTGCCGGTGCCGAACGCCCGCCCGGGGTCGATCACCACCTCGATCACGCCGGGGCGGACCGCGGGCTCCTCCCACGGCGGGCGCACCCACAGCCTGCCGCCCACGAGCACGGGCACGTGGAAGCGCTTCCAGCGCTCCTCCCAGTCGTCGGGCACCACCTCGCCGTGCACCGTCACCCGCACGCCGCCCACATCGGCCTCGC
Organism: Thermoleophilaceae bacterium; assembly: GCA_036491015.1. GTDB lineage: Bacteria > Actinomycetota > Thermoleophilia > Solirubrobacterales > Thermoleophilaceae > JAICJR01. The sequence goes on along the minus strand of DASXCV010000347.1, from coordinate 9,174 downwards.
CCTCGGGGAAGGTGGGCAGCTCGCCGGGCGAGCCGTAGAGCGCGAACTCCACGAACTCGTCCCCATCCACCTGCTCGAAGCCCGCCGGCGCCAGCTCGAGCAGCGCGGCGAGCACCTGCTCGGCCGCCTCGCGCGGCGCGCGGATCGAGAGCCGGATCAGCTCAAGGCCCGCTTCACGCGCGCGAAGAGCGACTCGTGCTCGCCGTCCGCGAGCAGGTTCTCCTCGCCGAGCGTGGCGGAAAAGCGCTCGAGCAGATCGCGCTGCTCGGCGTTCAGCTTGCGCGGGATCATCACGTTCACCACCACGCGCTGGTCGCCGCGCCGGCCGCGCCGCAGCGACGGCATGCCCTTGCCGCGCAGGTTGATCACGGAGCCCGGCTGGGTGCCCGCCTCGATCTCGATCTCCTCGTCGCCGTCGAGCGTGGGCACGCTCACCTTCGCGCCGAGCGCGGCCTGCGGCGCCGGCAGGTCGACCACGGTAACGAGGTCGTTGCCGTCGCGTACGAAGCGCTCGTCGGGCGTGACGCGGACGAGCACGTAGAGATCGCCTGGCGGCCCGCCGCGCTCCCCCACGTGGCCGTGGCCGGTGAGCCGGATGCGCTGCTCGTCGGCGATGCCCGCCGGGATGTCCACCTCGAGCCTGCGCCGGCCGGCCACGCGACCACGCCCGGCGCAGTCCTTGCACGGCTCGCGAGCGATCTTGCCGTCGCCGCCGCAGGCGTCGCACACGTGCGAGCGCACGAGCTGGCCGAACGCGGTGCGCGACACGCTGCGCAGCTGGCCGCTGCCGCCGCAGCGCTCGCAGGTCTCGATCGGAGTGCCCGGCTCGGCTCCGTTGCCGCGGCAGTGCTCGCACGTCTCGACGGCCTCATACTCGATCGTCACCTGCTTGCCGTGCGCGGCGTCGACGAGCGACACCTCGACCGCCGCCGCGATGTCGCCGCCCTGCGCCGGACCACCGGCCGCGCCGCCGAAGCCGCCGAACGCGTCGCCGCCGCCGAAGAAGGCGTCGAAGATGTCGGCGAACGAGCCGAAGCCGCCGAAGCCCGACTCGAACCCGCGAGCGCCGAGGCCGTCATGCCCGTAGCGGTCGAAGATCGCGCGGCGCTCGGAGTCGGACAGGATCTCGTACGCCTCCGCGGCCTCCTTGAACTTCTCCTCGGCCTCGGGGTCGTGCCGGTTCACGTCCGGGTGCAGCTCGCGCGCGAGCTTGCGGAAGGACTTCTTTATCTGTTGCTCGTCGGCGTCCCGGGGCACGCCGAGGACGTCATATGGATCGCGCTTGGTGGCAGCCATGTGCGCAAGCGAGAGTAGCGAGCGGCGCGCAGCCGCCCGTCAGCGCGGCGCGCCCAAGGAGCAAGGACGCGCCGCGGCCGGCGGTTCTATTGGACGGTGAGCGTGCCCTTCATGCCGGCCTGCTCGTGGCCTGGCACGGGGCAGTAGAACGTGTAGGTGCCGGGCTTGAGGTTGGCGGTGACGGTCGAGTCGCCGCCGTTCCCCACCACCTTGCCGACCGTGTTCACGCCGTTGCCCTTGATGGCCACGCCGTGGGGGATCTGCGACGGGTTGGCCATCGTGATCGTCACCTTGCCGGCCTTGGCGCTCAGGCTGGTGGTGTTGAACTTGAGAGCACCGCCCGCATTGGCTGAAAGCTTCAGGCTGTTACCGCCGCCGCTCGCCGGCGTGCTCGTGGCGGGCGTGCTCGCTGCGGGCGCCGGGGTGCTGGCGGGCGTGGAGCTCGCGCTCGAGGAGCTGTTGCTCCCTCCGCTGCCGCAGCCGGCTACGGCCAGGGCGGCGGCAGCTGCAGTTACAGCGAGTAGGGTCGGCGTTCGCATCACGGGGGACATCCCTCCTGATCGGGTATGGATGAAGACGCGCCCTCCCCCGAGCTTCTTCCTTAGTCAGGCAGATTGTGGCATGCCATTGCGCTCGAGCCAGAGCGCGGCCTGCGTCCGGTCCGTCACGCCGAGCTGCGCGAAGACCTGCGTGAGGTGCGCTTTCACCGTCTTCTCGCTGATTTCGAGACGGCGCGCGATCAGCTTGTTCGGCAATCCCTGTCCCACCAGCTCGAGCACCTCGCGCTCGCGCGGCGAGAGCTCCACAGCCGGCCGCTGGCCGCTGCGCGCCGCCAGCACCTGCTGCGCCGCCTTCGGCGACAGCGGCGATTCGCCGCGCGCCGCCGCGCGCACGCCGCGGATCAGCTCATCGGGCTCGGCGTCCTTCAGCAGGTAGCCGATCGCGCCGGCGTCGAGCGCGTCGAGGATGCGCTCGCGCGCGGACAGCGAGGTGAGCACGACCACGCGGGCGTCGATGCCGGTGGCGAGCAGCGTGCGTGTGGCCTCCGCGCCGCCCATGCCCGGCATCGAGAGGTCCATCAGGATCACGTCGGGCCGCTCGCGCACGGCGGCCTCGACCGCCTCCTCGCCGTTCGCCGCGGTGGCCGCCACCTCGATGTCGCCCGCGCCCGTGAGCAGCTCCGCCAGACCCGCACGCACGAGCGCGTGGTCGTCGACGATCATCACGCGGGTCACCGGAGCGGCACCTCCACGTGCAGGAGCGCGCCGCCGCTCGGCGTCGGACCGAGCTCGAGCGAGCCGCCCGAGGCTTCGAGCAGGTCGCGCATGAGCGCGAGGCCGAAGTGGCCCTCGGCAGGACCGTCCGCATCGCCGCTCGCCGGCAGGCCGCGGCCGTCGTCCTCCACCTCGACGATCGCGTGGCGTGCGGAGCGCGACACGCGGATCACCGCGTTGCGGGCGTGCGCGTGCTTCGCCACATTGCGCGCGCCCTCGCGCGCGGCGCGGTAGGCGAGCTCCTCGGCGTCCGCCTCGAGCGGCTCGGGCAGGGTGATCTCCACGCGCGTGGTCACGCCGTCGCGCTCCAGCTGGAGGGCAACATCGGACAGTGCCGAGCGCAGATCGGTGCCGTGCAGGCCGCCCGGGTAGAGGTCGACGAGCAGCGAGCGGAGCTGGGCGATGCTGCCGCGGAGCTCGCTGGAGGCCTCCTTCGCCACATTGGCGGGCACGGTGTCGCGCGACGAAGCGGCGGCCAGCCCGTACGACACGCCGGCCAGGTCCTGCACCACGCCGTCGTGGAGCACTCCGGCGAGCCGCCGCCGCTCCTGGTCGGACGCCTCAACAGCGCGGCGGAGCAGCGCCTCGCGGTCCTCGCCCGCGCGGCGCACGCGGCGCACGAGCGAGCGCGCGAGCGGAAGCTGGAAGAGCTGGAGCAGGAGCAGCCCACCCACGAGCGCGGGAGCGAACGTGAGCCACAGGCGGCGGCTGCTCGCGGACACGGAGCTCTGGCGCTCATAGGCCTCGAACATCAGCTTCTGCCCGTGCGGTCCGGTGATCGGGAGGTAGACCTCGATCAGCTTGCCCTGCCCGCGCTCGAAGCGGTTCTCGGGGCGCGACAGGTCGCTCACGTCGGCGTCCACGCCGCCCGTGCGGAGCAGCTTCTTGTCGCCCGCGTCGAGCGGGTAGCGCGCGCCGATCAGCCGCGGCTCGTCCGAGTAGACAACGCGCCCGGCGGCGCTCCAGATCTTCACGCGCACCACAGGGCCGTGGACGACGCTCGTGCGCATGATGCGGTCGAAGCGCGTGAGCGCGGCCGGGTCGCCGCGCATGACGCCCGGGGTGAGGTTGGGCTGGGCAACGCCCACGGCGGCGATGTGCGTGGTGTTCTTCGCGTCACGCAGAGCCTCGGTGCTGCCGGCATGGCGCAGGAGCTCGACGCCCACGAAGCCGAGCAGCGCCACGATCGCGAGGCCCGAGAGAGCGAACTGGAGGACGGCGGAGCGGCCCGAGCCGAAGCTCAGGCGGCGACGTCGTCGAGGCCGGACCGGAGGTTCCGCGGTGGCTTGGTCGTGAGTGGAGCCCCGCATCCCCTGGCCAGGGATGGCGAAAGTGCGAGTCATGTAGCGGCAACACGACGATAGCCGCGGTACTCACGCTTGTCGTAGGACCAAGGTCCAATTGAATGCTCGACCGCGGTGCCGCCAGCCTGATCGCAGGTCCACTAACCCCCCGCCAAAGGAGACCCCCAATGACCCAGCGATACAGGAAGCTCGTTGCGACCGTCGGGCTCGCCGGCGCATTCGCCGCGGCCGCCGTGCCGACGGCTATGGCCAAGCACGGCGCCGACGATCCGCCGAACCACAACGCAAACGACAACCACGGCCGCGTGCACGACGCCGAGCGGGTGCACCACCACCGCGGGCGCGGCCACGACCGCGATCGCGACCGGGCGCGCGACGCGCGTCACGGCAACGGCAAGGACGACCCGGCCGGTCACGATCGTGGCGACGACCGCGGAGGCGACCGCTAACCCGTCGCCACTCGAGCGGCCGGCTCTGTGAGTGGAACCGGCCGCTACTCGTCGTAGAGCTCTCCCACGAAACGGGAGAGCTCTGCGGCGGCTTGCCGCACCGAGCCGATCGCCTGTGCGTAGTCCATCCGCAGCGGTCCGATCACGCTGACGGCGCCGAGGTTGCGGTTCGCGAGGCCGTAGTTGGCCGCCACGATGCTCAGCGAGTGGAGCGCGGGCGCGCGGTTCTCGTGCCCGATGCGCAGGTAGACGTTCGGCTCGAACAGCGCCTCGCGGAGCAGCGACAGGAGCGCCATGCGGCGCTCGAGCAGCAGCATCAGGTCGTCGATCTGAGTGAGCTCCTGCACGCGGTCCTCCGACAGGAGCCGCGCCGCGCCCTCCACGTACAGCGTGTCCTGCGCCGTCTCCTCGAGCTCGCTGAACGCGTGCGCGAGCGTGGCGAGGAAGTTCCTCTCGGCCAGGCTCAGCCCCGGGTCCGCGAGCTTGGCGGGGATCATGCGCGCGCCGAGCGCCATGCCGCCGAGCGCCTCGTTCAGGTACTCCCCGGCCCAGTCCACGAGGCCCGGGTCGACCGGCTGGTCGTAGGAGACCACGCGCTTCGTCACGCCGCCCGTGGAGGTGATCACCACCACCATCGCGAGCTGCGGCTGGAGCAGCAGCACCTCGATGTGGCGGATCGTGGTGGTGCCGAGCGGCGGGGCGGACACGATCGCCAGCAGGTTCGTGACCTGCGAGAGCTGCTCGGTGGTGGCGCGCAGCGTCTCCTCCACCTCCCGGCGCATGACCGTGAGCCGGAAGTCCGAGCGCGGCGCCGGCAGGCGGTCGCCCTCGAGCAGCTCGTCGACGTAATAGCGGTAGCCGGAGTCGGTGGGCACGCGGCCGGCCGAGGTGTGCGGGTGCTGGAGCAGGCCGAGGTCCTCGAGCTTCGCCAGCTCGGCGCGGATCGTGGACGGCTTCCAAGGCAGGTTCGCCTGCTCTGCGAGCCACCTCGAGCCCACCGGCTGGCCGCGGGATACATGGATCTCCACGACCTTCCGAAGCACCTCGGCCTGGCGTTGCGAGAGAGGGGACACAGGGTGATTATGGTGCGCGGTGCGAGCTAACTGCGAGGCTCGAGCTCTGCTTCGGCGTTCTTGATGATCGCCTTCCCGCCCTGCTCCGCGCGCGTATCCACGATCACGCGGCCGTCCTCGCGGATCTCCTTGACCGTCCCCGTGACCGTGATCTCCTGCTCCGGGAAGCCCATCCCGCGGAACTGGACCGACAGGCGCTTGAGGGAACGCAGGTCGCCGCCGGCGGCCATCACGTTGGCGCGCGCCACGAGCGCCATGCCGTAGAGCCCGTGCAGGATGTTGGCCGGCAGGCCGACGGCCTTTGCGAACTCGGGATCGATGTGGATCGGGTTGAAGTCGCCTGACGCGCCCGCGTAGCGGTGCGGCAGGTACTTGTCCGGCGTGACCTTCAGCTCGGGGATCTGGTGGCCGACTTCCACTTTCAGCCTCCCCTCACGATGTTGGTCCAGGTGCCGCGCACCGTCTCCTGCCCGTCCTGGTTCACGGACACTGACTCGAACACGAAGAACTCCATGCCGCCGCGCTCGTAGAGGTCGCTGAGCGTGGTGGTCGTGGTGATCGTGTCCCCGGAGCAGACCGGCTCGTCCCACACGAACTCCTGGCTCCCGTGCAGCATGCGCGCGAAGTTGATCCCCACCTCGGGGTCGAGCACGCCGGCCGCGACCGACATCGCCGAGTAGACGACGGCGAACATCGGCGGCGCCACCACGTCGCGGTAACCCTTCTCGCGCGCGGCGCCGCGCTCGTGATTCTCGGGCGCGTGGGCGCCGATCGCGTTCGCGTACTCGCGGATCTTCTCCCGGCCCACCTCGTACTCGACCGGCGGGTAGCTCTTACCCTTCTGGCTCGTGTCGACGGCCATCTAATCCGCGCTCGCGTGGAAGACCGCGGACATGTCCTTGTCGCCGTGGCCCTGCTCGACGGCGCGCTTGAACTTCTTGGCCGAGGCGCTCGCCACCGGCATGTCGAAGTCGTGGCGCTCGGCCGCCTCGAGCACGAGCTCGAGGTCCTTCAGCGCGAGCTTGAGCGGGAACGCCGTCGGGAAGTCGCGGTCGATCATCAGCGGGCCCTTCATGTTCGCGTAGGGCGAGCCGACGGCCGTGCCGTCGATGGCGTCGAGGAACGCCTGCGGGTCCACGCCGATGTGCTCGGCGTAGGCCATGGTCTCGGCGAGGGTGCCGAGCAGCGACAGCAGCCAGTTGTTGATCACGAGCTTGAGGCGCGTGGCCTCCCCGGCCTCTCCGAGGCGGACGATCTTCGATCCAATCGCCTCGAACACCGGCCGCGCGGCGGCGAGCGCCTGCTCCGGGCCGGACGCCAGCACGGCCAGCTCGCCCTTCTCGGCCGGAGCCTTCGTGCCGAGCACCGGGGCATCCACGAACGCGATGCCGCGCTCCCCTGCGAGCTTCGCCAGGCGCTCGGTGGCCTCGATGCCGACGGTGCTCGACTGGATCCAAATCGCGTCGTCGGGCATCGCCTCGAGCGCCCCGCCTTCGGTCATCACGGTCTCCACAATGCCCCCGTCGGCGAGCATCGTCAGCACGATGTCGGCGCCGTCGACCGCCTCGGCGGGCGTGTCGGCGACGCTCACGCCGTCGGCTGCCAGCGCCTGCGCCTTCTCGCGCGTCCGGTTCCAGGCCCGCGTGGGAAGACCGGCCTTCGCGATGTTGCTCGCCATCGGGCCGCCCATGATCCCGGTGCCTAGGACGGCGACGGTGGGCTGCTCAGCGCTCACCGCCGCATTGTTATCAGGCTGTGCGCGAGAGGTCCGGCGCGACGCGCCACGGCTCGGTGCGAAGCAGGGCGTCGATCTCGTCGGGCGGGAGGGGGCGCGCGAACGGGTAGCCCTGCGCGAGCTCGCATCCAAGCGTGCGAACGGCGGCGAGCTGGTCCTCGGCGGCGCGCTGGCGCAGCCTCAGCGCGCTGGCCTTGAGTGCCCCGCGCATACGGATCACGAGCGCCGAGAGCGCGAGCTCGGTGGCCGCGACGTAGGCCAAGCGCATGGCCTCGTCGGCGGACAGCCCGAGGTGGCCGTGCACCCTCGCGTGCACGCCGGCGAAGGCGGCGCCGCAGCCGAGGGCCACGAGCGCGATCTGGCCCGCCGCCTGGCGCGCCGTGAAGAAGGCCATCGTGTACGGGATCGCCCACAGGAAGAGGAACGAGAGCGGCGACTGCGTCTCACCGCTGCCGTAGATCGCGGCGGCCACGAGCACGGTCGTCGCCGCCACCACCACCTGGACCGCGAGCCGGGGCAGCCGGAACAGCCCCCACATCACCACCGGGAAGAGCGCGCAGGAGATGGCGACCATCAGGATCACGAAGCCATGGCGCATGTGCGGGTTGTGGTTCGTGATCGTCCACGCGAACGCGAGGCCGTTGCCCGTCAAGAAGAAGCCGGCCATCAGCGCGGCGGTGACCGCGTGGCGCGTGGACAGCTCGGAGCGGGCGTGCGGGCGCACGCCAGTGGCGGACCGGCTGTCTCGCCGCTCATTCATCCCCTCGGTGATCGGCCGCGGTCAGGCGGCGTTGAGGGGGCGAACTTCGGAGCGATCCCACCTTGGTGTTGCTGTGCAACACCTAGATGCCACAGCGGAGAAGATTCTGAGCCGCCTCGCCTATCGGGCGCACGGGCTTGTGCGGCGCCGGCACGCCTTACGTGCCGGCATCAGCGTCGAACAGATCCGGACGCGCCTCCACACCGGCGCACTGCTCGTCGAATATCCCGGCGTCTATCGGGTCGGGCACCGGGCTCCCAGCCTGGAGTCGAGCTATCTCGCGGCGGTGTGGGCGTGCGGCGACCGAACACTGCTGGCCGGCGGCGCCGCCGGTTACCTGCTCGAACTGCTGAAGGGGCCGCCGCCGCGGCCCGAGGTGCTCGCACCGACGAAACGCCGCATCGACGGGATCATCACCCGCCGCTACCGGGTTCTTCATCGCAACGACCGAATGACCTACCGGTCGATACCGGTGACCTCGCCTGCGCGCACGCTTGTCGATTTGGCTCCCCAGCTCGGGATCACCGAACTCGCCCGAGCCTGCCACGAAGCCGGAATCCGCCACGGGACCACGCCGGCCCAGGTTGAGGAGGTGCTCGCCAGACGGCCCAACTCTCCAGGCGCGGGCAAGCTGCGCGCCGTCATCTCCGGGGACGCTCACGTACTTCTCAGCAAGCTCGAGGAGGGCTTCATTGCTCTGCTCATGGACGCGAAGCTCCCGCTCCCGGAGACGAACCGCCGGACAGGTGCACACCGGGTCGACTGCCGCTGGGCGGAGCACCGGCTCACGGTCGAACTCGACAGCTTTCGGTACCACAACTCGCGCCAATCGTGGGAGCGCGACCGCGCGAGGGAGCGCGACGCACGCGCCCGGGGCGACGAGTTCCGTCGCTACACGTGGATGGACGTGTTCGAAGAGCCGCGGCCGACGGTCTCTGACCTGCGTGCACTGCTAGGCAATCCCATCTAGCTGTTGTTCAGCAACACCTAGATGCCACAGCGGGCGGTTCCGGAGCCGGTGGAGGCCCTAAACCGCCTCGTGGATGCGGCCCTTGGCGTCCGCCAGGCGCCCGCCGCCGTGGCCGTTCCTCACGGCCACTATCTCGGCCATGATGGAGAGCGCCGTCTCCTCGGAGCCGAGCGCGCCTATGTCGAGGCCGATCGGGGCGGACACGCGCTCGAGCTGGTCCTCCGCGATGCCCGCGGCCAGCAGCCGCTCGCGCCGCTTGGCCTGCGCGCGACGGGAGCCCATCGCGCCGATGTAGGGCGTCTCCGAGTCGAAG
>DASXCV010000346.1:0-5427 GCA_036491015.1 Thermoleophilaceae bacterium | reverse complement strand
GGCGGCTGGTGCGAGCGGGCCGAGCGGCTGATCTCGGATCGCCTCGACGGGGCGCTCACCCCGGCCGGCCGGGCGCGGCTCGACGCCCACATGGGTGGCTGCGAGCGCTGCGCCACGCACGAGCGCAAGCTGATCCAGGCGCACGACCTGCTCGTGGAGGGCTACCTCGCGGAACACGCGCCCGCACGCCCGCGCGCGGTGCCGGCGGAGGCCACTCCCGCCGCCGCCGAGCTGCGGATGGTCACCGCCTCACCCGACCACACCCCGCCCGCCGAGCGGCCGCGCCTCGAGGTCGCCTGGTACGTGGGCTACGGGATCGCGGTCCTGGCCGTGATCGCGCTGATCGTCCTTGTGGTCACCGGACTGATTCACGTCCCCTAGAAGCGGTTTCGACGGCCCCGTTCGGGGGGAAAGAGGCCGCACAGGGCCGCGGTGTCTTGCCCCAGCGAGACGGCAGTCCTGTGTGCAAACGCCGGGGGCCCACCGACACCCCCGGCGCTTGTACGTCTCTAGGCCGCGAGCACCGACTCCACCGCGGCCGCCATGGCGCCGACCCAGCCCGAGTGGTCGGCTGGGTCGTGCTCGACGATCGCCACCGGGATGTTCCAAATGTCGTGCGCGTGCTCCACGAGCGCAGCGCCCCGCCCGAGCAGGGCGGCGTCCACCGAGCCGGCGCCCTCGTACACCACGCCGCGCACGTGTGTGTCCACGAGTCGCTCCATCAGCGTCTCGAGCCGGGGCCCGTGGAGAGCGCCCACCGTCTCCTCGTCACCGGTCGCCGAGCCCATGAGCCAGCAGAGCACGCTCACGCCCTCCACGTGCGGCATGAGCGTGATCAGCTTGCCGGGGTCCGCCGGCGCGGCCTCGGCGCCGGCCGCCGCGATCGTCTCGAGGCGCGACTCGTCGCGCGTGGTGCCGCGCACCGCGTGTCCGCGCTCGAGCAGCGCCACGGCCAGCTCCCCGCCGCGACAGCCACAACCCACGAGGAGCACGCGCGCCACGGCGGGGACACTATGTGCTCAGTCCTCGGCCTGCCCGCCCGCGCGGTAGTCCTCGGCGCGGTCCTTCAGCTCGCGCTGCGCGGCGTCCACCTCCGCGCGTACGCCGTCCTCTGTGAGCTCCGGCCGGCCGCTCGCCCGGCGGCGCTCGTTCTGGGCCTCGAGCATCTGGTCGATATCGTCCAGCTCGAGCCGGACCTCATCGTCGTACGAGCGCGCCGGCTTCCAGTCGAGGAACTGCCTCGGGCTCACCGGCGACCACATGCCGAGCGCCACGACGAACAGCAGGACCACGACGATCCCGATCGTCCAGGCCGTGATGAAGCTCACGCGGCCAGTGTAGGCGCGCCGGGGTGGAGCGACGCGATGCAACAAACCTTGGCTACGCTGCATTGCCGCCGACGTCCTAGGAGGGACTCACTTGATCGACTTCGAGCTCACTGACGAGCAACGCCTGATCCGCGAGACCGCGCGCGACTTCACCGACAACGAGATCGTGCCCGTGGCGCGCGACAACGACCGGAACGAGAAGTTCGACACCGAGCTCGTCCAGAAGATGGCCGACATGGGCTTCCTCGGCGCGATCGTGGCCGAGGAGTACGGCGGTCGCGGACTCGACTACCGCACCTACAGCCTGATCGTCGAGGAGATCGGCCGCGGCGACTCCTCCGCGCGCACCGTCGTGTCCGTGCAGACCTCGCTCGTGTGCTCGTCGATCGAGCGCTGGGGCAGCGAGGAGCAGAAGCACGAGTGGCTGCCCAAGCTGTGCAGCGGCGAGGCGCTCGGCTGCTTCGGGCTCACCGAGCCGAGCTCGGGCTCCGATGCCGCCAGCCTAAAGACCCGCGCGACCAAGATCGACGGCGGCTGGAAGCTGAACGGCCAGAAGCAGTGGATCTCGATGGGCAACTACGCCAAGCTCGCGCTGATCTTCGCCCAGACCGACCCGGAGAAGGCCCACCGCGGCCTCGCCTGCTTCCTCGTGCCCACCGACTCGGACGGCTTCTCCTCCGGCGAGATCCACGGCAAGCTCGGCCTCAAGGCCTCCGACACCGCGGAGCTGTCGCTGTCGGACGTCGAGGTGCCGGACGAGGCGCTGATGGGCGAGATCGGCGACGGCTTCAAGGTCGCGATGTCGGCGCTCGACTCCGGGCGTTACAGCGTGGCCTCGGGCTGCGTGGGCATCTCGCAGGGCTGCGTGAACGCGTCGGTCCAGTACGCGAAGGAGCGCGAGCAGTTCGGCCGCCCGATCGGCGCGTTCCAGCTCGTGCAGGCGATGATCGCGGACATGGTCGTGGACACCGAGGCCGCCCGCGGGCTCGTGTGGAAGGCCGGCTGGCTGAAGGACACGGGCAAGCCGAGCACCACCGAGACCTCGATCGCCAAGCTGTTCGCAACCGAGGCCGCGGTGCGCAATGCCAACCTGGCGATCCAGGTGCACGGCGGCGCGGGCTACGTGGACGACCACCCGGTGGAGCGCTACCTGCGTGACGCCCGCGTGGCGACGCTGTACGAGGGCACCTCCCAGATCCAGAAGCTGATCATCGGCCGCGCGGCCACCGGGCTGAACGCGATGATCTAGGGGCAGCGCGGCTGGTCGGCCGCCGCCTGTCTCGCGAAGCGGGCGTCCTCGCGGGCGTTCGCGATGATGAACTGGTCCGGCTGGTGGCCGGGCATGCGGCGGTTCGCCTCGAACGCCAGGTAGGGCACGCCCGAGTAGGCCACCGTGGGCGGGCAGCCGCGGGCCGCCCTGGTGGCGGCGTCGACCGCCGCGGGCGACAGCGCGCGACCCGGCGCGCCGGCCGAGAAGGGACGGGCGAAGGGGCGCGGGTTGCCGGGGGCGGCCAGCAGCGAGCCCACCTGCGCGACGCCGAGCAGGGCGAGGCAGACGGCTGCCACGAGCGGCGCGAGCGCCTTCGTCTCCACCAGCCAGGCGGCGCCCGCCGCCGCGAGGACGAGCAGCGGCGGCTCGCACAGCTGCACGACGTTGAGGTAGGTGCCGTTCTTGTAGACGGTGGCAATAAGGAGCAGGCCCCCGAGCGCTGCAGCCGCGGTGGTGATCACGAGCCGCGGCTCTTTTGCCCGCTCGCGGAGCACGAGCGCGCCGACCGCCGGAATCCCGAGCGGCACGAGGTTCCACGCCGCCTGCGCCCACAGGCCGCCGACGTAGTGGAGAGCGTGGCTGCCCACCTGGAGCTGGGCGACGACGGTCTCGCGCCAGAGGTCGGTGCCGAACACGACCGTGCCGATCACGGCGAGCGCCACGCTGCACGCCACGAGCCAGGCCAGCGCCCGCCGCGGCGCCGCGGCGGCCAGAACCACCAGCAGCGCCGGCAACCCGAACGCGAGCTTGCAGGCGATCGCCACGGCCCCGAGGGCTCCGGCGAGCGCTGCTCGCGGCGCCCGCGCCGCGAGCAGCGCGCTGCCGAGGATGAGCGGCGCGCCCAGCGTCTCCGGCGTGAGCTGCGCGTGCTCGTGGAGTGACCACGGCAGGAAGAGCGCCACGAGGCCGCTGCCCGCGGCCAGCCAGCGCCGCGCCGTGAGCCGCCACACCGCGACCACCACCAGCGCGGCGGTGACCAGGTCGAACAGCGCCATCCCGGCGCGGATGCTCGCCAGCCCGTCGTGGATCGCCAGCAGCAGCGCGCCCACGAGATAGACGAGCGGCGGCTGTGCGCCGGCCATCTGGCCGTAGAGGTCGCGCCCGTGGATCAGCTCGCGCGCGCTCGCCGCGTAGACGCCGTCCGAGTACTCCCAGTAGCCGTTGCGCTGCCAGAAAGCCAGCGCTACGAGCAGCCCGACCGAGCCGAGGGCGAAGAGAAGCCAGGGCGCAGCTCGCCGCAGCATGCGCGCGGATGCTAGATGCATGAGGGGCCGCCCTCGCGGACGGCCCCTCGGAGACTCAGGTCAGGTACCTATGCCGGCGACGCGACTCGCGAACGTCGTGCCGTCCGGCGCCTTCCAGAGCAGCTTCCACTTCGCGCCCGCCTTGCGGCCGATGCGCGCGGTGAAGTAGCCGCTGCCCGCGGTGCGGACGGTCTTCACCGTCTTGAACTTCTTGTTGCCGTTCTGGATCTGGACCGTCTGCGGCGTACCGCCGGCGGGGCGCACCTGGCCCCACACGCTCACGCCGGAGTGGGTCTTGATCACCCAGATCGGCAGCCGGTAGGCGTTGAGCGCCGGCTTGGCCTTGCCGCTCGTGCGGCGCAGGCCGGTGTTGAAGCTGTCCGGATCGGAGTCGTCGAACAACTCGTACTGCGCCACCGAGGACACGCGGCTGTTGTGGTAGGCGATGTAGTCCGACTGGTTGATGTAGCGCGCCTGTCGCGCAAGCGACACGCCAAAGGTCCGATCCGGCGGGTTCGACTGGAAGCCGAACTCCGTGAAGAAGAACTTCAGGCCGCCGCGGATGCGGTGGTTGTGCGACCCCTGGTTGATCACGCGGCTCAGCTGGCTCAGGTTCGCGATCGTGATCTCGCCCGGCCCCGTGGGCTTGCGCAGCGGCGGCTGGCTGCCACCGCGGTTGTAGGGGTGATGGGCGATGCCCGTCGCAGCCAGCTTCTTGTAGTGCGTGCAGCCCTCGTCCTTGGCGATCCGGCCGCGCAGTTTGTGGCCGCGCGAGTCGAGGCAGAACACGCCCTGGTAGAAGGAGGTCGGACTCAGGAAGCGCTTCCCGAGGCTGCCCGAGGTGCGGCCGAGCGGAGCAGTCTCGCCCAAGAGGAACTGGTCATGCGCGTGCGCCGGCTCCGCCTTCAGCGCGGTGGTGGCCGCGTTGAACAGGTTGCGGTAGACGATCGCTGCCGTCGGGATGTTGTGGCCGTGCACGCGCTGCTGCTGCGGGTAGAGCCAGGCGCTGATGTTCGGCTCGTTCCAGATCGACCAGCTGTGCACGGTCGGGTAACGCTTGCCGAGGGCCGTGATGAACTGGCCGAACTCCTTGGGGCTCGGCTTGCAGCGGTGTGAGTTGCCCTTGCAGGTGTCGGCCCACGTCGGGGCCAGCACCGGCGACATGATCACCTTGAGCCCACGCGACTGTGCCTCCTGCACCAGGGAGTCCCACGGCGCGAACACGCCGGGCGGGTACGCGTCGGGATTGGTGGCATCGAAGCCAGCCGGCTTCTTCGAGGCGTTCGTGTCCGGAGCGATCCGGCTCCACTGCACCAGGGTGCGGATCGAGTTGGCGCCGAGCGACTTCATCTCGTCGAGCGACTGCTGGCGCTGGCCGTCTCCGGAGAAGAGCAGCGCGGTGTCGTCCTCGAAGATCGATTGCTGGTTCCTCGAGGCATGGGCCGGGGCCGCGGCTACGGCGCCGATCAGGAGGGAACTTGTGGCAAGTGTTATGAGCAGCTTCTTGAGCATTGAGGTTCTAGACGGTGGGTCGGGGGAAAGTTGCGGCGAGCCGGAGGCTTTTAACATGGCCTGCCTCCGTGGG
>DASXCV010000345.1:0-3909 GCA_036491015.1 Thermoleophilaceae bacterium | reverse complement strand
GCGCCGATCAAGTACATGGCGCCGTACGCGGGCTGTGCGATGGGCGAGCACTTCCTCTACAACGGCAGGCACGCGCTCTGCGTCTACGACGACCTGACGAAGCACGCCTACGCGTACCGCCAGATGTCGCTGCTGCTGCGCCGGCCGCCGGGCCGCGAGGCCTACCCGGGCGACGTCTTCTACCTGCACTCGCGCCTGCTCGAGCGCGCGGTGAAGCTGAACGACGAGCTGCAGGGCGGCTCGCTCACCGCGCTCCCGATCATCGAGACGCAGGCGGGCGACGTGTCGGCCTACATCCCCACCAACGTCATCTCGATCACCGACGGCCAGATCTACCTGGAGGGCGACCTGTTCCGCTCGGGCGTCCGGCCGGCGATCAACGTGGGCATCTCGGTGTCGCGCGTGGGCGGCAACGCCCAGACCAAGCCGATGAAGCGCGTGGCCGGCAAGCTGCGCCTCGAGCTGTCGCAGTACCGCGACCTCGAGGCCTTCGCGCAGTTCGGCTCGGATCTCGACCCCGAGACGCAGGCCGCCCTATCGCGCGGCGAGCGGCTCGTGCAGATGCTCAACCAGGACGAGCTCAAGCCGTGGGAGATGTCCGACGAGGTGGCGGCCGTCTACTCGGGCACGGGCGGCTACCTCGACCGCATCAAGGTCGAGCGCATCCCCGAGTTCCACTCGGACATGCTCGCCCACCTGCACGCGGAGCAGGACGAGCTGATGCAGAAGATCGCCGAGGGCAACTGGGACGACGACATCGAGAACGCGCTCGGCGACGCGATCGCCCAGGCACTCGACGACTTCGGCCCCGACTTCGACGAAGAAGGACAGCCGCTCGAGGAGGGCGAGTCCGACCGCGTGCGCGAGGCGGGCGAGAAGGAAGAGGAGCAGGAGGAGGAGCCGGCGACCGCATAACGGTCAACGGTCAACGGTCAACGGATTTGGCTACTCAAAAAGACATCAAAGGCCGCATCGGTTCGGTCAAGAACATCCAGAAGATCACCCGCGCGATGGAGATGGTCTCCGCCGCGCGGCTTCGCCGTGCCGAGCAGCGGATCGAGGAGCTGCGGCCGTACGCCGAGGGCATCCGCAAGATGACCCGGCGCGCGTCCGAGGCGGCTCAGAACGTGCCCAACATGCCCGTGCTCGAGGAGCGCGAGCAGGTGAACCACGTCGGCCTTCTGCTGATCACGAGCGACCGCGGGTTGGCCGGCGCCTTCAACTCCCAGATCAACCGCGCGGGCAACAACCGCGCGCGCGAGATCGAGGGCGAGGGCACGGAGGTGGCCTGGTACGCGTCGGGGCGGCGCGGCCTGTCCACGCTCGAGTTCCGCGGCCGCCAGGTGTCCGGCTCCTACACCGGCTTCACCGACCGCCCCTCCTACGCGGACGCCCGCAACATCGCCGGCGACGTGACCACCGCCTATGTGGACGGACACATCGACCGGCTCGAGATCATCTACAACCACTACATCTCGCCGGTGACGCAGACCATCAGCCACGAGACCCTGCTTCCGCTTCAACAGGCCGACATCCTCGGCGAGGAAGAGGAGGCCGAAGAGAGCGCGGCGAGCGAAAGTGCAGATGGCGGAGATACTCCGCACGCTCGCGCGCTGTGGCTCTACGAGCCCGAGCCCGAGGAGATCCTCGCGCGCCTTGTCCCCGACTACGTCGAGATATCGATCTACAGGGCCCTGCTCGAGTCCACAGCGTCCGAGCACGGCGCCCGAATGACCGCCATGCGCAACGCGTCTGAGAACGCGTCTGAGCTGATCGATGATCTCACCCTCGAGATGAACCGACAGCGCCAGGCGGAGATCACCCAGGAAATCATGGAAGTCGTCGCCGGAGCCGAAGGGCTTCGCTGAACAGGAGTAGAGAGAGCGTGGAATCCAGCACCAGCAGCAGCACCGAGACGCAGGATCAGCAGACGGCCGGCGACTCCCGCAACGGCGACACCGGCCAGAGCGGCGCCACCGGCCGCGTGGAGGAGGTCGCGGGCGTGGTCATCGAGGCCGTGTTCCCCGACAACGAGCTGCCCGAGATCTACAACGCGCTCGAGATCGAGATGGCCTCGCAGGAGGCCGACGGCGAGACCCACACGCTCGTGTGCGAGGTGCAGCAGCACCTCGGCGACGACCGCGTGCGCGCCGTGGCGATGGACGCCACCGACGGCCTCTCCCGCGGCACCGAGGTGCGCGACACGGGCGGCCCGATCACAGTGCCCGTGGGCGAGGAGACGCTCGGTCGCCTGTTCAACCTGCTCGGCGAGACGATCGACGAGGGCGACCCGGTCGTGACCAAGGAGCGCTGGCCGATCCACCGGCCCGCGCCCGAGGTGGAGGACCTCACGCCGACGCGCGAGATCTTCGAGACCGGCATCAAGGTGATCGACCTGCTCGCGCCGTACGCGCGCGGCGGCAAGGTCGGCCTCTTCGGCGGCGCCGGCGTGGGCAAGACCGTGCTGATCCAGGAGCTGATCGCCAACCTCGCCCGCGAGCACAGCGGACTGTCCGCGTTCTGCGGCGTCGGCGAGCGCTCGCGCGAGGGCAACGACCTCTGGAACGAGATGACCGAGTCCGGCGTGATCGACAAGACCATGCTCGTGTTCGGCCAGATGAACGAGCCGCCGGGCGCCCGCATGCGCGTCGCGCTGTCCGGGCTGACGATGGCGGAGTACTTCCGCGAGCAGGGTCAGGACGTGCTGCTGTTCATCGACAACATCTTCCGCTTCGTGCAGGCGGGCTCGGAGGTGTCGGCGCTGCTCGGCCGGATGCCTTCGCAGGTGGGCTATCAGCCAACGCTCGAGACCGAGATGGGTCAGCTCCAGGAGCGGATCACCTCGACCCGCCAGGGGTCGGTCACGTCGGTGCAGGCGATCTACGTGCCTGCCGACGACCTCACCGACCCGGCGCCGGCGTCGGTGTTCGCGCACCTCAACGCGACCACGACGCTGTCACGGTCGATCTCGGAGAAGGGCATCTACCCCGCCGTCGACCCACTCGACTCGACCTCGACGATCCTCAAGCCGGACATCGTGGGCGAGCAGCACTACCGGGTCGCGACCCAGGTGCAGGAGATCCTCCAGCGGTACAAGGAGCTCCAGGACATCATCGCGATTCTCGGTATCGACGAGCTCTCGGACGAGGACAAGCTCACGGTGCAGCGCGCGCGCAAGATCGAGCGCTTCCTGTCGCAGCCGTTCTTCGTGGCCGAGGCGTTCACCGGTACGGGCGGCAAGTACGTCCCGATCGAGGACACCGTGCGCTCGTTCGCCGAGGTGATCGAGGGCAAGCACGACGAGCTGCCCGAGGGCGCGTTCTACATGAAGGGCGCGATCGACGAGGTCGTGGAGGCCGGGCGTGGCAGCAGCCGCTCGCGGCCGCGGCCGTCCTCCTCGGACGCCGAGGAGACCAAGGACGAGAACGGCGGGGACGAGGAGCAGCCGGCCGCGGAGGCCGAGACCCAGGAGCAGCCGGCTGCCGAGACCACGCCGGACGAGTCCTCCGAGGAGCAGTAGTTGGCGCGGAACAAGTTCCCGGTCGAGGTCCTCACGCCTGAGGGCAAGGTCTTCGAGGGCGAGGTCGAGATGGTGTCCACGCGCACCGGCGTGGGCTCGATCGGCATCCTCGCCAACCACGCGCCGCTGATGGCGATCCTCGAGCCCACCGAGCTGCGGCTCTACAAGTCGGACTCCGAGATCGTGCGCTTCGCCCAGGGCGAGGGCTACATGCAGGTGGTGGACAACAGCGCGCTGCTGCTCGTGGAGGACGCGGTCGACCCCGATTCGCTCGACCACTCCACCCTCGAGTCGCAGCTAGAGAACGCCAAGCAGGCGCTCTCCGAGGCCGAGGGCGGCTCGGAGGAGAAGCGCCGCGCCGAGCGCGACGTGAAGCGCTACCAGGCGTT
>DASXCV010000344.1:0-8611 GCA_036491015.1 Thermoleophilaceae bacterium | reverse complement strand
CACGCTCTCGAGCGGCGGCGCCCGCGCCCGCGGGGTGGCATTCCGCACGGCCGCCGGGAGCATCGCGGGCTGCGGCGACGAGCCGCTCGACGTCGCGCTGCGGCTCGAGCTGAACCGCTGGAACGGCACGGTCGAGCCGCGCGTGGTGCTGCGGGCGCTGTGCGCCGTCGAGCCGGGCGAGCCGGAGCTCGTGGGCGAGCAGTGCAACTTCTGGGACGAGCTCGAGGCCAGACTGGCCGGCGAGGCGGAGCCGGCCCCGCTACCCGCGGGTGGGGCGCGCGAGCTGCGCGACCGCCGCGGCGAGGGCTTCGCCGGCGTGGCTTCGCAGCTCGCGTCGAGCGGCGAGCCGGTGCTGATCGTGTGTGCCGACGTCGCGCGCCGGCGCGAGGCTCTGGGCCGCGTGCTCGGCCGGCAGGTGGCTCCGCTCGTGTCCTGGGCCGCGCTGGGGGCGGAGCCTTTTCTGGCGGAGCCGTTTGCCAATGTCGTGGCCCTTGACCCGCCGCTTGCTACGGCTGGGGAGGACCTGCTCGGCGCGCTCCCGGGAGCCGGTTTCGCGCATCTCGCCTGGGGCGAGGGAGAGGTGGCGTTTGCACTTGCGCTGGCGCAGGCGGAGCTGGATCTGCGGCCGCCGCTCACCGCTGTCTACCGCGCGCTGCGGGATGCCTCGGGCGTCTCCGGTGAGGCATTGCATGAGCTACTGGCCGGCGATGGCCGCTATCCGCGCTCGCCCGCGCTGTGCGCACGGCTCCTGCGGGTGCTGCAGGAGCTGGGCCTGGCCACGTACTCCGAGCGCTCGTGCGCCCTCGTCTCCGGCGTCCGCGCCGACCTCGAGGCGGCGCCCACCTTCCGGCGTTGCCAGCAGCACTTAGGCGTCGCGCGAGCGTATTTGGCCACCGCCATGCCGGCGCGTCGCCGCGTGGCGGCCTAGCGCCCAGGCGCCAGGTGTCTTCAAATACGCACGTTTTCCGTGCGGATTCGAAGACACCCGGCGCGGGCGGCTGCTGGTCCTGACAAGATCGGCCGTCGCAGGGGATGGGCAGGCCGATCGGACAGGGGACCGTTCTCAAGCTGGCGCTTGCGCTGGCGGCTTCGTGCTGCGCGCTCGCCGCACCCGCCGCCACGGCCGCAGTGCCGATCCCCGAGGGGCCGGACGCAGCCACGCTGCCCGCCTTCATCGGCTCGCCGGCCACGCCGCACCCGGTGAAGGGCACCACGGTGCCGCAGAACCCGTTCATGGCGCCGAACGGCCGGAGCAACCTCCACGACGACGCGTACATGACCGACAGCTACGAGCAGTCTGGTCCGCTCGGCCACGGCATCACGCGCACCTCGACGCTGCTCGGCCGCGAGTGCGCCTCGACCGCGTTCGACGCGCAGGGACGCATCGTCACCGTCTGCGTTGGCCTCGACGGGCCGCAGCTCCAGCTGCTCGACCCGCGTACGCTCGACACGCTTGCCGTCTTCCCGCTCCCGCCACGGATCCCGAGCGGCGGCAGCCCGTTCACCGACTTCTCGGGCGGCGGCTACTTCTATCTCGACAACCAGGGCCGCGCCGTGATCCCGACCACCACGGGCCACATCTGGGTGGTGGGGGAGAGCGCCACGGGCTTCAGCCTCGTCCACGACTACGACATCAGCTCCGCGGTGCCGGTCGGCGACAAGATCGAGTCCGCGCTGCCGGACTGGTCCGGGCGGATCTGGTTCGTGTCGGCGAAGGGCGTCGTCGGCTACGTGAACCCGTCGACCGGCGCAGTGCGCTCGCTCGACACCGGGGAGACGATCGGCAACTCGTTCGCCACCGACGAGACGGGTGGCGTCTACGTGGTCACCGATGCCGCGCTCTACCGCTTCGCGGTGGGCAGCACCGGCGCCCCCATCGTCACCTGGCGCTCGCCGTACGCCAACGACGGCACCTCCAAGCCCGGCCAGACCGAGGTCGGCTCGGGCACCACGCCCACGATCACCGGCCGCTACGTGGCGATCACGGACAACGCGGATCCGATCGACGCCGTCGTGTACAAGCGCGCAAGCGGCGGCCCTGTGTGCGCGCAGCCCGTCTTCCGGAAGGGCCAGAGCGACACCGACCAGTCGCTCGTAGCCGCCGGCAACTCACTCGTGGTCGAGAACAACTACGGCTACAGCAGCCCGCTCGCCACTGAGAACGGCGGCAGCACCGCCCCGGGTCTCGAGCGCGTGGACATCGACCAGAACGGCACCGGCTGCCACAGCGTCTGGCAGAGCAACGAGCGTGCGCCCTCGGTGGTGCCGAAGGTATCCCTGGGGGCCGGGCTCGTCTACACGTACACGAAGGACCAGCGCTCAGACGGCAAGGACGCCTGGTACTTCACGGCGCTCGACTTCCGCGACGGCCACACCGTCTACAAGCGCCTCGCGGGCGAGGGACTCGGCTTCAACAACAACTACGCCCCCGTCACGCTGGGACCGGACGGCACCGCCTACGTGGGCGTGCTCGGCGGGCTGGTCGAGTTGCGCGACGCGGCGGGCTAGTCGCCGCGGAAGACCGCGGCCGCGGTCATGATCAGGATCTTCACGTCGAGCCAGATCGACCAGTTCTCGATGTAGAAGTTGTCCCACTCGATGCGGTCGGCGAGCGAAGTCTGCCCGCGCAGGCCGTGCACCTGGGCCCAGCCGGTGATACCCGACTTGACGCGATGGCGCTCGCCGTAGCGGTCGTGATCGTTGCGGAACAGCTCGACGTACTCGGGCCGCTCGGGACGCGGGCCGATCAGGCTCATCTCGCCCTTCATCACGTTGATCAGTTGCGGCAGCTCGTCGATCGACAGGCGCCGGATCAGCCGGCCGATGAGCGTGCGCCGGTCGCCGCCCTCCACGCCGCCGGGCGCGCAGCCGTTGGTCGGAACGAACTCCTCGTCGGCGGGACGCATGGTCATGGAGCGGAACTTGAGCAGCTCGAAGTCCTGGCCGTCGCGGCCCACGCGGCGCTGGCGGAACAGCACCGCGCCGGGCGAGCTGAGGGTGATCAGGAGCGCCACCGTGAGCAGGACGGGCAGGAGGAACAGGAGCAGCAGCGAGGCCGCCACGCGGTCGAACGCGTGCTTGAGCGTGAACTGCCAGCCCTTCGGGTCAACCGGGCGCAAAGACAGCACCGGGATGCCGCCCAGGTGCTCGAGCATCAGGCGGTCGTTCACCGACTCAAACAGGCGCGGCACAAGCGACACGCGGATGCCGCGCCGGTCGCAGGCCCGGATCACCGGCAGCATCGAGCTGTCGGGGAAGGAGGAGAACGCGAGGATCACGTGACCTGCGCCGGTCTCGTCGATCAGCTCCTCGGCCTCCTCGAACCCACCCAGCACGGGAACGGGCCGGTGGGCGGTCTGGAGCGCGGGCGGGTCGGAGTCCACGAAGCCGACCGGTGCGAGGCCGTACTCGGGGCGGCTGAGCAGCCGGCGCGCGACCTGGCGGCCGACGACGCCGGCGCCGAGGATCAGCGTGGGTATAGCCATCCGGCCGCGGACGCGGGTCCAGTACTGGATGCGGTTCACGACCACCCGGCCGACGACCAGGAAGACGGCGGTGAAGATCCACAGGCGGAGCACCGGGCTGTTGATGTCGGGCTCGCCGATCACCGACTGGAGCGCGATGATCAGGATCGCGGTCATCGACGCGGCGGTGATCATCAGCCGGATGCCGTCGAGCACCGGCATGAGCAGCCGCGGTCCGTAGCTGCCGCGCAGCGACAGCTGCAGCAGGACCAGCAGCGGGAAGAGGGCGAGCACCCAGCGGGGCGCGGGCTGCGCGTCGGCGCTGGCGGAGACCGCCGCGGCGGACGCCACGGCCAGGAACATCATCGAGGTGTCGATGCCGGCGATCGCCGGCCTTGATGTGCCGCAGGCGGCTAGAGCCCGGCTGAGGCGCGTTTGGCGATAGCGCGGGCGCTCGAAGTCGATCGTGGGAGCGGACCGGACCCGCAACGTCGAGAGATGCGGATGCAGTTCGGCCTCACGGTTACCGATGGCGGGGCCATCCTGAGTGAGAGGCTCATACGGGGGCATATGATCAGGCGCTGCTTCCGGTGGGGCCATCCGGAACAACATCGACCATCTGCTCGCGCTTATTGAGCCGAGGGGGAGTCGTACCGGGGGCGGGGGGACGGGGTCTATGGGGCTGCACGGGGAAACTCTTCGCGATAACCCATCTTGGCCACGATCGGACCGGAAGGTGGGTTCTCACTGCTATCAGCGACTCGCCGGGGGGCACGGCGCTTCGTGGAAGCTGGATCTCCTTTCCAACGTGTGAGTGGAACGGCATCCGGGGCCAACCGGGGCGCGAGCGGGGAGTCCAAGATGCGCTAGCTATAGAAGTAACCCAGAACCGGCTGCCTGTCCAGTCCCGGATTGTGAACTTGCGGAGACTGTCCGCATAGGGACAGACGCACGCGCGGCCGGATTCATCCCCCGCAAATCGCGTGAAAGTTCGCTGGTGGGGCCGTCTAACGCGTTTGTCTGGCAGGATTCCGCCGGAGAGTGCGGGAAGATACAAGGGCAGCGTCTTGTGGCTGGTGCAGCATCCGGTATAGCTCGCGATACGCGATAACGGGGAGCGCATGACCCTCTGGCTGGTCCTCCTAGCTGTGTGGCTCGTTGGTATTCCGGCGTCTGTCCTTCTCTGTGCTCTGCTCGGAGTGGGTTACGACCAACATCGCCTGGCGCGCGTGGCCAAGGCACGGTCCGTGATTCCCGCTTCCGCGAGGGCGGTCGCGGGTCCGCGCGAGTGCGGTCGCCGGATGCATCACGCGGCTCGCGCCTTCCACGGCGGCATGCGTCGCTCAAGCGGACGCCGCTCCACCTGGTAGCCGTGGTCGTACCTCATATGGGCGAGAGATTTATCCGTGCCCTCCCGGCTCTAAACTCGCTGGAGGATGGCAAAGCCGTCGAAGTCCCCAGCGCAGCCGAGCGCCGCTCAGCGGCGTAAGGCCGCACCAAAGTCCGGCGCTGCCGCAAAGGACGGCGCCAAGCGGCCGGCGAAGCCGCGCGCCACGCGCGCGAAGGCGTCGACCAACGGCTCCACGCGGGAGCGCAGCAAGGCCCCCGCAGCCGCCGCGACGGTGGCGCCGCCTGACGAGGTGAGCTTCGAGCACAAGCAGATCGACACCGCCCGCCCGCACGCGCCCTCGGCGGTCACCGCGGACATCACCGACTTCGAGCGCGGCCTCCTCGGCGACCTGCTCGCGGTGATCGAGGAGCACTCCGCCGACGCCGCGCTCGAGATCGACCGCGACGCCGTCGAGCGCGCCTTCCTGTTCGCCTGCGAGCACCATGCGGACCAGCTGCGGCGCTCCGGCGAGGACTTCATCATCCACCCGGTCGGCGTCGCGAAGATCTGCGCGGGCATGCGGCTCGACACCGAGACGCTCTGCGCCGCGCTCCTGCACGACACGGTGGAGGACACGAGCGCCTCGCTGGACGAGGTGCGCGAGGCGTTCGGCGAGGAGATCGCCACGCTCGTGGACGGCGTGACCAAGCTCACCGGCATCACCTTCCAGAGCCGCGACGAGCGCCAGGCCGAGAACTACCGCAAGATGATCGTCGCGATGTCCGCCGACGTGCGGGTCATCCTCATCAAGCTCGCCGACCGCCTCCACAACATGCGCACGCTCGGGCCGATGCCCAAGCAGAAGCAGCAGGAGAAGGCCAAGGAGACGCTCGAGATCTTCGCGCCGCTCGCGCACCGCCTCGGCATCCACGCGATCAAGTGGGAGCTCGAGGACCTCGCCTTCGCCACGCTCCACCCGCGCAAGTACAAGGAGATCAAGGCGCTGGTGAGCCAGCAGCGCGAGGAGCGCGAGGGCTACGTGGCCCGCGCCGGCCAGTACCTCGGTAAGGAGCTCGAGGCCGTGGGCATCGGCTCGGAGATCTCCGGCCGCGCCAAGCACTTCTACTCGATCTACTCGAAGATGACGAAGAAGGGGCGCGAGTTCAACGAGATCTACGACCTCACCGCCATGCGCGTGCTCGTGGGCTCGGTGAAAGACTGCTACGGCGCGATCGGCGTGATCCACTCGCTCTGGAAGCCGCTGCCCGGGCGCTTCAAGGACTTCGTGGCGATGCCCAAGTTCAACATGTACCAGGCGCTCCACACGACCGTGATCGGGCCCGAGGGGCGGCCGCTCGAGATCCAGATCCGCACGAGCGAGATGCACGACACCGCCGAGTACGGAATCGCGGCGCACTGGATCTACAAGGACGGCGGCTACCGGCAGGCCGACGACAAGGCCGCGGGGGCGCACGGGGCCACCGACAAGGTCGAGTGGCTCAAGCACCTGCTCGACTGGCAGCGCGAGCTGAAGGACCCGCAGGAGTTCGTGGAGGGCCTGAAGGTCGACCTGTTCGAGGACGAGGTGTTCGTCTTCACGCCGAAGGGAGAGGTCAAGTCGCTCGCCGCGGGCGCCACGCCGCTCGACTTCGCCTACGCCGTGCACACCGACGTCGGCCACCGCTGCGTGGGCGCCAAGGTGAATGGCAAGATCGTCCCGCTGCACTACGAGCTGCAGTCGGGCGACATCTGCGAGGTGCTCACCTCGAAGCAGGAGCGCGGCCCGTCGCGCGACTGGCTGTCGCTGGCGAAGACCGCCCGCGCGCAGTCGAAGATCCGCGCCTGGTTCAAGCGCGAGCGCCGCGAGGATTCCGAGCGCTCCGGCCGCGACATGCTGCAGGAGAACCTCAAGCGCGCCGGCCTCCCGGCGCAGAAGATGGCCGGCTCGCCGCTCCTCGCGGACGTGATCCGCGAGATGGGCTTCAAGAAGGGCGACGAGTTCTACATCGCACTGGGCCAGTCGAAGATCTCGGCCAAGGTCGTCACCAACAAGCTGATCCAGCGGCTCAAGCAGGGCGAGGCCGCCGTCGAGCAGGAGGGCCCCGCCGACGAGCTGCTCTCGAAGCGCGAGAAGCCGAAGCCCACCGCCGCCTCGTCGAGCTACGGGATCAAGGTCGAGGGCATCGACGACGTGCCGCTACGGCTCGCCAAGTGCTGCCGGCCAGTGCCGGGGGACCCGATCGTCGGCTACATCTCGCTCGGCCGCGGCATCACGATCCACCACGAGCACTGTCCGAACGCCCGCGCCCTGATGAAGAGCCCCGAGCGCTTCACCAAGGTGGCCTGGGAGGGCACCGGAGCCACGTCGTTCCGGGTCGAGCTCGAGGTGGACGGCTGGGACCGCCACCGGCTGCTGGAGGACCTCTCGCGCACCTTCGCCGAGAGCGGCATCAACATCCTGGAGGCGCGCTGCATCGTGGACCACCCGATGGTGAAGAACCGGTTCGTGGTCGAGGTGGGAGACACGCAGGCGCTCAAGAACTGCATCCAGCGCCTGCGCAACATCGAGTCGGTGTTCGACGCTTACCGCGTCACGCCGGCTGCCTAAGCGGTAACGCTGACCGCGAAGTCCGGCACGCCTGGCGTGACGGCGCCGTACGAGTGGCCGTTCTCGCACTTGAAGCCATTGTCCGGCTCCTCGGTCACTAGGCCGCCGCAGGACGGGCAGCGCCACTCGGGAGTGCGCTCCTCGGCGGCGCTGGTGGGGGCCACGACCAGCCAGTCGCGGTTGCGGAGCGGCTTGAACGAGCGGTGCGGGGCGCCCAGGTACCTGGCGGTGTAGTAGTCGAGCTTGTAGAAGATGTCGCGGAAACCGGCCGGCAGGTAGCGCCCGAACGCCTTCACGAGCGCGAACGTGGAGTTGCAGCGGAAGCTTCCGAGCTTCGCGTCGCTCCCGAACAGCGCACGGACGGTCGGCGCGTCGAAGTCGTTGACGTGGCCCTCTTCCTTCAGGTCGTAGTCGGGCTCGTGCTCGTGCGAGGTCTGGCTGACCGGGGTCGTGACGATCACGTAGCGGCGGGCCACGCGCTTCATCTCGGCGACCATCTTGTCCGGGTCGAGCACGTGCTCGATCGTCTCCGTAGAGAGCACGACGTCGAAGCAGTCGTCCGGGAAGGGCAGGTTGGTGGCGTCGGCGGCGGCCACGTTGAAGCCGAAGTTCTCACGCGCCTTGCGGACCGCCGAGTCGGAGATGTCGACGCCCCAGGTCTCGGTTCCGAAGCGCTCCCGGACCGCGTTCATGAAGAAGCCCTCGGCGCAGCCCACATCCAGCATCGAGCCGAACTTGAGCCGCGACAGCTCGCCCAGGAGCGCCGTGCGGCGCACGTAGTGGCGGAACGCGGCGGGCGTGTACTCGCTGCCAGGGTGATGGCCGTACACGTCCACGGAACGGTTCATCTCCCGCCGAACGTCCAGCGCAAAATCCTCGCGCGAAATGTCCTCCCTCGACGGCATCGAAGTCCGAGGGTAACCCAACTATCCGGAAACGGCCAATCGGCTAGACACGTATCCAGTCCTTGACCCGCTGGATGAAGCGCGGCCGGGAGAAGGACTCGGCGTGCTCGCGGCAGGCCACCGGGTCGGGCGGCTCCGACGCGATCGCCTGGATGGCCTCGGTGAACGCGTCGACGGTCTGTTCCTTCACCCGCAGGCCGGTGGTGCCGTGCACCACGGTGTCGCGCGTGCCGCCCTCGTCGAGCCCCACCACGGGCGTGCCGCAGGCCTGCGCCTCCACGGGAATCATCCCCAGGTCCTCGAG
>DASXCV010000343.1:0-48300 GCA_036491015.1 Thermoleophilaceae bacterium | reverse complement strand
CAGCCGCCGATCGAGGAGATCGCGGCCACGCTCGACCAGCGCGCGCTGATCCGCGGGGGCGGCATGGACGGCGAGCGCTTCGCCGCCTTCCTCGACGCCTACCTCGAGCGCACCACCCGCCTCCATCACCCCGGCTCGCTCGCCCACCAGGTCGCCTCCCCGGACGTGCCCGCCGCGCTCGCCGACCTCATCCACGGGACGATCAACAACCCCGGGGCGATCTACGAGATGGGGGCGGCCGGGGCCACCACCGAGGTGATCGCGATCGAGTGGATGCTCGAGAAGGCGGGCTGGTCGCCCGCCGAGAGCGCCGGCGTGCTCACCCACGGTGGGTCGCTCGCCAACCTCACGGCGCTGCTCGCCGCGCGGGCCCGGAGCGCGCCCGACGCGTGGGAGCAGGGCACGCCGTCGGACCTCGCCGTGCTGGCGCCGCCGTCGGTGCACTACTCGGTGCGCCGCGCCGTGGCCATCCTCGGCCTCGGCGAGCAGGCGCTGATCGAGCTGGAGGTGGACGAGCTCGAGCGCATCCGCGTCGACCGCCTGCCCGACGCACTCGAACGCGCCCGCGCCGCCGGCCGGCGCCCGATGGCGCTCGTGGCCGCCTCGTGCGCCACCGCCACCGGGCTGCACGACGACCTCACCGGCATCGCGGACTTCTGCGAGGAGCACGGCATCTGGCTGCACGTGGACGCCGCGCACGGCGCCTCCGCGCTGCTGTCGCCCGCCCACCGGCACCTGCTCGAAGGCGTCGAGCGTGCCGACTCGCTCATCTGGGACGCCCACAAGATGCTGCGCACCTCGAGCCTCGTCGCCGCCGTGCTGATGCGCCACGGCGACGACCTCGCGGGCGCCTTCCACCAGAAGGCCAGCTACCTCTTCTACGGCGACGAGCACACGGGCGGCATCGACCTGATCGAGCGCAGCGTGGAGTGCACCAAGGCGGGACTCGGGTTGAAGCTCTTCCTCAACCTCGCGTGGCGAGGCGAGCAGGGCCTCGGCGCATACGTGGCCGACTGCTACGACAAGGCGCTGCGCTTCCACGAGCTGATCGAGCGGCGCCCCGGGTTCGAGTGTCCGTACGTGCCGGAGAGCAACATCCTCTGCTTCCGCTTCGGTCACGACGCTGACCGCCAGGTGGCGATACGCGAGCGGCTGATCGAGGAGGGCCGGTTCCACCTGAGCTCCGCGGAGATAGGCGGGGAGCGGTTCCTGCGCATCGTCGTCACCGCCCCGGCCACAGACGACGCGGCGATCGAACTGCTGCTCGCTGCCGTCGAGGAGGCCGATCGAGTCCTAGACTGACGGCATGGCCTTCCCCGCCACGCGACTGCGCCGGCTGCGCAAGACGGGCGTGCTGCGCGACATGGTGCGCGAGACCGAGCTCTCGCCGAAACACCTGGTCTACCCGATGTTCGTGGAGCTCGGCACGGACAGCCGCACGCCGATCGAGGCGATGCCGGGCATCGAGCGGCTCTCGATCTCGCATGCGGTGGAGGAGGCCGGCGAGGCGCACGCGCTCGGCATCCCGTCGGTGCTGCTGTTCGGCATTCCGGCCGACAAGGACGAGCAGGGATCGGGCGCGTATGACGACGAGGGCGTCGTGCAGCTGACGGTGCGTGCCATCAAGGAGGCACATCCGGAGCTCGTGGTCATCACCGACGTGTGCCTATGCGAGTACACCTCGCACGGCCACTGCGGCGTGGTGCGGGCGGACGGCCAGGTCGACAACGACATGAGCCTCGAGCTGCTGGCCAAGACGGCCATCTCGCACGCGAACGCCGGCGCCGACATCGTCGCGCCGAGCGACATGATGGACGGCCGCGTGGGCGCGCTGCGCGCGCAGCTCGACGCCGAGGGCCACTCGGAGACGCCGATCATCGCCTACAGCGCCAAGTTCGCCTCCGCGTTCTACGGGCCGTTCCGCGAGGCGGCGGAGTCCACGCCGGCGTTCGGCGACCGCCGCTCCTACCAGATGGATCCCGCCAACTCCGACGAGGCGGTGCGCGAGGCGCTGCTCGACGTGGAGGAGGGCGCGGACGTGGTGATGGTCAAGCCCGCGCTGCCCTACCTCGACGTGATCCGCCGCGTGAAGGAGGCGACGCTGCTTCCCGTGGCCGCATATAACGTGAGCGGCGAGTACGCGATGCTGAAGGCGGCCGCGGCGGCCGGCTATCTCGACGAGCGAGCCGCGGTGCTCGAATCGCTGACCGGCATCCGCCGCGCCGGCGCCGACATCGTCATCACCTACCACGCGAAGGACGTCGCCAAGTGGCTTCAGTGAGCGCAGGAAACTTCCAGCCCAAGACGCGCAGCCGGCGTGACGGCGCCGCCGTGCCCCTCGACGAGCTGGACAGGAAGCTGCTCAACCTGATGCAGGGCAGCTTCCCGCTCGCGCCGCGGCCGTACGCGGAGGTGGCGAAGCTCGCGGAGGTCCCCGAGGACGAGGTGCTGGCACGCGTCGAGCGCCTGTTGCAGGAGCGCATCATCCGCCAGGTCACGCCGATCTTCGACACCCGGGTGCTCGGCTACAAGTCGATGCTCGTCGCCGCGAGCGTGGACCCGGACAACCCGCACCGGGCGGCGAAGATCGTCAACTCGCATCCGGGTGTCTCGCACAACTACCTGCGCAACCACGAGTTCAACATGTGGTTCACGATCGCCGTCGAGCCCGACTCGAAGCTCGGCCTCGACGGCACGCTCGACGTGATCCAGCGCGAGACCGGCGCCGAGTCGATCCGCCAGCTGCCCACCCTGCGCCTCTTCAAGATCCGCATGGACCTCGAGATGGAGCAGGGCACGGAGGCGCTGCAGAAGGCGGCCGCCGACAGCGAGTACCTCGAGCCCGAGCCGATCGAGCTCGAGGAGCTCGACGTGGCGGTGATCAAGACACTGCAGGGCAGCCTGCCGGTGGTGCCCGAGCCGTACGCGCCCGCGGCGGTGGAGCTCGGCATCTCGCAGGCGGACCTGCTCTCGCACCTCGAGTCGATGCAGGAGCGCCGCGCGCTCCGCAGGGTGGCGGCGATCCTCTTCCACCGCCGCGCCGGCTACTCGGCCAACGGCATGGGCGTCTGGCGCGTGCCCGAGGAGCAGATCCTCGAGTTCGGCCCGCTGATGGCGAGCTTCCGCGGCATCTCCCACTGTTACCAGCGGCCGACCTACGCGGACTGGCCCTACTCGGTGTTCACGATGGCGCATGGCCGCTCGAAGGAGGAGTGCGACGCGATCCTCGACTCGATCGAGCAGCGCACCGGCATCGGCGAGCGCACGACGCTGTACAGCTCCACGGAGTTCAAGAAGATCCGCCTCCTGTACTTCACCGACGACTACCGCCGCTGGGAGGCTGAGCACTCCTGAGCGCGGGCGAGCGCACCGCAACGCGCTCCGAGGAGCTCTACCGCCGCGCACTCGAGCTGCTGCCAGGCGGCGTGAACTCCCCGGTTCGAGCCATGCGCTCGATCGGGCGAGACCCGATCTTCATCGAGCGCGGCGAGGGCCCCTACCTGTTCGACGTCGACGGCAACCGCTACGTGGACTACGTCTGCTCGTGGGGGCCGCTGATCGCGGGCCACGCCCACCCCGACGTGATCGCCGCCGTGACCGACGCCGCCCGGCGCGGCACGAGCTACGGCGCGCCCACGGCGGGCGAGGTGGAGCTGGCGGCCGAGGTGGCGGAGCGCGTGCCCGGCGCGGACATGGTCCGGATGACCTCGTCCGGCACCGAGGCCTCGATGAGCGCCATCCGGCTGGCCCGCGCGGCCACCGGGCGCGACCCGGTGATCAAGTTCGCGGGCGCCTACCACGGCCACGTGGACGGCCTCCTGGCGGACGCGGGCTCCGGCCTGGCAACACAGGGCATCCCCGCCAGCCCGGGGGTTACGAAGGCACAGGCGGCCGACACGACGGTGGTCCCCTGGAACGACCGCGACGCGCTCCAGCGCGCACTCGACGAGCGCCCGCCGGCCGCGATCCTGGCCGAGCCGTTCCCGGCGAACATGGGGCTCGTGCCGCCGGCCTCGGGCTTTCTCGAGTTCCTGCGCGAGGCGGCCACGGCCTCCGGCGCGCTGCTCGTGTTCGACGAGGTGATCACCGGCTTCCGCGTGTCGCGCGGCGGCGCGCAGGAGCGCTCCGGCGTGACGCCCGACCTCACCATCCTCGGCAAGGTGATCGGCGGCGGCCTGCCGGCGGCCGCCTACGCCGGCCCGCGCACGTTCATGGAGATGATCGCGCCGGCGGGCAGCGTCTACCAGGCGGGCACGCTGTCGGGCAATCCGCTGGCGGTGGCGGCCGGCCTCGCCACCCTGCGCCTGCTCGACGACCGCGCCTACCTGGAGCTCGAGCAGACCACGCGCGCGCTCGCGCAGGGCATCTCGGCCGCCGCGAACGACGCCGGCGTGCCGGCCAAGGTCACCTGGGCGCCCGGCCTGCTCACGCTGTTCTTCACCGGCGGCGAGATCCACGACCTCGCCACCGTCCAGGCCTGCGACATGCACGCTCACGCCGCCTTCTGCCGCGCGATGCTCGAGCACGGCGTGTACCTGCCGCCGTCGCAGTACGAGGCCTGGTTCCCCTCGCTCGCGCACGGGGAGGAGCAACTCGAGCTCACGATCGATGCCGTGGCGCGCTCGTTCGCGGAGATCGCCGCGTGAACATGCTGGCGGAGGTCGCCGCGGCGGTCGACCCGGCGCTGCGCGAGTATGCGCTGCCGGATCCCGGCCCGGGCCGCTTCAACGGCTCGAATGGCCTCAGCCCCAACCGCGCCTTCGTGCTCGAGGCCGTGTACGAGGGCTACCTCCTGCACTACGAGACTCCACGCGCCTTCAGGGGCATGGATCCGGACCTCAGGCTGCTCGCCGGGGACTCGCTGTACGCGCTCGGACTCGAGCGTCTGTCGGCCGGCGGGGACATCGATGCAGTCCGTGAGCTGTCAGACCTGATATCTCTGTGCGCCTTCGTGCAGGCCCAGGGGCGGCCAGAGCTCGCCGACGAGCTCTGGCAGGCGACCACCCGGATCCTCTCTGGAGACGGCGGTCTAGGGGCCCGAGAAGCCCTCTCCAAAGCCTTGTAACGACCGTACTTTTGTTGACTGTAGAGTTCCGCGGGCGTTAAATCCGTAGCCCCTCTTCGTGGCCGATTCCAGCAAGAAAAAGCGCTCTCCCTACACCAAGGACCGAGGTACTCTCGGCGCCTTCGAGGGCGAGACCGTCACCCGCCGCCGCTTCATCACGGCGGGGGCTCTCACCGCTGGTGGCGTGGCCACCGCCGCGGTCGCTCTGCCCGCGCTCGGGTTCGCTCTCGGGCCGATCTTCGAGAAGACGGTCAGGGAGGGCTGGCAGGACGTCGGCCCGGAGGCGGACTTCAACCCGGTCACCTACGTGCCGAAGGTGATCACGCTCGTGGCCGACATCGGCGAGGCGGGCAAGACCACGATCTACGTGCGCAAGGCCGTCGCCGCCGACCGCAGCCCGAGCGACAAGGGCAAGACGCCGCTTCCGTACGTCGCGATCTCCACCCGCTGCGCCCACCTCGGCTGCCCGGTGCGCTACGTGCAGGCGGCCCAGCGCTTCATCTGCCCGTGCCACGGCGGCGTGTACGACAGGCAGGGCAAGGTCGTCGGCGGCCCGCCGGTGCGCCCGCTAGACCGCTTCTACACCCGCGTGGTCAACGGCCGCGTGCAGGTGGGCCAGCGCTTCTCGCTCAACTCGAAGCTCGAGCGCTTCCACCCGCGCGACCCGTCGAACCACCTCGACGGCCTGTGGCAGTACCTGTACCCGCGGAGGCCCACCACATGAAGCTGCCGACGCCGCCCGGACTGCGCCGCAAGCCGCCGCGTCCCGGCACGACGCCCACGCGCAACGGCGCGAAGGTGAACGGCGCCGCGAACGGCGATCCCAAGGCGCTCAAGCAGGCTCAGAAGCAGGCCAAGCGCGATACGCGCAAGGAGCAGGCGCTCGAGGTGCCGATCGCCACGCTCAGCTGGCTCGACGAGCGCACGGGCGGAGGCCCCTTCCTGCGCGCCTTCCTTTTCCGCAAGGTCCCGAAGGGCACCAACTGGTACTACACGCTCGGCTCGGCCACGCTGTTCGCGTTCGTGAACCAGGCGGTCACGGGCGTGTTCCTGGCGATGTACTACAACCCGTCGACCACGCAGGCCTACGGGTCCGTGCACCACATCATCAACGACGTCTTCCTCGGCGAGTTCGTGCGCGGCATGCACAAGTGGGGCTCGACCGTGATGGTGGTGCTCGTGTTCCTGCACATGGGCCGCACGTTCTTCTTCGGCGCGTACAAGTACCCGCGCGAGCTCAACTGGATCATCGGCGTCGTGCTGCTCATCCTCACGATGGCGATGTCGTTCACCGGCTACCTGCTGCCCTTCGACCAGCGCGCGTTCTGGGCCACGGTCGTCGGCGTGAACATCAACGCCTCCGGCCCGATCGTCGGCCCGTACCTGGCGGACTTCCTCCGCGGCGGCGCCGAATTCACGAGTACGACGCTCAGTCGCTTCTACGCGATCCACATGCTGCTGATCCCTGGTCTCATCATCGCGCTGATCGGCGCGCACCTGTTCCTCGTGTCCAAGCTCGGCACCACCGCGCCGCCGTGGCTGAAGGCCGAGAAGGCCCGCGAGCTCGCCGAGGAAGAGATCTAGATGAACAAGCAGGAGAAGGAGCGGTACCTCCGCGAGTACTCGATCCTGAAGTCGCAGGGCAAGCCCTTCTTCCCGTACGCGGTCTTCAAGGACGGGACGATGGCGTGCATCACGCTCGCCGTGATCATCGTCCTGTCGATCGTGCTCGGAGCAGAGCTCGGTCCCAAGGCGGACCCCACCACCACGTCCTACACGCCGCGTCCCGAGTGGTACTTCTTCTTCCTCTTCGAGCTGCTGCGCGTGATCAAGCCGCCGTCGGTCGTCTTCATCGCGACGATCGGCGTGCCCACCGTCTGCATGGTGCTGCTGATCCTGCTGCCGTTCATCGACCGCAACCCGGAGCGGCGCCCCGCGCGGCGCCCGATCGCAATGGTCACCGCCGTCACGGTGATCGCGCTGATGACCTACCTCACCGTGGAGGGAGCGCTCGCCGGAGCGCCCGGCAAGATCACCTTAAAGACGCCACCGCAATACACGGCGGGCAAGCTGGTGGCGGCCGAGTCGGGCTGTCAGGGCTGCCACAAGATCGGGGAGAACGGCAACGCCGGCCCGGGTCCCAACCTCACGCACATCGGGGCGCGTCTGCCGCGTAACGCGATCGCGCGCACGCTCGTGAACCCCACGTCGCCGATGCCGTCCTTCGTCGCGCTCCAGAAGTCGAACCCGCAGAAGTTCAACCAGCTCGTCAACTTCCTCGCGCAGCTCAAGTAGGCCGGTCATGACGGCCCGCGCGCCCGCCGACACGAGGGGCAGCCTTTCCGAGCCCCAGGTGCGCGCGATGTTCGATCGAATCGCGCGCGTCTACGACCTCATGAACTCCGTCATGACGGCGGGGATGCATCACCGCTGGCGCGAGCGGGCGGTGGACATGGCGAACGTGCAAGCCGGCGGCCGCGCGCTCGACGTCGCCACCGGAACGGGCGACCTCGCGATCGCGCTCGAGCGGCGGGTCGGCCCCGCCGGTGCGGTGATCGGCTCCGACTTCTCGGAGCAGATGCTCGAGCTGGCGCGGCGCAAGTCAGACGCCGTGAAGTTCGAGTGGGGGAACGCGCTCGAGCTCTCCTACGACGACGCTTCGTTCGACGCGGTGACAGTCGGCTTCGGCGCGCGCAACTTCTCCGACCTGCCCGCGGGACTGGCCGAAATGGCCCGTGTGACCCGCTCCGGAGGCCGCGTTGTGGTGCTCGAAATCACCACTCCGCAACGTCCGCCCCTTTCGTGGTTCTTCCGAATCTGGTTCGATCGTGTTGTGCCGATGCTCGGACGCATAGCCGGAGACCCCGAGGCGTACTCATATCTGCCCAGTTCCGTGCGCCGCTTTCCCGGGCCCGAGGAGCTGGGCGCGGACCTCGTGGCGGCGGGGCTCGAGGACGTTCGCTGGGTGCTCACCGCGGGCGGGATCATCGCCATCCACTCGGGGAGGAAGCCGTGAGCGCGCCTCCGCATCAGGCGTCCGGACTGGCGCAGCTCGAAGCCGTGCTGGCCGCCGGCGGGCCGCGCCTGGCGCGCTCGCTCGCACGCACCGAGGAGCGCCTTGGTGAGATCGGCGAGAGCCACGGCGCCGAGCTGGGGCAGCACGCCGCGGACACTCTCAGCGCAGGCGGCAAGCGCCTGCGGCCGCTGATCGTCTTCCTCTGCTCGGGCCAGGCGTCAAGCGACGCCACGGTGAGCGCGGCGGTGGCCGTGGAGCTCGTGCACATGGCCACGCTGGTGCACGACGACGTGCTCGACCGCGCGTCGTTGCGTCGCGGGCACGAGACCGTCTACAAGTCGGCCGGGCGCGCCGCCGCCACGCAGACCGGCGACTTCCTGTTCTCGCGGGCGTTCGCGGAGCTGGCAGCGATGGGGAGCCCCGAGGCGGTGAAGACTCTCTCAGACGCCTCGAGCGCGCTCGCCCGCGGCGAGCTGATGCAGCGTGCCGACGCCTGGTCGGCATACGTGAGCCCCGAGCGCTACATCAGCCGCTGCACGCTCAAGACGGCGCGGCTGTTCGAGGCGGCCTGCCGGCTCGGCGCGATCTTCGGACCGTCGGAGAACGGCCTGGGCGGCTCGGTGGAGTGCCTGGGCGCGTTCGGCGAGAAGATCGGGATCGCGTTCCAGATCTTCGACGACGTGCTCGACGTGTCCGGGCCGCCGGAGCGCACCGGCAAGCACCGCGGCACCGACCTGCTCGACGGCACGATCACCCTGCCGCTCATCCTCGCCCGCCAGCGCGACAAGGAGCTCGCGGAGCTCGATCTCCGGACCTCCGTCACGAACCCAGCCGAAGCCGACGCCTTCTGCGAGCGCATAGCCGACACCGGCGCCCTCACAGACGCAAGAGAAGAAGCCCTCACCTACGTGCAGCAGGCAAAGGCAGCGCTGGACGAGATCGACCTACCGGCACAGCAGCGACGAGCGCTGGAGCTGGTAGCCGACGGCGTAGTAGAACGCTACGCCTAGCAACTAGCAGCTAGCAGCTAGTTCTAAAAATCCATCGGCTGAATCGCGCCGGCGTTCAGCGCCGCGACGAAGCGATCCACGTCATCGGCCATGTTCGCGCGAGCGAGACGGCCCAGGTCCGCGGCCAGCTCTTCCATGCCGCGGTCGAGCTCCTCATCGAACTCGTCGAGCAGCTCCTGCTCGAACACGCCGCCGCCGAGCCAGTCGCAGTTGGGGCAGTGGAGCTCGACGAACCACTTGTCGGGCCCCTCCTCTTCCCAGTCGGTGGGGTAGACGAGCCGGCTGTCGCACTCGGTGCAGACGTGCAGGCCCTCAGCGGGGGCAGCCGTGGTCTCAGCGGCCGGCTGCTCGATGGCGGCAAGCTCCTCCGCCACCTCGTCGAACGACACGACCTCGATGGTCTTGCCGCTCGGAAGCACGATCCGCTTCACGTTCTCGGTGTTGTCCTGGAAGCTCATCATCCCGTTCCCTGTACGCCGGGTATCGGTTTGTGAACGAGGAACTTGAGCCCTGTCCGGAAGATGCGCAGTTACAATCGCCGCCGCGTGGTACTTAGCGACCGCACCATCCGCTCGGAGCTCGAAAGCGGGCGGATCGTGATCGACCCGTTGGACCCGGGGATGATCCAGCCGTCCAGCGTCGACCTGCGCGTCGACCGCCGCTTTCGCGTGTTCCACAACTCGCGCCATCCCTACATCGATGTGCGCGAACCGATGGACGATCTGACGGAGGCCGTCGAGGTCCCGGAGGACCGTCCGTTCATCCTCCATCCGGGCGAGTTCGTGCTCGGTCAGACGCTCGAGCGAGTGTCGCTGCCGGACGACCTCGTGGCGCGCCTAGAGGGCAAG
The DNA here is from genome assembly GCA_036491015.1 of Thermoleophilaceae bacterium. GTDB lineage: Bacteria > Actinomycetota > Thermoleophilia > Solirubrobacterales > Thermoleophilaceae > JAICJR01. The sequence goes on along the minus strand of DASXCV010000343.1, from coordinate 38,361 downwards.
AGCTCGCTCGGCCGGCTCGGCCTGCTCATCCACTCGACAGCCGGCTTCGTGGACAGCGGCTTCTCCGGCAACCTCACGCTCGAGCTCTCCAACGTCGCCAACCTGCCGATCACGATCTACTACGGGATGCCGATCGGGCAGATCTCGTTCATGCGCATGGACGGTCCGGTGGAGCACCCCTACGGCTCGCGTGGAAACAAGTACCAGGGCCAGACCGAGCCCACCGCGAGCCGCTTCTATCTCAACTTCGAGCGCGAGGACGGCGGCGACTAGAACCCCGTCGCGAGCGCACCAGCGCCGCTACCATGGGTGTCCACCCCGCTTCCGGGAGGACGTTCATGCCGAACATCGGCCCAGTCGAGATCATCATCGTCGTCGTAATCCTGCTCTTGGTCTTCGGTACCAAGCGGCTGCCCGAGGCCGGCAAGAACCTCGGGAAGGGGATGCGCGAGTTCAAGGACTCGGTCACCGGCAAGGACTCCGACGACGAAAAGCAGCTGAGCGCGACGCCTCCGCCCACGCCCGCCGCAGCTCCCGCGCCTCCGCCCCAGGCGGAGCAGGCACCCGAGCCTGAGACGGCGCGAAGCGGCGAGCGCAGCGCCTAGCAAGCGGGCGAGCGCGCGTAGATGGCCCGTGCTCGGAAGATCCGGCCGGTAGGACACGAGGACCGGCTCGCGCTCGTCGACCATCTCGACGAGCTGCGCACGCGCATCATCCTCTCGCTGGTCACCTTCGGCGTCGCGGTGTCGCTCTGCTTCTGGCAGAACCACGAGATCCTGCACATCGTCAACAAGCCGCTCGACGGCCGCAAGCCGATCACCCTCGGCGTGGCCGAGCCTTTCACCACCACCTTCACCCTCTCGGCCTACGCGGCGATCCTCATCTCGCTGCCGATCGTGCTCTACCAGCTGTACGCCTTCATCCTCCCGGCGTTCACCCCGCGGGAGCGGAACGTGGCGCTGCCGCTGCTGCTGATGATCCCGTTCCTGTTCATCGGCGGCGTGGTGTTCGGCTACTACGTCGTGATGCCGGCGGCGCTGAAGTTCCTCCTGCACTTCAACACGAATCAGTTCAACGTCCAGATCCGCGCGCGGGACTACTACAGCTTCGTGACGATGACGCTGGTCGCGTGCGGCCTTCTGTTCCAGATACCCGTGGGCATACTCGCGCTGAATCGCCTCGGGATCATCACGCCGCGCCAGCTGCGCAAGAACCGCCGCTACGCCATCGTCGCGATCGCCGTGGTCGCGATGCTGCTGCCCGGTGTCGATCCGGTGAGCATGCTCATCGAAATGGTGCCCATGATCGTGCTCTACGAGCTGAGTATCCTTCTCGCGGTTGCCTTCGGGAGGCCCTCCGAAGAAGTGTCCGAACAGATCGTCTCGGCCGAGGGGTAGCCAGCCACCACATGCTCTTCGACCTCAAAGGCAAACGGCGCCGCGTTGTTCAGGCGGTCTACATCCTGCTCGCCGTGCTGATGGGCGGCGGCTTGGTGCTGTTCGGCATCGGCGGCGGCACGAGCGGCGGCCTCTTGAACGCCTTCAACGGCGGCGGTGGCTCGAGCAACGGCAACAAGGCGCTCCAGCAGCAGATCGACGCGGCCCAGAAGAAGCTCGTCGTGAACCCGCAGAACGGGGCCGCGCTCACGCAGATCATCCGCGGCAACTACCAGCTCGCCGGGCTGAACGTGGACACCAACACGGGCGTGTACACGAGCGACGGGAAGAAGTACCTGCAGAAGGCCGCCAACGCCTGGCAGCAGTACCTGAACACCAACCCGGCAAAGCCGGACGCCACGCTCGCCAACTTCATGTTCCAGGCGTACAGCCAGGCTGGGCTCAACCAGCCGCCCAAGGCGGAGAAGGCCGCTGAGATCGTCGCCGGAGGGCAGAACAGCGCTGCGGCGTACATCACGGTGGTCCAGTACGCCTCCCTGGCCGGGGACACGCGCACAGCGAATCTTGCGGCGACGAAGGCGCTGGAACTTGCTCCGAAGGGCCAGCGTAGTAGCGTTAAGAAGCTGATCCAGCAGGCGAAAGCGGCTGGAGGGGCAAGTCAGCAGACCCAGAACGGGACAACGGGCGGGGGCGGCTAGCATTCCCGCCGCACGGACGAACCAGGAACGACTACGAGGAGCCAGGTGAACTTCCAGATCCACGACGAACAGATCGACGCCGACACACATGTGATCGAGCTCGGCGGGGAGATCGACCTCTACACAGCTCCTGAGTTCAAGGAGCGCATGGTCCAGGTGATCGAGGATGGCAAGAAGCAGGTCATCGTCGACCTGTCGAAGGCCACGTTCATCGACTCGACGACGCTCGGTGTACTCGTCGGGGGAGTCAAGCGCCTGCGTCCCGCCGGCGGCACGCTCGCGCTCGTCTGCAGCGACCCGAACATCGTCAAGATCTTCGAGATCACGGGGCTCGATCGGGTCTTCCCGATCCACGCCACGCGCGACGAGGCCCTCTCCGCCGTCAAGCAGGGTGGCGCGGCGTAAGGCGTTTCGAAGCCGCGCAGAGCATCTAGAATCCAGCACCTGGCGGCCCCGTCCCCGGCCGCCGATCGCACGGGCCGTTAGCTCAATTGGCAGAGCAGGGGACTCTTAATCCCAAGGTTGCAGGTTCGATTCCTGCACGGCCCACTCCCTTTCATGGGCTCCACTCAGCGGCGGCGAGCGCCTTGCGTCAGCGCGACGCTACGGAGTAATGTCGGAGCGTGACTCGCGACGATCTGGCTGTCGTGTCGCGGTTGTTCGCGTGCTGGGCCGCTGGGGACCTGGAGGGGATGCTGGCCTGCCTCGGCCCCGGACTCGAGTGGCACGCGGCCACCGACGGTCGCCTCTACAAGGGGCACGACGGCGCCCGCGAGTTCTTCAACCGCTGGCAGGACGAGGGACAGCAGCTCGAGGCCCCGCTCCAGCGGGCGATCGAAGTCGCGCCGGGGCGGATCCTGTCCGTGGGCCGGCTGCGCCTGCTGCGGCCGGGGCGCGGGCTCGCCGATTCGCCCGGCGTTTGGGGCCACCACGTCGAGGGCGGCCTCGTCACACGCATCCACGCCTATCCGTCGGAGCGCGAGGCGATCGAAGCCCTGCGGCGCGACCCCAGGGCCGCAGCGGAGGCGCACAGCGCCGTTCGGCGCTAGTGCGGGTAGCCACACAGTCGGACGCTGGCTCACCGTATGGCTCCCGAGCGGGCCACCGATGAATATGTGCGCATCAGTTGATCTATATGACCAACTAACCCGTACGCCCCAGCAACTCACCGGACTCGAAAGGCCCACTCACACGGAGATCAACATGGCAACGTGGCAAACATCCACGCCAGTCCAAGCGCGCCCCGAGCAGATTCTCGACGTGCTCACCGATCCGCATGCGGCGGTGCGTTGGTCTCCCATCGACTTCGAGGTCGAGCACATCGACGGCGGCCGGCTCACCACCGGAAGCAACGCCCGCGTGATCGGTCGGCTCGCCGGCCGTGAGATCGCGTTCGACATCGAGGTCATCCGCGCGGACGAGCAGCGCCTCCTGCTCACCGCCACCGGGCCGATCGAGATCGACGTCAAGTACGACGTCGAGGTGAAGGACTCGCACGTCGAGCTGCGGGCGTGGGTCACCGTGCGCAGCCGGGGCGGTCTCTTCGGCCGCATCCTCTCCGGCGCCACCGAGGGCCTGCTCGGCGCGGGCATGCTGAACGCGGCCGTGGCGCGCATCGCTCGCGAGGTCGAAGCCTCGCACGAGCTGCCGCTCGCCGCCTAGGTTCCCCGCGCCGAGCCGCCCGCTCGGCTCTCAGTAGGCTTGCAGACGTGACTCAGGTACCCACCGACGCGAGCGCGCCTGCATCCACTGTCGAGCTCGCGTGCCTCGACGGCAACGTCGCGCCCTCGGCCGAGACGTCGATTCCGGTCCTCGACGAGGGCTTCCTGCGCGGCGACGGCGTCTTCGAGGCGCTGCGCGTATACGCAGGCCGGCCGTTCGCCACCGCCGATCACCTCGATCGGATGGAGCGCTCGGCCAAGAACCTGCACCTCGACTCGCCGGTTCCCCGGGCCGAGCTCGAGGCGGAGATCGGCGAGCTGATCGCCCGCCGCGGCGGGCAGGCGTGGGACGGCGCTGTCCGGCTCGTGCTCACGCGCGGCGGCCGCCGCCTCGTGCTGACCGAGGCCGTGCCCGACTACGCGGAGCTCGCACGCCTCGCGTTCGTCACCTACGCGCCCACGCGCATCCTCGACGGCGTGAAGTCGCTCTCCTATGCGGCGAACATGCTCGCCACGCGGATCGCGAAGGAGCGCGGCTTCGACGACGCCCTGCTCGTGACACCGCACGGCCGAGTGCTCGAGCTGCCCACGTCCTCGATCTTCTGGGTCACGCCGGCGGGCGAGCTGTGCACGCCGCCGCTCGACGACCACATCCTCGCCTCCATCACGCGCGACAAGCTGATGCGGCTGACCGACGCGCAGGAGCGCTCATGCACGCGCGAGGACCTGTTCGAGGCCCGCGAGGCGTTCGTCGCGTCGAGCGTTCGCGAGGTGCAGCCGGTGGGCGCCATCGAGGAGCACGAGTTCGGCCAGCCTGGCGAGCGCACGCTCGCCGCCCGGGACGCCTTCCGCGCGCACGTCGAGGAGGAGCTGGGACGCGCCTAGGGGCGCGGGTCGTGATGGGCGGTGCCGTCCATCTGGTAGCTCAGGTACCAGATCACGTGGCGGGCCAGCCCGGCAGCCACTGCAGCTGCCTCTACCGCTCCCCCGATGAACAACTTGCGCGTCATCTGCTCTCCATCATAAGCCCGGTTGACGTCTTTCGCGACACGTGAGAATCGCAACCATCGTCGGTAATCGGCCGCAGTTCGTAAAAGCAGCAGCGGTCTCGCGGCGCCTCCGGGAGGCGCACGAAGAGCTGCTCGTGCACACGGGGCAGCACTACGACGACGACCTCTCCCGGATCTTCTTCGAGGAGCTCGACGTGCCTGCCCCGGATCGGGAGCTCGGCGTGGGGTCGGGCACGGCCGCGGAGCAGACCGCGGGCATGCTGCGCGCGCTCGAGCCGGTGCTGCGCGAGTGGGCGCCTGATCTGGTGCTGGTGTACGGCGACACGAACTCCACCCTGGCGGGCGCGCTTACCGCCGCGCAGGAGCGAGTGGCGGTGGCGCACGTGGAGGCGGGCATGCGCTCGGGCGACTGGTCGATGCCCGAGGAGCTGAACCGCGTGCTCACCGACCACGCCAGCGACCTGCTGCTGTGCTCGACGCCCACGGCGGTCGCGAACCTGGAGCGTGAGGGCGCCCACGGGCGCGTGGAGCTCGTGGGCGACGTGATGGCGGATGTGTCGCTCGCGTTCGCCTCGGTGGCGGAGGAGCGCTCCCACGCGCTCGAGCGGACTGGGGTGGAGCCGGGCGGCTACCTGCTCGTGACCGCGCACCGGGCCGGCAACGTGGACGATCCCGAGCGGCTGCGCCTACTGGTGGAGCTGCTCGAGGCGCTGCCGACCACCACGATCTTTCCCCTGCACCCGCGCACGCGCGCGCGGCTCGAGGCAGCGGACCTGCTCGGCCGGCTGGCCGCCGCGCCGGGGCTCAAGCTCACCTCGCCGCTCGGCTACCTCGACTTTCTGACGCTCGCCCGCCACGCGCGGGCGATCCTCACGGACTCGGGCGGCGTGCAGAAGGAGGCCTACCTGCTCGGCACGCCGTGCATCACGCTGCGCTCCACCACCGAGTGGGTGGAGACGGTCGAGCAGGGCTGGAACGTGCTCGTGGATCTCGACCGCGCGGCCGTGTTCGCGGCGCTCGAGAGCACACCGCCGCCGGGCGACCGCCCGGAGCTGTACGGCGGCGGTCACGCGGCCGAGCGCATTTGCGACGTGCTCGCCACATACACTCCGGCCGGATGAGCACCCGCATCGGCGTGGTTGGCCTGGGGTACTGGGGGCCCAACCTCGCTCGCAACTTCGACCGTCTGCCGGGCGCCGAGCTGCGCTGGATCTGCGATCAGTCGCAGGAGGCGCTCTCGCGCTTCGCGCCCGCCTTCCCCGACGCGCGCGCCTCCGCCGACCTCGACGAGCTGCTCGCCGACCCCGAGCTCGACGCCGTGGTGATCGCCACCCACGTGCCGTCTCACGCGCCGCTCGCACTGCGTGTGCTGGGCGCGGGCAAGCACTGCTTCGTGGAGAAGCCGCTCGCCTACTCGGTGACGGAGGCGGAGCAGGTGGTGGCGGCCGCGCGCGAGGCCGGGAAGGTGCTGATGGTGGGGCACCTGCTCGAGTACCACCCGGGCGTGGAGAAGCTCAAGGAGCTGTCGGCGGGCGGCGAGCTCGGCGACATCCACTACCTCTACTCGAACCGCCTCAACCTGGGCAAGCTGAGGCCGGATGAGAACGCGCTCTGGAGTCTCGGCGCGCACGACGTGTCCGTGTTGCTCCACCTCGCGGGCGGCGAGGAGCCGAGCGAGTGCGAGGCCCGCGGCGAGAGCTACATGCAGCCGGGGATCGAGGATGTCGTGTTCTGCTACCTGCGCTTCCCGTCGGGGCTCGCGGCGCACCTCCACCTGTCCTGGCTCGATCCGCACAAGGAGCGCCGCTTCACGGTCGTCGGCTCGAAGAAGATGGCCACGTTCGACGACATGGCGATCGAGCAGAAGGTCACGGTCTACGACAAGGGCTTCGACCAGAAGTACGAGTCCTACGGCGAGTACGTCACGCGCTCGGGCGACATCTGGTCGCCGCACATCTCGAACGAGGAGCCGCTGCGGATCGAATGCCGCCACTTCATCGAGCGCATCGCCGACGGCGGCGAGCCGCGCTCGGGCGGCGACAGCGGCCTGCGCGTGGTGCGCGTGCTCGAGGCGCTCCAGCGCTCGCTCGAGGGGAGTTCGCGTGCTGCGGCCGTCTGAGCGCGCGCCGGGGCTCTTGCTCGGCGATGGCGTGACGCTGCCCGACAGCGCCTGGGTGGGCGGGAACGTGGTGATCCACGACGGCACGCTCGTGGGCGAGGAGGCGCGGATCCAGGACGGCGCGGTGCTGGGCAAGCCGCTGGCGCTCGGCCCGGCGTCCACCGCGCCGCGCGACGCGCTCGGCCCGCTCGAGCTCGGCGAGCGCGCCACCGTCGGCGCGAACGCGGTGCTGCTGGCCGGCGCGCGCATCGGCGCCGGCGCCGTGGTGGGGGATCGCGCGCACGTGCGCGAGCGGGCGGTGGTGGGCGAGGGGTCCGTGGTGGGCTCGGGCAGCGCGGTGGACAACGACGTGACCATCGGAGCCAGGGTGAAGATCCAGACGGCCTGCTACCTCACGGCCTTCAGCGTGGTGGAGGACGACGTGTTCGTCGCGCCCGGGGTGACCACCACCAACGACAACGACATGGGCCGCCACGACCGTGGAGCGCGCCTGCGCGGCGCCACGCTCCGCCGCGCGTGCCGGGTCGGGGCGGGTGCGATACTGCTGCCGGGAATCGAGGTAGGGGAGGAAGCATTCGTGGCAGCGGGGGCGCTCGTGACGCATGACGTCGCGCCGCGCACGCTCGTGAAGGGCGTGCCGGCCAAGGTGGCTCGCGAGGTGGAGGAAGCGGAGCTCCTCGAGCAGTGGCGCTGAAGATCGGCAGGCGTCTGCACGTGTCGAAGGCCGGGCGTCGGCGTGCCGAGCAGCGTACCCGCGCCCTGGCCGGCGTGGCCGCGCTCACCACCGTGGCCGCCGTCGCCACGGAGTACGGGCGCGTATGGCGGCGCGGCGAGGCGCCGCTCCCGCAGGACACCGATGCCGTGCTGTCCGCCGCGGGCGAGGCGGCGGTGGAGGCCGTCGCCGTCGCGCGAGTGGGCTACCAGGAGGTGTCCATCTACGAGCGCGCGCTGTTCAACCTGTTCGCGTCCTTCCTCGTGTCGTTCATTGCCTCGCGCGGGCTCGCCCACGCGCTGCGGCGCCATCAGCGGATCGGGCCGTTCCGCGACCTCGTGGTGAACAACCGGCACATCCACCACTTCATCCCCGGGATCTCGCTGGCGTTCGCTTCCGGCTCGGCGGCCTTCCTCACCCGCGGCGAGCGCGCCCGCTCGCGGCTGGCGCTCGGCTTCGGCGCCGGGATGGGCATGACGCTCGACGAGTCCGCGCTGCTGCTCGAACTGGAGGACGTCTACTGGTCGGAGCGCGGTCTGCTGAGCGTGCAGCTGGCGCTCACGTTCGCGGCGCTCATGGGCGCGCTCGCAACCGCCATGCGGCTGCTCCGCCGCGGCGAGGAGATCGTGCTGCCCGACCCCGACGCCGCCGGCTAGGCGGCCACGCCCTGGACCCGGCGGGCCGCCTCGGTCCAGATCATCTGGTCGCGCGCAGGACCCACGCCGATCAGCACGACCGGCACGCCGAGGAACTCCTCGATGAACGCGAGATAGTCGCGGGCGGTCTGGGGAAGGTCGTCGAGGCTGCGGGCGCCGGTGATGTCCTCCGTCCAGCCCGGCAGCTCGGTGTAGGAGCCGGTGACCTTGTGCAGGATCGACTGGTGGTAGGGGAACTCGCGGAAGCGGGCGCCCTCGGGGCCCGTGTATTCGGTGGCCACGTGCAGCGGCTCGATGCCCGTCAGGACGTCGAGCTTCGTGATCGCCAGGCCGGTGAGGCCGTTGAGGCGCACGGCATAGCGGAGCGCCACGAGGTCGAGCCAGCCGCAGCGCCGCGGGCGGCCGGTGGTGGTGCCGAACTCGCCGCCCGCCTCGCGCAGGCGGTCGCCCATGTCGTCGTCGAGCTCTGTTGGGAACGGGCCGGCGCCCACACGCGTGACGTAGGCCTTCGCGATGCCCCAGGCGTCGTCGATGTCCTTCGGCCCGACGCCCGCGCCCACGCACGCGGCGCCGGCGATCGGGTTGGACGAGGTGACGAACGGATAGGTGCCGTGGTCGATGTCGAGCAACGTGCCCTGCGCGCCCTCGAAGAGCACGAGGCGGTCGCTGTCGAGCGTGTCCCAGACGATCCGCTGCGTGTCCGCGATGAACGGCTCGAGCCGGTGGCCGAGCGTGCGGTACTCCTCGGTCATCGCGTGGAGATCGAGCGACGGGTCCTTGGCGTAGGGCCGCAGCGATAGGCGCTTCGGCTCCATCGCGGCGTTGATCTTCTGCTTGAGGATCTTCTCGTCGAGCAGGTCCTGCATCCGGATGCCGAGGCGCGCCGCCTTGTCCGCGTAGCAGGGGCCGATGCCGCGCCGCGTCGTGCCGATCTGGAGCTTGCCGAGCTTGGTCTCGCCGGCGTGGTCGAGCAGCAGGTGGTAGGGCATGATCAGGTGCGCGTTTGCGGAGATCCGCAGCCCGCTCGTGTCGACCCCGCGGTGGCGCAGCCCCTCGAGCTCCGAGGTGATCACCTTGGGGTCCACCACCACGCCGTTGCCGATCGCGCAGAGCTTGCCGGGGTAGAGGATTCCCGACGGGACGAGGTGGAACTTGTAGACCTGGTCGCCGCGCACGATCGTGTGCCCGGCGTTGTTGCCGCCCTGGAAGCGGATCACGACGTCGGCCGTTTCGGCGAGCAGGTCGGTGACCTTGCCCTTTCCTTCGTCGCCCCATTGGGCGCCGACTAGCACTAGTCCTGGCATGACATACCTGAGTCTAGGGAGCGGCGACCTGCCGCAGATCCCGGCCCATGATCGGGATCGCCGGCCCGCACACGCCCTCGATGCGGGACACGGTGCGCACGCCGATCTGCTCCCGCAGCTCGTCGAGCCCGAGGTTGGTGGTGACCACGATCGAGCGCTCGTTCTGCCAGCGCTCGTTCACGATCGAGTAGAGCTGCTCGAGCACCCATTCGGTGCGCTTCTCGGCGCCGAGGTCGTCGAGGTGCAGCAGGTCGACCTCGCACAGCCGCCGGAAGAGGTCGGCGTATGAGCGGCTGGCATCCGCCTCGTAGGTCTCCTTGATGTCGGCGAGCAGGCGCGGCACCGAGTAGATCGCGACGCTGCGGCCTGCCTCGAGCGCCGCCTTCGACACGATCATCGCGAGCGAGGTCTTGCCGGTGCCGACGTCCCCGAAGAACCACAGTCCCCGGCCGTCCTCCACGTTCTTCTCGATCCGGCGCACGAACTGGCGCACCTGCTGGAGCACGTACGGGTCCATGTCCGCCACCGGCTGGCGCTCGAACGAGACGCCCCGGTAGCGCTTCGGTATCCCGGTGCCGATCCGTCGGCTGGCGGAGCGGTTGATGCGGCGCTCCCGGCACGGGCACGGGCGCGCCACGTTGGTCTCCTCGTCGAGCAGCCAGCCGCTGCCGTCGCAGAGGTGCTCGGGGCAGAAGCCGGCGATCTCGGTGGGCTCGTTCATCCCTCGCCGCCGTTCATGGCCGTCATCGGGGCGTCGACCGCGTGCTCGCGGTAGAGGTTCGCGAACTTCGGATAGCGGGCGAGGAAGGTGAGCACCACGTCGCCGACGGGCCCGTTGCGGTGCTTGGCCACGATCACGTCGGCCTCGCCGGGGCGCTCGGAGTCGCGGTTGTAGTACTCGTCGCGGTAGATGAACGCCACGAGGTCCGCGTCCTGCTCGATCTGGCCGGACTCGCGCAGGTCCGACAGGAGTGGGCGCTTGTCCGGCCGCGCCTCGACCGCACGCGAGAGCTGCGACACGGCGATCACCGGGATGTTGAGCTCGCGCGCCAGGATCTTGAGCCCGCGGCTGATCTGCCCGATCTGCTCGACGCGGCTCTGCGAGGAGTCCTCCGGGCGCATGAGCTGCAGGTAGTCGACGACCAGCAGGCCGAGCTCGCGGCGGGCATGCAGGCGGCGCGCCTTCGCGCGCACCTCGAGGATGCCGATGTCGCTCGAGTCGTCCACGTACAGCGGCGACCCCGCGAGCTTCTCCGTGGCCTTCACAACCTTCGGCCAGCGGTCGGGCTTCACGCGGCCCTTGCGCAGGTCGTCGCCGTTCAGCTTGGCCTGGGAGGCGATGAAGCGCTGCGCCAGCTCCGTCTCCGACATCTCGAGCGAGAACAGCGCCACTGGCCGGTCGTGCTCGATCGCGGCGTTCTCGGCGATGTTCGTGACGAGCGCGGACTTGCCCATCGACGGTCGCGCCGCCAGCACGATCAGGTTGCCGGGCTGGAAGCCGCCCGTGAGGTCGTCGAGGTCCTTGAAGCCCGACGGCGTGCCGGTGAGCGCGATCCCCTGGCGCGAGACGAGCTCCAGCTTGTCGAGCTCGTCGTGGAGCACCTCCTCGATCGAGCGCAGCTCGCCGGTGCGCTCCTCGTGAGCGACGTTGTAGAAGCGGCTCTCGACGCGGTCGATCAGCTCCTGCACGTTGCCGGCGTGCGAGTAGACGTCCGACTCCGTGGTGCGGGCCGCGTCGAGCAGCTTGCGCAGGAGCGCGTGCTGCTTGACGATGCGGGCGTAGTGACGGACGTTGCCCGCGGCCGGCACCATCGTCGGCAGCGAGTGGATGTACGCCTGCCCGCCGGCCTCCTCGAGCTCTCCGGCGCGCGCCAGCTCGTCGCAGACCGTGACAGCGTCGACCGCCTCCGGATCGGACTTTTCCTTCAGCCGCCGCATCGCGGTGAAGATCTTCTGGTGGCGCGGGCGGTAGAAGTCCTCGGCCCGCAGCCGGGTGTCGATCAGGACGCCGTCGAGCGCCTGCTCGGCGAGCAGGATGGCGCCCAAAACCGAGGTCTCGGCCTCGAGGTTCTGCGGCGGAAGCTTGCCCGCCGGCGCGTCAGGCGAGGGGGGGACTGAGATTGCCACGGCCCGTCAATAGTCGGATGGGCCGAGGACAGAAACAAGGGACGCGGACGCGCGCGCTGGAGCGTTGTCCGCAGCCACCGGGTTATTCAGACGTGACGATCGTCTTGATGTCCGCGGTCACGCCCTCGGACACCTCGACCGTGACCATGTGCGTGCCCGTGGTCTTGATCGGGTGCTCGAGCTGGACCTTGCGGCGGTCGAGCCTGATGCCGCGAGCCTGCTTGACGGCGTCCACGATGTCCTGGCCAGTGACCGATCCGAACAGGCGACCGTCCTCGCCCGCCGGCTGCGGGATCGTGAGCACGGTCTTGGTGAGCAGCGCCGCGTTTTCCTCGGCCCGGTCGGCGGCTTCCTGGGCGGCGTGTTCGGCCGCCGCCATGCGCCGCTGCGCCTCGGCGATCGCGCCGGGCGTGGCGGGCTGGGCCAGCTTGCGCGGGACCAGGAAGTTGCGCAGGTAGCCGGGCGAGACGTCGACCACTTCGCCGCGGTCGCCAAGCGTCTCGACGGCCTGGAGCAGGATCGCCTGCGCCATGACCGCCTACCGCTCCGCGACGTAAGGGAGGAGGCCAAGCTCGCGGGCGCGCTTCACCGCTTGGGCCAGCTGGCGCTGATGGCGCCTGCAGGACCCGGTGATGCGGGCCGAACGGATCTTGCCCTTCTCGCTCATGGCGCGACGCAGGGTGCCGAAGTCCTTGTAGTCGACGACGTCGACCTTGTCGCGACAGAAGGCGCACGGCTTCCGGCGACCGCCGGAACCCGGGCCCTTCTTACCGTCGCGCCGACGTGCCTGCTGCCGGCTGCCACTACGCTGTTTTGCCACGTCTGAAGTACTCCTTTGGAACGACTAGAACGGGATGTCGTCGTCCCCGGATCCACCGCTCGACGGCGCCGGCTGGAAGTCGGCCGTGTCGGCGGGAACGTCGCTCTGCGGTGTGAACCGACCGCCGTTTTCAGCGCCGTCCCGGGAGCCCAGGAACTGGACAGAGTCGGCAATGATATCTATCGCCTGGCGCTTGTTGCCGTCCTTGTCCTGAAACTCGCGCCATTCGAGGCGTCCATCCACGGCCACAGGGCGGCCCTTTGACAGGTACTGGGCGCAGTTTTCGCCCTGCGCGCCCCACACGGTGACGTCGAAATAGTTGGGCTTGTCGACCCACTCGCCGCCCGCGTCGCGCCTGCGCGTGTTGCAGGCGAGGCGGAGGCTGCACACCGACGTGCCGCCGGATGTGCTGCGCAGCTCGGGGTCGCGGGTGAGGTTGCCGGTGAGGACGACCCGGTTGATGTTCGTTGCTGCCATAGCTGAAGCTGCTCCTTCTCAGATGCGGACGGCTTGGAATTCTCGGTTCGTCGAGACTACAACCGGGGTCCGGCGGATTGGGCGGCGGCACCCAAGAAGTTACGCCGAATGTGCGGGGAGTTCACGAAACGGTGGCGGAAGCGGCCGATTCGGTCACACCGGGCAGCCCGAAGGCCTCCGCGATCAGCTCGTAGGAGCGCCGCCGGGCCGCGTGGTCGTAGGTGATGGTCACGACCATCACCTCCTCCGCGCCGTACTCGCGGGCCACCTGCTCGATGCCCTCGCGCACCTTGTCGGGGTCGCCGATCACGGCGCGGCGGTCGCGCCCCGGCACCGGCGCCGGGCTCTCTCCGCCATCCTGCTGCTCGAGGAAGCGCAGTGCCTTCTCCGGCGGCGGCACCGGGATCAGCTTGCCCTGGCGCAGCAGCCGGAAGGTCATGCGCGCGCTAGCGGCGAGTCGCTGCGCCTCCTCGGTCGTCTCGGCGCAGATCGCCCACACCGCCGCGGATATCACCGGCACGGGCATCGCGTCCGACTCCTTGAAGTGCTGGCGGTACAGCGCCGCGATCTCGGCCCCGCTCGGGTTGATGAAGTCGGCGAACGAGTAGGGGAGGCCGAGCTCCCCCGCCCAGATGGCGCTCTGTGGCGAGGAGCCGAGCAGCCACGGCTCGGGCCGCTCGGGCAGGCCGGGCAGCGTGCTCGCCAGGCGTGCGAAGGGATGGTCCGCCGGGAGCTCGCCCTTGAGGTAGCCGAGCAGCTCCGCGAGCTGCTGAGGGAAGTCGTCGGGCGACGCCTCGCGGCGGTCGCGCTGTAGGGCGAACATCGTCAGCCCGTCCGTGCCGGGCGCCCGGCCGAGCCCCAGGTCGATCCGCCCCGGATAGAGGCCGCTGAGCGCGCTGAAGGTCTCGGCCACCTTGAAGGGGCTGTAGTGCGGCAGCATGATCCCGCCGCTGCCCACCCGGATCCGCTCCGTCGCCGCGGCGATCGGCCCGATCAGCACCTCCGGCGCCGCGCTCGCGAGCCCGGGCGTGCCGTGGTGCTCCGCCACCCAGTAGCGCTCGTAGCCGAGCCGCTCGCCAAGCCGCGCGAGGTCGAGCGTGTTGTGGAGGGCGCCCGAGCCGGTCGACCCCTCCGGGATCGGCGACTGGTCGAGGATGCTGAGTCGCGGCTTGACGCTCACGTGCGGACCGACTCCGGTACGCGGGCTTCCGCCGGCGCTTCCCGCGGCGGGCGCCGCATCGAGATGAGCGAGGCGCTCGCCACCGCGCCCACGGCGGCGAAGATCCCGCCGATCACGAAGGCTCGCTGGAAGCCGCTCGTGAGCGCGCTGTCGACGGAGGTGTGTCCGAGCAGGCTCGCGGTCCGGCTCGTGGCGAGCGTGGCGAGGATGGCGAGACCGAGCGAGCCGCCGATCTGGCGCGAAGTGTTGATCAGGCCGGAGGCGAGGCCGACCTCCTTGGGCTGGACGCCCGCCATGCCGGCAACCGTCACCGATACGAAGGTGACTCCGATGCCGGCGCCCGCGATCATGAACGGGACGAGCACGTCGCTCGCGTAGCTGCCGTCCGCCGACACCTGGCCGAGCCAGATCAAGCCGATGGCGATCAGCCCCATGCCGATCGTGAGGAGCCGTCCGGGGCCCGTCTTGTGGATCCGCTTGCCCGCGATCTGCGCCGCCACCGCCAGAACCAACGTGCCGGGGAGGAACGCGAGGCCGGTCTCGATCGGTGTGAAGCCGCGCACCTCCTGGAGGTAGAGCGAGAGGAAGTACCACATGGCGAAGGCGGAGGCTCCGAGCAGGAGGACGACCACATTGGCCCCGCTCAACTGCCGCGAGCGGAAGACGCCGAGGGGCATCAGCGGCGCCTTCGCGAAGCGCGCCTCGATCAGCAGGAAGAGCCCCAGGAGGAGCGCCGCGATCGCCAGCGTGACGATCGTCCGTGTGGATGTCCAGCCGTACTGCTCGGTCTTCACGATGCCGAACGTGAGCACGATGAGGCCCATCGTTCCGGTGATCGCGCCCGCGAGGTCGAAGTTGCGGCGGGCAGCGGCCACGGGCTTGTCCGCTGCGATCACGCGCAGCGAGGCGAGCGCGGTGGCCGCGCCGATCGGGACGTTGATGAAGAGGATCCAGCGCCAGCTGAGTGCCTGCGTGAGCAGGCCTCCGAGCAGCACGCCGGTGGCACCGCCCGCGGCGCCCATGGCTCCCCAGGCGCCAAGCGCGCGGTTGCGCTCGCCGCCCTCGGTGAAGGTGCTCGTGATGATCGACAGCGTGGCCGGTGCCACCACCGCGCCGCCGAGACCCTGGATGCCGCGCGCGAGGATCAGCATCGTCTGGCTCTGCGCCAGGCCTCCGACGAGCGACGCGAGCACGAACAGGGCCATGCCGAAGTTGAAGACGTTCCGGCGCACCAGGAGGTCGCAGGCGCGCCCCCCTAGCAACAGGAAGCCGGCGAACGTGAGCGTGTAGGCGTTGACCACCCACTGCAGGTCGGCAGCGGAGAAGTGCAGCGCGCTGCGGATCGACGGCAGCGCCACGTTCACGACGGACACGTCCAGGATCACCATGAACTGCCCGACGCAGCAGAGAACGAGGATCCAGAGCTTTCGGCGTTCGGTCATTGGCTGAGCGACCCTGCCTGGGGAGCGGGGTGTGACGGGCCGCTTACAAGAGGTTAGTGAAGCCCGCTATTCGGCGGGGACTTCTTCATCTTCGGCGCGCGGGGCGTCGGCCACGGAGCGCGGCGCCACGGTGGCGGTCTCCTCGGCGTCGGCCACGAGCTCGCGCGGCCGGCCGGCCTGGCGCGGCGCCGGCGGCGCCGGCGAGCCCGGCTTCAGCCGGATGATCCGGAAGCGCAGCACGCCGTCGGTGATCTTCAGCGTGTGGTCGAGCTGCTCGAGGAGCTCGTGGTTGCCGTCCGGAGTCTCGAACTGGTAGAGCCGGTACTCGGCGTCCTGGCGATGATCGATCTCGTAGGCGATCCGGCGCATGCCCCAATCGTGGGCGCCGACGAGTGTGCCTCCGCCTTCGATGGCTGCCTGAACGTTCGAGGCGATCTCCGCCCGGCGCTCGTCCGGGGCGTTCGAGTCGAGCATCAACATCAAGTCGTAGAGCGGCATGAGGGAGCGGACCTTAGCAGCGGGCCGGTGGCGGGGGGCGAAGAAAGCCGGCGCCCGGCTTAGAGCAGCATGGAAGGTCGGCAAGCGCGACTGGTGGACCGAGTGCGTTGGGAGAACCTGATGCGGCTCGTGTGCCTGATTGCCGCTGCCGCGCTGTTCGTGTCGTCGTTGCATGGGTGTGATGGGGGCGGAGGTCGGAGGTCGGAGGTCGGAGGGTTGCCCCCGCAGGTCAAGGCGGCGCCGGTCAGCCCCTCATTGCCGGTCGTTCGGAAAAAGCAGCACTTACGGAAGGCCCGACCGAAGCATCACCACGCGAGGCGGAAGCACAGCCGCGTACGAGCCAAGCCTCTGCAATCAGCACTCCCGCAATCCGCAGTCTCGCCGGTGCCGCCCCCAGCAGCGCCGACACCGCCGCCGGCGCCTGTGGCCGGCGGGGAATTCGCGCCCTAGCTGAGCAGGAGCGGCTCGCCGTCCTCAGGGACAAGGATCCGTGGCTCGCTCGCTGCGGCCGCCGGGAACGGCAGCGGCACGAGCGGGTTGTTCCGCTGGTTGGGCGAATCCTCGATCGGCGGCGCCGTGCTCTCGTCGCCCAGCATCGGGTCGACGACCAGGTGCCGGCCGCCGTACTCGATCACGAGCGTCGCGTGCCTGACGAGAGTGAGGATCACCGCTGGGCGAAGCGCCCGGTCGGCGCGTTGCTCGGTGGCGCCTCGCCGCGCCGCTTGGCCTCGATGTCCGCGAGCTGGTCGTCGATCCAGTCGCCCGGGTTGCGCGACGTGACGATGCGCTTGAGCCCGTCGGCGCGCCATGCGCGTTCCTCCTGGGACATCGTCAGCGCGCGGAAGATCGCGTCCGCCTGCTCCTGCACGTCGAACGGGTTGACAGACAGCGCGAACTCGGCCAGCTCCTCGTGCGCGCCGGTGTTCTCGGAGAGCAGCGACACGCCCGCGTGCTCGTTCACGAGCGGGCCCTCCTTCGCCACGAGGTTCATGCCGTCGAACATCGCGTTCACGATCAGCAGGTCGTAGTGCTTGTAGGAGGCCACGGCCTCGTCGAGGTTCTCGCGTAGCTTGAGGTCGATCGGCATCCAATCGGTGGTGCCGTGCCGGTGGTTGACCACGGCCACGAGCGCCTCGATCCGCTCGAGGTACTCCGCGTACTCCGGCACGTCCTGTCGCGACGGCATGAGCTGCGCGATGAACGTGACGTTCTCGCGGAACTCCGGGTGCTGCTCGAGGAAGAGGTCGAACGCGGTGAAGCCGCGCAGCACGTTCTTGGACAGGTCGGCACGGTCCACCCGCAGGATCAGGTGCTCGCGCCGGCGGCGTAGCAGCTCCTCCTCGTACTCCTTCACCTGCGGCCGCCGCGCGGTGCGCGCGAAGCTCTCGGCCGAGATCGGCAGCGGGTATGCGCGCACCCACACGTCGCGGCCCTCGAAGGAGACGACGCCCGCCTCCTCGTCCACGTCCATGTCGAACAGCTCGCGGCAGCAGAGCAGGAAGTTGCGCTTGTAGGCGCGCGTGTGGAAGCCGACGATGTCGTTCGAGAGCACGCCCTCGTAGATCTCCTCGCGGATGTCGCGCGGCAGCACGCGCCAGGCGTCCGGCTGCGTCCACGGGATGTGCACGAAGTGGTGGAGGAACGCGTCCGGGTTGGCGTGCCGGATCGTGCGCGGCGCGGTGTACAGGTGGTAGTCGTGGAGCATCACGACGGCGTCCTTGCCCTCGACCTCCTCGAGCACCGCGCGCGCGAGGTCGTCGTTCACCGCGCGGTAGCCGCGCTCGAACGCGTCCACCTCGTTCTGCCGGATGTCCGGCGCGTTCGAGAGGTCCCAGAGGTAGTGCTGGATAAACCACAGGAGCGGGTTCGCCACGACGTTGTAGAAGCGGTCGTAGGCGTCCGGGTCGCTGGCCACGAGCCGGACCCGGTAGGAGACGCCGTCCACCTCGCAGTCGAACGGCCCGCCGCCGTGGCGCTCGCTCATCTCCGCGTCCTCTTCGGTCATCGCGGACGCAATCCACAGCGCGTCGCGATGGTTCACGAGGCCGGTGAGCGCCGTCACCAGCCCGCCGCCGCCCCTGGTTACCCGCAGCTCACCCTCCGGGTCCCGCTCGAACGTTGCGGGACCGCGGTTCGAGACGAGCACGAGATGGGCGTCTTGGGTCATGCCGAATTAGAGAAGATGCGAAGCCAGTCGCGTAGAAGCCTAGGCGTCAGGAAGTGCTGGCGCACATGTTCCTTGCCGGCGCGCGCCAGCCGCTTGCCAAGTTCGGGCTCCCTGAGGATCTCGAGCGAGCGCTCCGCGCACTGCTGCGGCGAGGACACGAGGAAGCCCGTCTCGCCGTCTTTCACCTGCAGCGGGATGCCGCCGACGTCGCCGCCGATGAACGGCCGCGCCTTCCAGAGCGCCTCGCTGACGGTGAGGCCGAAGCCCTCACGCGTGGACTTCTGGATCACGACGTCCGACTGCGACTGGAACGCGTTCACCTCGATCGCACCCACGTTGTTGAGGTTGTTGAGGATCTTGATGTCCTCGTCGCCCTGGGCGTACTCGAGCGTGGAGTTGAAGAACTCCCAGCCCTCCGGGTCGTCGGTGGCCATCGAGCCGACGAGCGCGAGCTGCACGTCCGGCATCTCCTCGGTGACCGCGCGGTAGGCGTCTATCACGCCGATCGGGTCCTTCCAGGGGTCGAAGCGGGACACCTGGCAGATCAGCGGGCGGTCGACGTCGATGCCGAACTGGTCGCACACGAACGCGGCGTCCTCGGGCGACAGCGCCATGTTCTTCGGCGACAGCGGATCGATCGCCGGCGGGCAGATGTGGACCCTCATGTCGCTCGCGCCGTTGAGCGCGGCGGGCACGTACTCCTTCAGGTGGAAGACGGAGTCGTTGTAGTCGTGCACGAGCGGCACGATGTGCTCGATCGTGTCCGGGTTCGGCGTGGACAGGTCGATGTGGCAGCGCCACACCCACTGGCGCGCCTTCTCCGGCACGTGCTGGCGCACGGCGGCCGGCTGCGGGTCGTGCACGATGATCACGTCCCAGCCGTCGGTGAGCTCGAGCGCGTTGATGCGGTTGTAGCGCTCGTAGGTGATCCACTCCTCGTCGGAGATCGTCTGGTCAGATCCCTGAAGCGAGTTGTGCATCAGCTTCGTGACGTTGTAGAACTCCTCGCGCCCGATCATGATCTGCCAGTCGGCGTCGATCCCGACGTCGCGCATGAGGGGCACGAGCGTGTAGAGGATCTCCGACACGCCGCCGCCGAAGGCGGTGGCCGAGAGGTGGAGCACCTTGAGTCCCTGCAGGGCCTCGGCCAGCTCGCGGACCTCTTCCACGAGCGATCGGCCTACGAGGTGCGTGTAATCCGCCAGGCTCTTGTGGCCGACGGCCACGGGCTGCAGCACTCCAACTCCTTTGGTCGCATTCCTATGGGACGGAGGCCTCTGGGCCTCCCGCAAGGACGGGAGCCTACTGTTCGTCCTGTTTGAGGTATTTGACGAGCCGAACGCCGTCTTCCCGGAAGTCGCATTCGTCAACCGTCGCGCGGATGATCGCCTGGCCGAGCTCCTGCTCCTCCTCGGAAACGGTGGTGTTCGCGGGCCCGCCGATGTCGAGCACGAGCCGGTCGTCCTCGAGCTCGAAGCCGCAGCTGAGCTGGTCCTCGGAGTCCTCGCCGACGAAGGCGGTGGCCGCTTCGGTGACCGCCAGCTTGAGGTCCGCCACGTCCTCCGGCTCAAGCGACGTGAGCCGGCATACCGCGGAGAGCGCGAGACGGGTGAGGACTATGTATTCCGGCTTGGCGGGCACCTTCAGGCGCACGCTGCGAGTGCTGCTCTCGACCTTGGTCATCGACTCTCCGTTTCCTGTGCGCCCGCAAGCCTAAACGCGACGCGCTCCATACCTGCATCTATCTCCTCGACGAGCAGCGCGTGGAGGCGCGGATTGGAGCTTGCCAGGACCGACATCTGGTGCTCGGGGCCGGCGCCCAGAAGCGGCCGGTCGGCGAGCGAGCGGCCGGCGGCGTCGGTGACGGTCGCGCCGCCCTCCTCGAGGCAGAGCGTGGCCGCCGCGAGGTCGTAGGGGGTGTTGTTGAGCACCGCGCCGTTGCCCACGCGCTCGAACTCGGAGCGCGTCTCGGGCAGCTCGTCGATGATGCGCGGGCCGGGCTCGATGTAGGCGTCGAGCTGGCCGGTGAGCAGGCGCGTCATGTCGTAGGTCGCGGATCCGAGCTCGAACGAGCCGCCGCCCACGGACGACGCCTCGATGATCGGGCCGAGCAGCTCGGCGTAAATCCGCAGCGGGCGGCCGCGGAAGCCATAGACCCAGAACATGCGCTCGATGTCCTCATTGCGGGAGAGGCGCACGGGCGGTCCCTCCACGAGCCCCTGGCCGCGCTCGGCGAGGAACACGGTGCCGGACGGGATCTCCACCACGCAGCCGATGCTCACCTCGCCCATCGTCACGCCGTCGCGGAGCGGGGCGGCCGCCACCGACACGCAGCAGGACTCGAAGCCCGCTAGCGCGGGGCGGGTGCCGTCGATCGGATCGACCACGAGCACCGTGTCCGCGTGGCCGCCGGGGAGCACGAGGCCGCGGTCCTCCGAGTAGAACGCCACGTCCGGCGCGCGCTCCGCGAGGAACGAGGCGAGCAGCTCCTCCGCCTCGGCATCGATCGCGAAGGTCACGTCGCCGCCCTCGGCCGGCTCCTCCTCGTGTGCGCGCGCGGCGTGCGAGCCGAGCAGCGGCCGGACCTTCTCGCGCAGGGCGAGCGCCAGCTCCCGCACCAGCCCGCGAAGGGGCGGTGCGCCGCCGTCTGCCGTCAAGGAGTGGCGCTGGCCGGGCGCGCCGCCAGCGTGACCGTGACGGTCCGTCGCGAATGGCCGTTGACGACCGTCACCTGGACCTTCGTGCCCGGATTGCGTGCCGACACGAGGTTGCCGAGGTCCGTGGAGCTGCGCACGGGCTTGCCGTCGATGGCGACGATCGCGTCGCCGCCCTTCGGAATACGCGCGTCGCCCTCGAAGCTGATGAGGCTCGAACCTGACTTGAAGTGGGCCTTGTCCGCCGGGCTGCCGGGCTGGATCTTCGCCACGAGCGCGCCGGTCTTGGCGGCGATCCCGAGGTGCTGTGCAAGCTGCGGGTAGAGGTCCACCGAGCTGATCCCGATGTAGGCGTAGCTCACCTTCCCGCTGCTCTTGAGCTGGTCGATCGAGCGGCGCACGGTGTCCACCGGCACCGCGAAGCCCACGCCCTCGCCGCCTCCGCCGGTCGACTTGATCTGCGAGTTGATGCCGATCACCTGGCCCCGGCTGTTGAGCAGCGGCCCGCCCGAGTTGCCGTGGTTGATCGCGGCGTCGGTCTGGATCGCGTTGTTGATGTCGAAGGCGGTGAGCGAGGTGATGCTGCGGTTCACCGCCGAGATCACGCCCACCGAGAGCGACTGCTGCTCGCCGAACGGGCTGCCGATCGCGGCGACCGGCGAGCCCACCACGAGGCCGTTCGAGTTGCCGAGGGGGAGCGGCGTGAGCCTGAGGCCTCCGGTCTGGATCTTGAGCAGGGCGACGTCGGCGTTCGGGTCGTCGCCGACGATCTTCGCGGGCACGCGGTTGTGGTCCGGGAACTCGACGTACACCTGCGAGGCCTTCTTGAGGCTCGAGCCCTGGCCGCTCGTGACCACGTGGGCGTTGGTGGCGACGTCGCCCGTGCCGTCGAGCACGAAGCCCGAGCCGAGCGCCTCCTCCGGGCCGCTGCCGCCACCGCCGAAGAGTCCGCCGCCCGTGCCGGGCAGCACCGAGATGATCGTGACGACGCCTGGCGAGAAGCGGCGGTAGATCGCGGCGGCGTTGAAGCCGCCGGTCTCGCTGCCGTCCACCACCTGCACCTTCGTGTTCTGAACGGTCACCGGACCCGAGCTCCCGCTGCCCTTGTTGCCGCTGCCGGAGCAGCCGGCGGCGAGCAGCGCCACGAGAGCGCAGGCACAGGCTGCGGCGCGCCTCACGAAGATCCGTTTCGGTCGACGGCCGGCAGCTCGAGCGTGAAGGCCGTCTCTCCGTGCGTCGAGCGCAGCTCGATCTTGCCGCTCATGCGGTCCGCCAGCTCGCGGGCGATCGCGAGGCCGAGGCCGGAGCCCCGTGCCGCGTCGCCGGTGAAGAAGCGCTCGAACACGCGGTCGGCGGAGGGCGCCGGCACGCCGGGACCGGTGTCGGCGACCGTGAGGGCTGCTGCTCCGTTGATTCGGTCGGCGGACACGGTCACTGGGGTCCCCTCCGGCGTGTGCCGGAGAGCGTTGTCGAGCAGGATACGCATGATCTGAGCTACTCGTTCCCGGTCACAGACAGCTTCAACATCCTTCGCCGGGAGCCTGAGCCGTAGCCGCGTGTGATGCCTGCTGACCGCCGGCGTGAACTCGCCGGCCACCTCGCGGGCCAGTTCGGATAGATCGACATCCTCGGGATTCAGCTCAAGCGAGCCGGCGTCGATCCTGGACAGGTCGAGCAGCGAGATCGCGAGCTTCTGCAGCCGCTCCACCTGCTCGCGCATCAGCCAGAGGAACTCGGTGCGGGTCTCCTCGTCGAGGTCCTCGTCCTGAAGGAGCTCGACGAACCCGCCGAGCGAGAAGATCGGCGTGCGCAGCTCGTGCG
Source organism: Thermoleophilaceae bacterium (assembly GCA_036491015.1). Classification (GTDB taxonomy): domain Bacteria; phylum Actinomycetota; class Thermoleophilia; order Solirubrobacterales; family Thermoleophilaceae; genus JAICJR01. The sequence continues at coordinate 15,618 of DASXCV010000343.1, read as the reverse complement.
AGGCGTTGGCGATGAACTCGCGCCGCGCGTTGTCCACCCTGGCGAGCTGCACCTGCATCTCGTTGAACGTGCGGGTGAGCTGGCCGAGCTCGTCCGCGGAGTCTTCCGGCAGCGGCTCGATGAAGTTGCCGTCCGCCACCTGCTTGGCGGCGGTCTCAAGCCGCCGCACGCGGCGCGCGAGGGCGCGGGCAACCATGTAGCCGCCCACGAGCGCGATCAGGAGCGCGATCCCGCCGGCGATCAGCACGCGCGTGCGGATCAGGGACACGGTGTCCTGCACGTCGCCGAGCTGGCGCGTGTAGACCACAATCCACCAGGGGCGCTTTTGGCCGGCGCGGGCCAGCGGAACGGCGGCCTGCGCGGTGCGGTGGCCGTTCACGCTCTCCACGGCCGCCTCGATGTGGCCCGTGCTTGCTGCCAGGTGGGCGAGCGGGACGCTGGCGTGCTGGAGCCCCGGGGTGGCGCGCGAGTTGAACACCGACCACAGCTGCGGTGGCTGCTCGAAGACGGTGACCTCTGCGTCCGAGCTGTCGCCCACCGAGCGCACGCGCTCATCGATCTGCGCGCTCTTCTTGCCCGAGGTGAGGGCCGTATGGAGCTGATTGCTGAAGACCGGGACGAAGCGCTGGAGCTCCGTGACGCGCTGGTGCTCCAGGTTGCTCTGCAGCTGCGGGACGACGAAGAAGAAGATGACCGAGAACGCGAGCGCGATGACCGCGAAGAACACGAGCGCCAGCTTGTTCCCGATCGAGCGCGCCGGGGGTAGCGGCAGCTTCATCGGTCCCTGAAGTGGTACCCAACTCCGCGCACTGTGAAGAGGAACTCGGGATCCTTGGGATCGCGTTCGATCTTCTCGCGCAGGTGTCTGATGTGGACGTCGATCGTGCGGGGGTCGCGGTAGGAGGAGTCGCCCCACAGGCGGTCGAGGATCATCGTGCGGCTGAACACGCGGCCGGGATTGCGCGCCAGGATCGAGAGGATCTCGAACTCGACGTAGGTGAGCCGGACCGGCTCCTCGCGGATCTCCACCGTGCGCTTGGCGAAGTCGATGCTGAGGTCGCCGGCGGCCAGTGGCTCCTCATCGCGCTGCTCCTCGCGCAGGAGATCCGAGCGGCGCAGCACCGCCTTCACGCGGCTGCGGAACTCGCGCATCGAGAAGGGCTTGGTGATGTAGTCGTCTGCCCCCAGCTCGAGGCCGAGCACCTTGTCGAACTCCTCCGCCTTGGCGGTGAGCATGATGATCGGCACGCTCGACTGCGCGCGGATCTGGCGGCACACGTCGAAGCCGTCGAGCTTCGGCAGCATCACGTCGAGCACGATCAGATCGAAGGTCTGACCGCGGCAGCGCTCGAGCGCCTCTTCGCCGTCGAGAGCGGGAACGACCTCATAGCCCTCCTTGCGCAGGGGGTAGGCCAGAAGTTTCTGGACCGACTGCTCGTCGTCTACGAGGAGGATCCGTGCGGGCTGTGGCGACATGCTGGATGGGGGTTCTGCAAACGTCGCCCCCACAAGATTGTAGGTTCCATTCGTGGTGACGCTCGCAACGTGATCGAGCCGCGGCTCTATCGCGCGGCATTCCTCCCGGCTCTGCTGGCCCTGATAGTGGCGGCGTTCTCGCTGGAGGACCGCCCCCCGCCCCTTCCACAGGCGCTGGCGGCGGACGTCCTGTTCCAGGGCCACGCGGCGGCGGCCGGCGCAAAAGCGATCGCCACGACCTACCCGGACCGGCGTGCCGGGAGCGTCGGGGACCGGGCCGAGGGCCGCAAGCTCGCGCACACCTTCGCGGCGCGCGGGTTCACCACCGTTATCGATCACTTCACGGGTGACGGCAAGCCGCTCGCGAACGTGATCGGCAGGCGCGCGGGCGCCTCGCGGCATCAGATCGTGGTGATCGCGCCGCGCGACGCGGGCTCCGTGCCCGACGCCGCGAGCAGCGCATCCGACACCGCGGCGCTCGCCGAGATGGCGCGTGTGCTCCAGGGCACGCCGTCGCGCAAGACGATCACGCTCGCGTCGGTTGACGGGTCGACGCTCGGCGAGCTCGGCATCCACCGGCTGCTCGCGAAGCTCCCGGACCGCAACCTGATCGAGGGCGTGCTCGTGATGTCGAACATGGGCGCGGCAGGCCCGCATGTGCCGCCGCTGCAGGCGTGGTCGAACGACTCTCAGCGCGTGGGCGTGGGGCTCGAGCGCACCGCCTCGACGTCCGAGAGCGAGGAGTTCCCGCGCGTGCCGCACTCGAGTGGCGCGGCCTCGCAGATGATCCGGCTGGCGTTCCCGGTGGGGGTGGGGTCGCAGGGTCCGCTGCTCGCCGCCGGCGTGGACGCCGTGCGCTTCTCCGGCAGCGGGGAGCTGCCGCCCGCGAAGTCGAAGAGCGGGCTCGACTCGGTCGACGCCGACCGGCTCGGCTCGCTCGGCCGCTCGGTGCTGCGCACCGTGTTCGCAATCGACCAGAGTCCCGAGCCGCCTGTGCGCGGGCCGACCTCGTACGTGACGGTGGCGGGCAACCTGCTGCCTTCGTGGGCGATCGCGCTCCTTGCGATGTCGCTGATCCTGCCCGCGCTGGTCGCCTCCGTCGACGCCTTCGCCCGCGCGCGGCGCCGGCACGAGCCGGTTGGGCGCTTTGCACGCTGGGTGCTGGCGGCCGCGGTGGCGCTCGTGGCGGGGCTCGTGCTCGCCAAGCTGATGGTGGCCGTGGGCATCGTCGCCAGCCCGCCCGAGAGCCCCGTGGCCCCGGACCTGCGGCCCCTGCACGGGGGCGACCTCGCGGTGATGGGAGTCGTGCTGGCGGCGGTGGCCGCCACCTGGGCGATCGGGCGCCGCCTGGCGCTCGGCGGCGGCAAGAAGCGCCTCGACGTGGCCTCTCCCGGCGCTGCCTGCGTCGTGGCGCTCACGCTCACCTGCGTCACGCTCGCGATCTGGTTCATCAACCCGTTCGCCGCCCTGATGCTCGTGCCCGCGCTGCACCTGTGGCTGCTCGCGGCGGTCGCGCGCATCCCCGATCGCGGGCCGGTGCCGCCCCTGCTCGTGGTGGTGGGCCTGCTGCCGCTCGTGGTCGTCGTCCTCTACTACATGAGCAGGCTCTCGCTCAATCCGCTCGAGGGCCTGTGGTACGTGTTCCTGCTCGTGACCAGTGGGAGCGTGGGCGTGGCCGCAGTGCTGCTCTCGTGCGTCTACGTCGGCGTGTTCGGCTGCCTCGTGTCGATCCTCGTCGCGCGGGCGCGGCGTCCGCCGGCGGCTCGGGTGGAGGAGCCGCAGCGCCCGGCCGTGTTCGGTCCGGGCGGCTACGCGGGTCCCGGGTCGCTCGGCGGGACCGAGTCGGCGTTGCGCAGATAATTCCTTTGGACGCTCGTTCTATCGAGCCGCTTTGGAGGTCTTGACGATAAGGACCCCGGAGGCACCGAGGCAGTTCAACCGCTTCGTCAGCCGGCTCGCGCCCAGCAGGCGTCCTCTTTCGATTCTATGTTTTGGACACGTGAGCACGAGCCCCTTTTCAGAAGAGTGGTTGACCATGCAGCAGATCGATCCTGAGCTCGTCCGGCGGGTAAACGGCGGCGACTACGAGATCGATCCGCACGCGGTGGCCGAGGCGATGCTGCGCCGGCGCGCGCGGCTCAGCGAGATGCGCCGGCTCTCACGAATGCTCGTAGCCGCGGACGTCGACCGCCCGGCCTCCGGCGCCGACCAGCCTTAGCCCGCTTCCCTCGCGCGCCTCGCCGATCCAGGTGACCGGCAGCCCGGCGGCCCGCTCGATCGCCCCGCGCCCATCCGCCGGGGCGCTGAAGAGCAGCTCGAAATCCTCGCCCGCGGCCACCGCCAGCTCGAGTGGATCGCGGTCGAGCCGCTCGGCCGCGTGCGCGAGGCCGGCCGCGAGCGGCAGGGCCTCCAGGTCGATCTCGATCGCCACGCCGCTGCGCTCGGCGAGGTGGCGAGCATCGGTGGCGATGCCGTCGCTCACGTCGATCATCGCGCTCACTCCCGCCTGCACGAGCGCCTGTCCCGCCTGTAGCCGCGGCTCGGGGCGCAGATGGCGCTCGACCAGCGGTCCGTCGCGCTCGCCGCGATCCAGCAGCAGCAGGCCCGCGCCCGAGCCGCCCAGTTCGCCGGTCACGCCGATGGCGTGGCCGGGGCGCACGCCGTCGCGGTAGGCGAGCGCGTGCTCCGAGTCCGCCCAGCCGGTGACGGTCACCGACAGCTGGAGCTCCGGCGCGTTCACCACGTCGCCGCCCGCGATCGCGGTGCCGCTGCGCCCGGCCAGCTCCTCCATCGCCCGGACGAGCTCGAGCGCGCGCTCCTCGCCGAACTCGGAGGGAAGTCCGAGCGCGACGTAGGCCTCGCCGGGCCGCGCGCCCATCGCCGCGAGGTCTGACAGCGCGGCCGCCAGCGCCTTGTGGCCCACGTCCGCCGGCGAGTGCGTGCTCAGCCTGAAGTGCACGCCCTCGACCATCGCGTCCACCGAGGTCACGGCCACGGCGCCGTCGGCGCGCACCACCGCGGCGTCGTCGCCCGGGCCGCGCAGGAGGCGCCCGCCGCGGGCGGCGAGCGCCCGCTCGATCGAGGCGATGAGGCTGAGCTCACCCATCAGAGCGGCACCGCGATCACGAGCATCCACGCGCACAGCGCGACGCTTGCCGCCAGTAGCCGCCGGTCCGCGGCGAGCGCCGCCAGCGGCAGCAGCCAGAGCACGTACCAGGGCACCAGCCAGGCCGACGCGACGAGGATGGCGAACGTGGCCCAGCCGGCGGCGCGCACCGGATCGATCTGCCCGCGCCAGGTGCGCCAGAGCAGCCACAGGAACACACACGCGAACGCCACGCCGTAGAGCACGCGCGCAGCCGTCCGGTAGTCGAGCCGGTGGCCCGGCAGCAGCGCGCCGAGGAGCTGTGCCGTCTTGTAGGGGAAGCTCCAGCGCGAGCTGCGCGCCTGGTTCGAGTTGAGGAAGCTGAGCGCGTCGAGCGCGTGCGGGCCGAACACCGCGTAGCCGAGCACGGCGATTGCCAAGAAGGCGAGCACCGCCCCGACGAGCGACCGCAGCCACCGCTCCCGCGACCCGAGGACAAGGAACGGCACGACAAGCCCAGCAGACGCTTTGATGCCGGCTCCGATCGAAGCCAAGGCAGTTCCCCCGACCTCCGACCTCCGACCCCCGACCCACACCACAACCCCCAGCACCGTGAGCAGCACCACCAGCGCCTCGTTATGACCCCCGCCCACCACGTGCACCAGCACGAGCGGGTTGAGCCCGACGAAGGCCGCCGGCAGGAGCGGATCCCGCCCCAGCAGCCGCGCCCCCTTCCACACCAGCCCGACGATCGCGAGCGAGCAGGCGGCGGCCACCGCCTTCAACACCCAGAACGCGCCGGCCACGCCGAGCGGCGCGAGCGGGTAGGTGAGCAGCGTGAACACCGGCCCGTACACCGACACGGCATCCTTCGATCCCGCATAGCCGAACACCGCGTCGCCCGGGATGTCGAGTGGCGAATGCGTGTACGGGTTGAGCGAGTGGGTCACGCCGAGGCGGGCATACGCGATGTAGGAGAAGACGTCCTGCGAGAGCAGCGGCGGCGCGAGCAGGAACAGCAGGTGCAGCCCGGCGATCGTCCACAGCACGGCGCGCGCCGGCAGCTCACGGACCTGCATCAGCACGGCCACGTACAGGAGCAGGGCCAGCCAGAGCCCGGTGTAGAAGAGCGGACCGGCGAGCGTGCCGCGCGCGCCCGGCACGCCGGCGAAGCGCAGCGGCCCGAGCAGCCAGCCCGGCGAGCCGCCCGCGGTGCCGAGCACGAGCTTCGACCCCGCCTCCGCCGGCAGAGCGGCGAGCAGCGCATAGAGCACGCACAGGAGGACGAGCGCGGCCACCGCCGGCCACGCCGCGCGGCCTGTCCGACTAGCCGGTTGGGTCTGCGGGCGAGCCGCCGCCGCTGTTGCCATTGCCGTTTCCACCGCCGCCAGGGCTTTGATTGTGCGGCGATGGCGAAGAAGGCGGCGTTCCGGTCTTCGGCGTGCCCTGCGGCGGCGAGGCGTACAGGCGCGGGTCGTAGCCCTTGTAGGTGTTCGGCGCCGTGCCGCCCGTGCCGTTGGTCGGCGTGGTGGGCGTGGTGGGCGTCACCTCGGGGCCGGGCGCGCCCGTGGTGGCGTAATGGCCGTAGAACGGCGCCCACACCACCGGCGTGGTGGGCAGCGCGAAGTCGCCGCAGAAGGGTCCCTTGGCGACGTTCATGTAGTCGTGCCAGATCATCGCCGGGAAGGTGCCGCCCTGCATCGCGCCGGCGCCGTGCACGTTCAGCATCGAGACGAGCGCGTTCGGATAGCCGACCCACACCGACGTGGCGAGCTTGGGCGTGTAGCCCACGAACCACGCGTCGTTGAAGTTGCTCGTCGTGCCCGTCTTGCCGGCCGCCGGGCAGCCGATGTTCGCGCGCACGCCGGTGCCGCCGAGCACGTTCTCGTGGAGGATCTTCGTGACCTCGTAGGCCTGGCCGTCGGTGAGCACGCGGTTGCCGGGGTTGCGGCCAACGTCGTCGACCTTGCCGTCGGGGAAGACGACCTTGGTGATCGCCACCGGCTTGTGGTGCACGCCACCCGAGGCGAGCGTGGCGTAGGCGTCGGCCATCTCGAGTGGCGAGACGCCGAGCCGCAGGCCGCCGAGGCCCTCGGCGGGATAGCCGTTTAGGTGCGTGGTGATGCCCATCGACTTGGCGGTCTGCGCGACCTTGTCCGGGCCGACGTCGAGGTCGAGCTGCGCGTAAACGGTGTTGTCCGAGTGCAGCGTGGCCTGGACGATGTTCACGCGCCCGAGGTAGTCGTTGCCGAAGGTGTGCACCTGCCACGGCCCGTACTTCGGGTCGTCGATGTTGAGCGGCTTCGACACGTACATCGTGGAGTTCGGGTTCACGCCCTCCTTGATGGCCGTCGTCAGCACGAAGGTCTTGAACGCGGAGCCGGGCTGGCGATGCCCCTGGGCGGCGAGGTTGAACTGCCGCCCCTTGTAGGTGCCGCTCGAGGCCATTGCGAGGATGTGGCCGTTCGACGGATCGATCGTCACGATCGCCGAGCTCGGGTCCGTCGGCAGGTAGAGCTGGTTGGCGATCGCGGTGCGTGCCGCCTCTTGCAGCTTCGGCTCGATCGTGGTGTACACGCGGAGCCCGCCCTGCTGGAACACGTTGGCGCCGTACTTCTGGATCAGCTCGTCCTGCACGTAGTCGAAGAAGTACGGCTCGTGGCGCTTCATGTAGCGGCTGCCGGGGTGGAGCCCGAGCGAGCGCTTCTGCGCCTGCTGCTCCTGCTCGCGCGTGATGTAGTGGTTCTGGAGCATCTTCGCCAGAACCTCGTTGCGCCGCCCGAGCGCCGCGGCGGGATCCTGGAACGGGCTGTAGTCGGAAGGCGCCTGCGGCAGGCCGGCGAGCAGCGCGGCCTCGGGCAGCGTCAGCTGGCCCGCGTGCTTCGAGAAGTAGACCTCCGACGCCGCCTCGACGCCGACCGTGCTGCGGCCGCCGACCGTTCCGTACGGGATGTCGTTCAGGTACTGCTCGAGGATCCAGTTCTTCGAGTGGTTCTGCTCGAGCTCGGAGGCCATCTTGGCCTCGCGGATCTTGCGCTTGAGGTCGCGCTTGGGGCTGCGGATGTAGAGGTTGCGGACGAGCTGCTGGGTGATCGTCGACCCGCCCTGGAGCTTCTTGCCCGACGTGACGTCGCGCAGGGCTGCGCGCACGATCGACTCGTAGTCCACGCCGCCGTGGTGGTAGAAGCGCTGGTCCTCGATCGCGACCGTCGCGTTGCGCAGCACGGACGGCATGCGGCTCCAGCCGATCGGCGTGCGGATCTGGGCCGACTGCACGTAGCCGAGTAGGTGCCCGTCGGCGGCGTAGATCTTGCTGGTCGAGCCCTGTTGGATCGGCTTGAGCTCGGCGATGTTCGGCGCGGTGCTCGCGATCGCGAGGATGTAGCCCACAACCGACAGGCCGCCGATGATCGCAACGGACATCACCACGGCGAGGCCGAGGAGTAACCAGTTCCGTGGGCGGGCCTTGTTGCGGCGCCGCCTCGCCTGTCGTTGACGATGGGTCATCGGGAGAGGGCGGCTACTGGGCGGCGCTCGAACCGCGTGCCGCCGGGCTTCAACTGCCCAGGATAGAGGCTTGTTGGAGTCGTTCGATGCACCTGACGCGAAGTCCTGCCGCTGCTTCGGCTCTGTCAGATGCGGTTGGCGCCCAGATGGCACAGCTCAGCTTGATGCCGTCGATCTGCATGTCGGCCACGGCCACGTCGGCATCGGGCTCCTCGGCAAGCGCCGCCAGGGCCCGCACCGGGTCCGCGTCCACCGGAGTCCAGACGAACACCTCTACGCGCACGCGAGGATCGACGATCGTGTGGTTCACGACGGTCGAGGACGCGAGCTGCTCGTTGGGGATGATCACGCGCTTGCCGTCGCCGGCGCGGAGGAAGGTGTAGGAGAGGCGCACGTCCTCGACGGTGCCCGTTTCGCCCTGGAAGGTCACGAGGTCGCCGACGCGAATCGGCTGGGTGATGGCAAGCAAGATCCCCGCCACCAGGTTGGCGAGCGTCTGGCGGGCCGCGAAGCCCACCACCAGGCCGATCACGGCCGACGAGGCGAGCACGCCCGTGGCCACACGCTTGACAGCCGCGAACTGGGCAAGCGCGAGCGCAACGCCGATAACGATGATCGTGAGGGTCACCAGTCGGCGAACGAGACGCAGCCGGGTATCCGCGGTGGCCGAGAGCTCGCGGCCCGTGACGGCGGTTGCGACCTTGGCCGTGCGGTGGCTGAGTGCCCTGTCGACGAGCCACGCGAGGGCCAGCGCGGCCACTAGGGTGGCGAGTGCCGTGATCTGGTTTCCGTGGTCGTTCCAGAACGACGTGCCGATGTAAAGATCGATGCCGACCATGACGCAGCAGGCTATCTCCGACCGCCCCCGGACCAGTGCGCTCCGGCGCCGGGTCGCCGCGTCCCCTGCGCTTAAGGACGCGCTGCTCGCGTTCTCGGTCTCGCGCCTGATCGTGTGGATCTCGGCGGTGCTCGCGGTCTACGCCCTGCCGGTGGTCCGCTTCCAGGAGAACGCGCACGACGTGCCGTCGCTCACGGGCCCGCTCGGCCGCGCGCTCGGCTCGCTCGCCCACTGGGACGCCGTCTGGTACCTGTCGATCGCGCAGCAGGGCTACCAGGGCAGCTCGGCGCTGTCGGCGTTCTTCCCGGCGTACCCCGTGAGCGTCCACGCCGTGGCCGGCGGTGGGCACTCGCCCGCGCTGCTCCTGCTCGCGGCGTATCTCGTGTCCGCCGTCGCCTTCCTGGTCGCGCTCACGCTGCTGCACAAGCTCGTGGTGCTGGAGCTCGGCGAGCAGTACACGCGGCCGGTGCTCGCGCTCGTGGCGCTGTGGCCGGCGTCGTTCTTCTTCAGCGCGCCGTACTCCGAGAGCCTGTTCCTGGCGTTCAGCGTCGGCGTGTTCTACGCCGCGCGCACGCAGCGCTTCCCACTCGCGGTGGTGCTGTGCGCGGGAGCCGGCGCCACGCGGCCCACGGGCCTGTTGCTGCTGTTCCCGCTCGCGTGGATGGCGTGGCGCGCCGGACGGCTGCGCTGGCTCGTGATCGCGCCGCTCGGCGCCGTCGCGTTCAGCGCCGGCCTCGCGGGCGCGGGCCTCAAGCCGTTCGGCTGGTTCCAGGTGGAGCGCGGCTGGGGCCACGTGTTCAAGGGGCCGCTGGTAGGCGCGTGGGACGCTGGCGTGTCCGGGGCTCGGGGCGTCGGCCAGCTGTTCGGTTCGGCGCCGGTGGACCGCGTGGTGGCAGCCGAGAACACGATCTATCTGATCCTGCTCGTGGTCTCGCTGATCGCGCTGGTGGGAATGTTCCGAAAGCTCCCGCCCGCGTACGGGATCTACACCGCGGTGTCGCTCGTGGCCGCGATCTCGGCGCCGGTGGCGTGGCAGCCGCTGATGTCGTTCGGCCGCCTGCTCGCGGTGGTGTTCCCGATCCCGATGTGGGTCGCGCTCGTGCTCCAGGAGCGGCGCTTGGCCACGGCGGCCACGCTCTTCGCGTCGGCCACGCTGCTCGTCTGCGCCACCGGGCTGTTCGCCACCTGGCAGCTCGTCACGTGATCCGCGCGGTCACGATCGACGCGCTCGGCACCCTCGTGCACCTGCAGCCCCCCGGGCCGCGCCTGCGGGAGCAGCTCCGTGAGCGCGCGGGCGTGGAGGTGAGCGAGGAACAGGCGACGGCCGGATTCGCGGCCGAGATCGCCTACTACCTCGACCACCACCTCGAGGGCGGCGACCCAGCGTCGCTCGACGCGCTGCGCGACCGCTGCGCGACCGTGCTGCGCACGGCGCTCGGGATCGAGGACGTGGACCTGGCCGTGGTGCGCGGGGCGATGCTCGCCGCGCTCCACTTCGAGGCCTTCGACGATGCGGAGCCAGCGCTCGCCGAGCTGCGCTCGCGCGGCCTGCGCGTGGTGGCGGCGAGCAACTGGGACTCGTCCCTGCCGGAGGTGCTCGCGCGGACGGGTCTCGCGCCGCTGCTCGACGGCGTGGTGTCGTCGGCCGCCGCCGGCGCGGCCAAGCCCGACCCGGCCGTGTTCGAGGCCGCGCTCGCGATCGCCGGCAGCGCACCAGGGGAGACGCTGCACGTGGGCGACCGCCTCGACAAGGACGTGCGCGGGGCGCTCGCGCTCGGCATGCACGCGGCGCTCATCGCGCGCGACGGCGAGCAGCCGGAGGACCCCGGCGCGCCCGTGATCACAACGCTTGCGGAGCTGCCGCCCCTAGTCTTGGACGCGTGACGAGCGAGCTCGAGCAGCAGCAGCCTGTCCCGCCCGAGGGCGAGTACAAGGAGCCGTATTTCGAGTCGCTCGACGGCGGCCCGCGCTGGCCCGCGTGGTTCGCGCCGGCGGCGTTCGTGGCGGGTGTCCTGGCCGTGTTCATCGTCATCGCGGTGATCCAGGTGATCGTGGCGGCGACGGGGCACGACCTCCCGACGAAGGGCGCAGGCGTGGAGCTCGGCGGCACCCTGATCCAGGACGGTCTGCTCGTGGCCGCGGCGATCGTGTTCGCCGCGCGCGTGGCGCCGCCGCGCCCGTGGCAGTTCGGCCTGCGCGTCACCCCGCTCGCCAAGGCGGTCAACGCCGCGCTGCTCGCCTACGGCACGTTCTGGCTCTTCTCCGTGGCCTACCAGCTGATCCTGCACCCGCACGGCAAGCAGACGGTCGCCAAGGACCTCGGCGCGAACAACGGCGAGCTCACGCTCGTGCTCGCCGCGATCCTCGTGATCGTGGTGGCGCCGGCGTGCGAGGAGTTCTTCTTCCGCGGCTTCTTCTTCAAAGCCCTGCGCAGCCGCTTCTCGCTCGTGGGCGCCGCGCTGATCGACGCGGTCGTGTTCGGCGCCGTCCACTACACGGGCTCGCAGACCCTCTCCGTCCTGCCGGTGCTGGCGATGCTCGGCTTCGTGTTCTGCATGCTCTACGCGCGCACGGGGTCGATCGTGCCGGGCATCGCGCTGCACGCCATCAACAACTCGATCTCGTACGCGGTCACGGTGCACGCGAGCTCGGGCGTGGCGTTCGCGCTCGGGGCGGGGATGGTGGCCGCCTGCATCACCGTGCCGCGGCTGTTGCCCGCGCCCGCCACCCAATGAACGCTGTAGAGGGGCGCCGTCTCCACAAGGCCTACGGCGACCTTGTGGCGGTCGACCACATCGACTTCGACGTGCGCCAGCAGGAGTGCTTCGGCTTCCTCGGGCCGAACGGCGCCGGCAAGACCACCACGATGAAGATGATCTACGGGCTCGCGGCCGTGGGCGACGGCGACCTGCGCGTGCTCGGCCTCGACGCCCGCACGCAGCGGCGCGAGGTGAAGGCGCGCCTCGGCGTGGTGCCCCAGGAGGCCAACCTCGACTGGGACCTGACAGTGCGCGAGAACCTCGTCCAGCAGGCGCTCTACTACGGCGCGAGCACTGACGGCCGCGTGGACGAGCTGCTCGCGCTCGCGCAGCTGAGCCAGCGCGGCGAGAGCAAGCCGCGCGAGCTCTCGGGCGGGATGCAGCGGCGGATGCTCATCGCCCGCGCGCTGATCAACGAGCCGGAGCTGATGGTGCTGGACGAGCCCACCACCGGGCTCGACCCCCAGGCGCGGCTGGCTGTCTGGGACCTGCTCGACGGACTCAAGTCCGAGGGCGTCACGCTGATCCTCACCACGCACTACATGGAGGAGGCCGAGCGGATCTGCGATCGGCTGGCGATCATGGACCACGGCAAGATCGTCGCGTCCGGCACGCCCGCCGAGCTGCTCGAGCGCCACGAGCAGCCCACCCTGGAGGGCGTGTTCATCGAGATCACGGGGCGGGGGCTGCGCGAATGAGGATCCCGGCACCCAGCCCGCGCATGGCCTACCGCGTCTGGCGGCGCGACCTGCGCGTGTTCTCGAAGCTGTGGAAGGGCGCGCTGCTGCCCACGTTCCTCGACCCGGTGCTCTACCTGCTGGCGATGGGCTTCGGCCTCGGCACCTACCTCGCGAGCATCAACGGCATTCCGTACAAGGACTTCATCGCGTCGGGGCTCGTGGCGTCGGCGGCGATGTGGGCGACCGCGTTCGAGACGACGTTCAACGTCTACTTCCGCATGAACGAGTACAAGCTCTACGACAACGTGCTGTCCACGCCGGTGGAGGTGGAGGACCTCGTGGCGGGCGAGGTGGCGTGGGCCTGCACGCGGGCGCTGATCTACGGCACCGTCTTCCTGCTCATCGTCGGCCTGTTCGGGCTGATCCACTCGCCCTGGGCGGTGATCACGCCACTGTTCGTCGTGATCGGCTCGGCGTGCTTCGCGGCGATCGGCCTGTCGTTCACCACGATCGTCGGGAAGGTCGACTACTTCACCTACTTCTACACCCTGTTTGTCACGCCGATGTTCCTGTTCAGCGGCATCTTCTACCCGCTCGACCGCCTGCCGCAGTGGACCCACGTGATCGCCTGGTTCACGCCGCTCTACCACCTCGTGCTGATCACGCGCGGGCTGATCCTCGGCCCGGACGCGCTGTCGGTCCTTGGGAACACCCTCTGGCTCGTCGCGGTCACGGCGGCGCTCTTCAGCGTGCCGGTGATCTACATGCGCCGCCGCCTCGTGCCATAGCGGGTGGCGCAGCCGCCGCCGGTGGGATTAATATCCCCCGTAATGCGTCGCACTCTGGCTCTTTCCGCGACGCTGTTCGCGCTCGTAGCCGCCTCCTCCGCCAACGCCGCTCCCGCCATGCGGATCCATCTGGCGTCCGGCATCAAGGACGGCAGCCGCACGTGGGTGATGAAGGGCCAGCGCGTGATCATCCAGGGCACGCGCTCGTTCGCCGACGACGGCTACGCCACGGCCGGGATCTTCTTCAAGAACAAGGAGATCGCCACCACGCGTTCGCCGCTGCACGGCAAGGTCGGCGCGCTCAAGGGCGTCTTCCTGCACTTCACCGCCAAGCGCATCGGTGCGTACAAGGCGGTGGTCAAGGTCTTCAAGACGGCGGACACCACCACGCCGGTCGCCACCACTTCCTTCGGCGTCCACACGATCAAGCCGAGCGCCCACTTCGGCGGCCACGGCCGCTCGGTGCGCCTGCTGCAGGAGGGACTGCGCGCGCTCGCCTACGTCACGCCCGTCGACGGCAGCTACGAGGACTCCACGGGCCGCGCGGTGCTCGCGTTCCGCAAGGTCAACCACATGGCTCGCGTGGAGACTCCCTCCACCACGGTCTTCAAAGATCTGTTCCGCGGCAAGGGCGGCTTTACGGTCAAGTACCCGAAGGCAGGCCGTCACCTCGAGTTCGACTGGTCGCGTCAGGTGCTCGTGTTCGCCCAGGGCGGCAAGGCGGTGCGGATCTATCACGCGTCGTCGGGCAAGCCCTCCACGCCGACCGTCTTCGGCACGTTCCACTTCTACTCGAAGACCCCGGGCACCAACTCCGAGGGCATGGTCGACTCGAACTACTTCATCCGCGGCTACGCGGTGCACGGCTACGCGTCGGTGCCGCCGTTCGCCGCCAGCCACGGCTGCATTCGCGTGCCGGTCCCGGACGCCTCGTCGATCTACAGCGACATCTCGCTGGGCGAGACGATCTTCGTCTACGTCTAGACGCGGAGCTTGACCGCGTAGCCGGCGAGCACGCGGAGCACGACGAAGTAGAGAAGGAACGCGAGCAGCGCGGGCACGGCGCGCTCGACCCAGATGTTGTTCGACGAGGTGATGTTGTCGAACGGCTTCGTGAGCACGTCGTTGGCCTTGTCGATCCACTCGCGCACCTGCGTGTGCTTCTTGGCGCGCGCCTTCTCCTGGGCGGGCGTGGGGTTGGGCTGATCCATCGCCTCGACCTTGACCTGCTGGTTCGTGGAGGCGTGCGCCTCTTCCACCGCGAAGAACGCGAAGCTCAGAACGACGATGACCGTGCACACCGTCGATGCGAGGAAGAGCAGACGCTTGATCACGAGGCCCCCATCGGCTCGTGGCTACGATACGCGCGCTTGATGACGTCTCCTTCCGCAAATGTTGGAGGACCGTGAGCGCGCGGGAGCGGCTCGTGGCCGCACTGCGGGAGCACGCGCTCGTGATCGGCGAGGTCACGCTCACGAGCGGACGGACGGCCCAGTACTACGTCGACGCCAAGCGCGCGATCCTGATTCCAGAGGCGTTTTCGGCCATGGGCGAGCTGGTTTCCGAACAGGCGCGCGAGTGCGGCGCGACGGCGGTCGGCGGGGTGCCGGTGAGCGCCATACCGGTGGCCTGCGCGCCCCTGGCGGCCGGCTTTCCTGAGAAAGCTTTCATCATCCGCAAGGAGCGCAAGGAGCACGGGCTCCAGCGCTGGATCGAAGGACCCCTCCCGGACCCCGGTGAGCGGGTGCTCGTGGTGGAGGACGTGGTGACCACGGGCGGCTCGACCGTCGAGGCCATCGAGCGCGTGCAGAGCGAGGGACTCGAGGTGGCCGGCGTGGTGTGCGTGCTCGACCGCCTGGCGGGTGGCGGCGAGACCATCTCGGCCGCGATCGGCGACGCTCCCTACGTCGCGCTCACCACCATCGACGACGTCTACCCGGACCGGCCGGACAGATAGACCCGGCGCTGGCCGGCCTCCTCGAGGGCGAACGCGCCGGCCGTCAAGGCCACGAGCGCGCCGAGTTGCGCCGCCGCCGAGACGTCGAGCCCCAGTGGGATCGTGACGAGCGCGAGTGCCGCGGCCACCACCCGCCAGGGGCCGCGCCCGAGGCCCAGCGTGCGCCGATAGCAGACGTCGCCGAGCATGAACATCGCGGCGCCGCCGGCGAGGAGCAGGGACTGCTCGGTGGTGAATTCATGCGACGGGTGTCCGATCGCGTGGCGCAGCGTGGCCGCGATCGCGATCACGCCGAACAGGATCGGCAGATGCCAGTAGCCGAAGGCAGTCACCGCCAGCCACTGGCGCTCGCCGGCCGGCGCGCGGCTCAGCGCGTCCTCGGCGCGGTCCTCGTCGCCCGTGCCGAAGTAGGCCCACCACAGGCACGCGCTCAGCAGTAGCCCGAGCACCGCCATCGCCACGAGCGACAGGTCCACGGGGAGCCCGGCCGCTCCGATGCCCACGGCCACCACCGACTCGCCGATGGCG
>DASXCV010000342.1:0-14073 GCA_036491015.1 Thermoleophilaceae bacterium | reverse complement strand
CTTGGAAGCTGTCGAAGTGGACGGGAGCCGAGGCTTTGAACTCAGGCCGCGCCTGCACGCGGACCCATGCCTCGGTGATCACGCCGAGGATGCCCTCCGAGCCGATCAGCAGGCGGTCGGGGCTCGGGCCGGCGCCGGAGCCCGGCAGCCGCCGCGACTCCCACACGCCGCGCGGCGTGAGCGCGCGCACCGACTCCACGAGGTCGTCGATGTGCGTGTAGAGCGTGGCGAAGTGCCCGCCCGCCCGCGTTGCGATCCAGCCTCCGAGCGTGGAGAACTCGAACGACTGCGGGAAGTGCCGGAGGGTGAGCCCGTGCTCGCGCAGCTGGTCCTCGAGCCCCGGGCCGCTCGCGCCCGCCTGGATCCGCGCCGCGCGCGACACGGGATCGACCTCGAGCACGCGGTCGAACCGCGACAGGTCGATCGACACGGCGCCCGCGTACCCGTCGCCCACCGCCGGCTCCACGCCGCCCACCACGCTCGTGCCGCCGCCGTACGGGATCGCGGCAGCGCCGACGTCGGCGCACCACTCGAGCAGCCGCCGCAGGTCGTCCTCGTCGGCCGGGTGCGCCACCACGTCGGGCGGGTGGTCGAAGCGGCCGCGGAACGCGCGCACCACGTCGCGGTAGGAACGGCCGTAGGCATGCGTGGCGCGGTCGTGCGCATCGGTCGAGCACAGCTCCGCGAGCGCGGCCGGCGGCTCGACACGAGGAGCGGGCAGCTCGACGGCGGACAGCGGCACCGGCTCCTCGGCGTCGAGCGGCTCGAAGCCGAGGTGTGCGCGGATCCCCGCGGCGGCAGCTCGCACCTCGTCGTGCGGCGGCTGCTGGTCCTCGTAGCCCCAGCCCCAGTGCTTGCGTCGGCGAACGGTCAGCGTCATTGTTGGCAGAACAATGTCACGGGGATAGACCTCCGCAGCGGCCGGTCTCCCCGTCGAGCGAAAAGAGCCCCATGAGAGCCCCACGTCTCCGGCGTGCCGTCGGACTGGTCCTTGTTGTCGTCGCCTTCGCGGCCGTTGTGGCGGCGCAGGCGTTCGGCGCATTCGGCTCGCTGCCCTCGGACGGCAGCCAGGTGAACAACGACCCGACTGCGGGCATCACTCCGTCGGAGAGCGTGAGCCAAGAGGGCCCCACGAACGCGGACGTGACCGGCGGTGCGCTCACGGCCGGCGCTCCCGCCGTGCCGTGGGCGATCTTCCGCCAGCAGGAGCCTCCGAGTGCGCACGATCAGATCTTTGTGCGCTCGTTCGCGGGCGGAGCGTGGACCACCCGGGGAAGCGGAACCGTGGGTGGCCAGTCGAGCTCGGGCCCGACCTTCGCCGGCTCGCTCAACTTCGACCAGGGACAGGACGGCGAGGCGCCCGAGATCGACTTCGCCGGCGCGGGACGCACGGTGCCGTGGGCCACCTGGTACGAGAACACCTCGCATTTCGGCAAGCAGCAGATCTTCGCGAGCCGCTTCGACGCCACTCAGGGGGAGTGGTTCTTCGCCGGTCAGAGTCGCGGCGCCGACGGCAGCGTGCTGGTGCCGTCGCTGAACATCCGCACCGGCGACGAGGCGGAGAATCCGTCCGTGGCGGGCGGCTCAACCTCCGACCCGACCAAGCCCGGTCCGTGGGTGACCTGGCAGGAGCAGGACTCGACGACCAACCAGATCTTCGTCGAGAGGCCGGTCGGTCCGGGGGCGGCGAACTGCGACGGCGCCACGCCGATGGGCGTGCAGGTGGCCGGTCACGTGCCGAGCATCGGCGGCTTCTGCTGGCAGCAGACGGGCATCGACCGCGCGGGCCCGGGCGCGGCCGACCCGAGCCTCGACGTCGATCCCACGCGCAACGGCGTCGAGCCCGACATCGCCTTCACCGGCCCGAATGACAGCGTGCCCTGGGTGGTCTGGTACGAGGAGGACAGCGGAACTCTCGGACTGAGCGGCAAGAAGCTCGTGTTCGCGGCCAAGGGCGTGGGCGGCAGCGGCGGCGGCGACGGCGGCCTCCACTGGCAGGTGGTGGGCAACACGGGCACGGGCATCCTCGACAATGCGACCGGCGCGCACTCACTCGGCGACTGCACCAACTCGCTGTCCGCGGAGCAGGGCTGCTCGCTCAACAGCGATCCGACGAGCGACGCCGAGGACCCGCGCGTGGCGGCGGGCGCGATGACCTCGGGCACGACCACTGTCCCCTGGGTGGCCTGGGACGAGGACGTGGGCGGAACGACCAGGATCTTCGTCTCCCGACTCGTGGGCAGCGGCTCGACGGCGCGCTTCCAGACCGTGAACGGCACCCAGGCGATCTCCAGCCCTTCTGTGGACGCCGAGCAGCCGGACATCACCTTCTCGGGCAACACGCCGTACGTCTCCTGGCGCGAGGACATCGGCGGCGGAGCGACGAAGGGTTTCGTCGGCCACTTCGTGAACGCGGCCAACCCCACGTTCCAGCTGGACGGGTCCGACATTCCACTCACGCCCTCCTCCCAGGCGACGGTGCGCGAGCCGATCACGTCGACCTGCACCGCCAACCCGTTCAACGTCGACGGCTCGACCTGCCAGGGCGGCGCCGCGGGGACGCCCTTCTTCCTGTTTACGAACGGCAGTACGACGCGCTCCCTGTTCTCCCAGGCCTACGTCCCGGGGGCGATCGACACCGGTGCCGCCACCGGCATGGCCGGCGGCGCGGCAACGCTCAACGGATCGGTCGATCCGGGCGGCGCCGTCGCGAGTGTGCACTTCGACTTCGGGCCCACTGCGGCCTACGGGTCGAGCACCACGGCGCAGCGGCTCGGGCCGGCGAACGGCGCGACGAGCTTCAGCGCCGCCGTCAGCGGGCTACCCGCCACGTTCCACTACCGCGCGGTCGCGCAGTCTGACTTCGCCACCGTCGTTGGCCCGGACCGGACGGTCACGCCCGGCGGCGGAACCGGCGCGAACGACGAGCCGCACTCGAAGATCCTCGGGCTGAAGTCCAAGCTCAAGGCGAAGAAGCTGAAGGGCTTCCACGGCTCGGCGAGCGACTCCGACGGCATCGCGCGCGTGGAGATGGGGCTCGTGCGCCTGGCCGGCGGCGCGAAGATCGCGGCGAAGAGGCACGCGACCTGCCTCGTACTTCGCTCGAACGGCCGCTTCAAGCGCGTGAAGGTGAAGAAACACAGCCGCTGCTCGCGGCCCGCGCTCGTGAAGGCGAAGGGCGCGACAAAGTGGAGCTTCAAGCTGAAGCATCGGCTGGCGAAGGGCACCTACGTCGTGTTCTCCCAGGCCGTCGACAAGACGGGCAAGAAGGAGACGCACTTCAGCGGAGGGCGCGGCAACGAGCGCAAGTTCCGGGTGAAGTGAGCCGCACTCAGCCCGGCAGGATGGTGAAGCGCAGCTGGACCTTCGGAGTGGAGGGGTTGCCCATGCTGTCCACCGCCACGAGCTGCACCGTGTAGTGCGCGGGCGGCAGGTTGCGGCGACCGATCCGGCCGGCGAACTGCTTCACGTTCTTCCCCTGCATGCCGGCCTGTTTGAAGCTGCCCGAGCTGACGTAGAACGCGCACGGGCGGTCGTGCTTGTTGCGCGAGCTCTGCCGCCGGCAGTGGCCGCCCACCACGCGGCCCCTGGCGCCGCGATCGAGGAAGAAGAACACCTTCGCGGCCTTCGACAGCTGGTAGCGGAAGGTCGTGCCCCGCGCCACGCCCGCCTGGACCTCCGGCGAGCCGTGGTGATTCACCGCGAAGCGCACCGGGCTCATGCTCGCGTGGCTAATGTGTGGGGAAGCCGCAGGGGCTCCTGCCGCAGGGGCGCAGGATGCGACGACCGCGAGTGCGGCGATTACGGCCGCCGCGGGCCGAAGAGGATGATGGCCAGTGGTCGTGGAATTTCTCCGCGGGTCCAGTTGCGAGTCTAGATAGCTGTTAGGTCAACGACCAGAGCCGCAGGAAGTCACGGCCTGTTCTCTAAAGTTCTCTCCCGAGCCCGAATGGCCACGCGCACAACCGTCGAGATCACCATGCCCCAGATGGGCGAGTCGGTGACCGAGGGCACGATCCTCGAATGGCGCAAGCAGGTAGGGGATCCAGTCGACCTGGACGAGGCGTTAGTTGACGTCTCGACCGACAAGGTCGACACAGAAGTGCCCGCACCGGTCGCCGGAACGCTGACCAAGATTCTGGTCCAACCGGACGAAACCGTCCCGGTTGGAACGGTGCTTGCTGAGATTGAGACGAACGGGGACGGCGCCGCCGGCGCAAGTGCGCAGTCCGCAGAGGGCAGTGCGCAGGGTGATGGCCCGGACGGTGCCGGCGAGCTTGTCGACGTCGAGTTTCCTCAGATGGGGGACTCCGTGACCGAGGGGACTGTGCTCGACTGGCTCAAGCAGGTGGGCGACAGCGTGGCCGTCGAGGAGGAGCTCGTCGAGATCTCGACCGACAAGGTCGACGCCGCCGTCCCGTCCCCGGTGGCGGGCACGCTCGCCGAGATCCTCGTGCAGGCCGACGAGACCGTGCCCACAGGAACCGTGTTGTGCCGGATCAAGGCAGGCGCCGGGGCCGCCGCGCCCACCCCGCAGCCCAGCACCCCGACACCCGACACCCAGCACCCGATACCCACTTCAACCGGCAACGGCGCGGAGAACGCAACCCCCGTAGCCACACGCATGGCCAGCGCCCACGGCCTCGACGTTGCCGCGATCGCGGGCAGCGGCCCGCGCGGGCGCGTGACCAAGGAGGACGTGGAGGCCGCAATCAACGGCGGCGGCAACGGAGCGAGCGCCACCGCGGCGCCACCGGCCGCGCCCGGCGACGCCACCTCCAAGCCGATGCGCGGACCGGCCGCCACGCTGGCCCGCTTCATGAACGAGAGCCGCTCGATCCCCACCGCCACGAGCTTCCGCAGCGTGACCGTGGACGAGCTGGACGCCCGGCGCAAGGCGCTGAAGGGCGCGGGCAAGAAGCTCTCCTTCACCCACCTGATCGCATGGGCGATCGTCGAGGCCGCGCGCGAGATGCCGGTGATGGCGCACTCCTACGCGGAGGTCGACGGCAAGCCGCAGCGCGTCGAGCCCGCGGGCGTGAGCCTCGGGCTGGCCGTGGACGTGGAGCGCAAGGACGGCTCGCGCTCGCTGGTGGTGCCGGTGATCCAGCGCGCCGAGTCGCTCGGCTTCAACTCCTTCGTGGCCCGCTACGACGAACTGGTGGCCGGCGCGCGCGACAACACGCTGCCGCCCGAGGCCTACCAGGGGGCGAACATCACGCTCACGAACCCGGGCGGCATCGGCACGGTGGCCTCGGTGCCGAGGCTGATGCCCGGCCAGGGCACGATCGTGGCCACCGGCGCGATCGGCTTCCCGCCCGGCTTGGGCGCCGTGGCGCCGGACAAGCTGAAGGAGCTCGGCGTCCAGAAGGTGATGACGATGACGAGCACCTACGACCACCGCGTGATCCAGGGCGCGGAGTCGGGCGCCTTCCTGCGCAAGATCGACCAGCTGCTCCAGGGCGAGGAGGGCTTCTACGAGTCCGTGTTCGGCGCGCTCGAGGTCCGGCTCGACGCCGTGCCACGCGACGGCGCCGGTCCCGTCACGGCCGCCGAGCCCGCGCCGTCGGAGGTCACGCCGGCCCTCACCGGCGCGCCGGACGAGGCGCTGCTCCAAGCGGTGCAGGCCGCCACCTCGATCGTCAAGGCGCACCGCATGCACGGGCACCTCGCCGCGCGGCTCGACCCGCTGGGCTCTGAGCCGGTGGGCGATCCGGCGCTCGACCCCGAGACCGTGCACCTCACCCCCGAGCTGATGCGCGCGATCCCGGCATCGGTGCTGCGCGTGGCGGTGCCCGGCGAGACCTTCGCCGACGCTCTTCCGCACCTGCAGGAGACCTACTGCGGCACGATCGCCTACGAGATCGAGCACATCGCGGACCACCGCCAGCGCGTATGGCTGCGGCAGACGATCGAGTCCGGCGCGCACCGCGAGCCGCTCACCGAGGACGAGAAGCGGAGCCTGCTCCAGCGGCTGTCCCAGGTGGAGGCGCTCGAGAGCTACCTGCACAAGGCGTTCCTCGGCAAGAAGCAGTTCTCGATCGAGGGCGTGGACGTGCTCGTGCCGATGCTCGACGAGACGCTGCGCCGCGCCGGCGGCGCGGGCGCGCGCGAGATGGTGCTGGGCATGGCGCACCGCGGCCGGCTGAACGTGCTCGCCCACACCGTGGGCCGCCCGTACCAGACGATCCTCGTGGAGTTCGAGGGCGAGCAGAACCTCGAGGCCGACACCGCGATGCCCGAGGGCGGCACCGGCGACGTGAAGTACCACCACGGCGCCTCCGGCACCTACCGGCTGCCGGACGGCAAGGGCGTGACCGTGTCGCTGTCGCCGAACCCGAGCCACCTCGAGATCGTCGACCCGGTGGTGGAGGGCCGCACGCGCGCCGACCAGACCTCGCGCAAGGGCCGCGAGCCGATCCACGACCCGACCGTCGTGGTGCCCGTGCTCATCCACGGCGACGCCGCCTTCCCCGGCCAGGGCGTGGTGTCCGAGACGCTCAACCTCCAGGCGCTCCCGGGCTACACGACGGGCGGCACGCTGCACGTGATCACGGACAACCAGCTCGGCTTCACCACCGACCCCGAGGACAGCCGCTCCACGCGCTACTCCTCGGATCCCGCAAAGGGCTTCGACGTCCCGATCATCCACGTGAACGCCGACGACGTGGAGGCGTGCGTGGCCGCCGTCCGCCTGGCCACCGCGTTCCGCGAGCGCTTCGGCCGCGACGCGCTGATCGACCTGATCGGCTACCGCCGCTTCGGCCACAACGAGACCGACGAGCCGGCTTATACGCAGCCAGTGATGTACGAGAAGATCAAGAAGCACCCGCCCGTGCGGAAGATCTACGCCGACAAGCTGATCGGCGAGGGCGTGCTCAGCCAGGCCGACGCCGACGCGATGGCGGAGGAGGCCTACAAGTCGCTGTCCGACGCGCACGCGGACCTGAAGGCGTCGCTCGCGAGCCCGGGGCACGACACCGGCGAGCACCAGCTCGACCGCACGGCGAGCGCCGAGCCGGTCACGGCCGTGCCGGCCGACACGCTGCGCTCGCTCAACGAGCAGCTGCTCAGGGTGCCCGAGGGCTTCAACCTGCACCGCAAACTAAAGCCGCAGATGGAGAAGCGCCGCGCCGCGCTCGACGAGGACGCGATCGAATGGGCGCAGGCCGAGGAGCTCGCGTTCGCGTCGCTGCTGCTCCAGAGCGTGCCGATCCGGCTCACCGGCCAGGACACCGAGCGCGGCACATTCAGCCAGCGCCACCTCGTGTTCCACGACTCGCAGACGGGCGCGCGCCACGCGCCGATCCAGAACCTCACGAACGCGACCGTGCCGTTCGAGCTGCACAACTCGCCGCTGTCCGAGGCCGCCTGCCTCGGCTTCGAGTACGGCTACAGCGTGCAGGCGCACGAGGCGCTCGTGCTGTGGGAGGCGCAGTTCGGCGACTTCGTGAACGGCGCCCAGGTGGTGATCGACCAGTTCCTCGTGTCCGGTCTCGCCAAGTGGGGCCAGACCTCACGCCTCACGCTGCTCCTGCCGCACGGCTACGAGGGCTCGGGTCCCGAGCACTCGAGCGGGCGCATCGAGCGCTTCTTCCAGCTCGCCGCCGAAGGCAACATCCGTGTGGCCAACTGCACCACGCCCGCGCAGTACTTCCACCTGCTGCGGCGCCAGGCGCTCGTACAGAAGCAGCGGCCGCTCGTGGTCATGACCCCGAAGAGCCTGCTGCGGCTGCCGGCCGCGACGTCGAAGCTCGAGGACCTGTCGGGCGACAGCCAGTTCCATTCGGTGCTCGACGACCCGACGCTCGTCGGCCCGCGCGAGAAGGTCACGCGGCTCGTGCTCTGCACCGGCAAGATCTACTACGACATCGTGGGCTCCGAGGAGCGCGCCGGCGCCGACAACGTGGCGGTCGCGCGCGTGGAGCTGCTGTACCCGTTCGCCTCGAGCGAGCTGCGCGAGCTGTTCGACAGCTACCCGTCGCTCGAGGAGGTCTTCTGGGTGCAGGAGGAGCCGAAGAACATGGGCGCCCGCGCGTTCATGAAGCTGCGCATGCTCGACGAGCTGCTCGGCGAGACGCTCCGCTACGGCTACGTGGGCCGCGAGTTCCGGGCCTCGCCGGGCGAGGGCTACCCGGCCGCCCACCGCGCCGAGCAGATGCGCATCGTGCGCGCGGCGCTCGGCGTCGGCGGCGAGTAGCGCGGCTCGGGTCCGTCTCCTACTGGTGCACCTTGATGGTGCGCTTCACCGTCTGCTTGTTGCCGGACGCGTCGGTGGCCAGGACGGTCAGTCGCACGCTGAATCTGCGCGAGTGACCGAGCAGTCGCTTCTTCACCTTCAAGGTGACCTTGCGCTTGCCCGCCCTCAGGCCGAGCTTTTTCTGGGCGAGCGTGAAGTTGAAGGACTTCGACAACTTCACCGAGCTGGCTGAGCCCGCGAGCGTGGCGACGATTGACGCCGGCTCGTTCGGCGAGACCGAGAACGAGAAACCCTTCACGAGCTGGGGGAGGGTGAGCTTCTTCGGCAGCTTCGCGAGCTTGACGCTCGGCGCGGTGGTGTCCCTGGCCGGCGGCGGGACGGGCGCCGGAGCCTGGAACTCGACCGCGCCCATGTCCTGGCGGCCGTTGGAGATTCGCGGAGCGCCGAGGACATCGGTGGCCGAGTCGCCCGGCAGGAACCCCGCCGGATCGCCCGCGTCGATCGCCGGCGACCCCGCCGGCAAGCTGAAGTCGCCGGCCGCCGGGTTTGCGAGCCGCGGATCGTCGTCGACCAGTCCGGGGCCGGCGCTCACCGAGCCGAGGCCGCCGCTGCTGTTCTGGCTCAGTCCATGGACGAGGGCGATGTCGGAGTAGGAGGCCGAGAGGTTCGCGACCGCGCCGCTGGCCGTCGCCTCCCGCTCGTAGTCGAAGAAGAAGTTGCGGATGATCGAGTTGCGGACCGTGGTCAAAGCGGACTCGCTCGCGCTGCCGCTCCCAACGATCAGGCCGATTCCGGACGCTTCGCCGTCCCCGAACGCCGTCACGTGGTTGAGATCGAGCGCCGCGTTATGGCCCGCACTCGGGTTGGCGACCGCGAAGATTCCAGGGGTCGCGGTGACCCGGAACGCGACATTGTCGAGAGTCATCTGGTCGCCCTGCGCAATGAATCCGATCGCCGAGGCGAGCGAGACGCGGCGCACCGCGGTGGAGGTCGCTGCGCCTCCGATGATCCCTTGCGTTGGGCCCGCGATCGACAGGTTCTCGAGATCGAGCCGCGTGCCCGTTGTCATTCCATCGACCACACCCACGCGCGTGCCGACGCCGTTCGGAAGCGTTGCGCTGCCGCCGATCCAGTGCTCTGCCGGGCCGGCGCCGATGAAGTCTGCCACCGTCTGGTTGCCGGAGCCGCTGTCGAGGGTGGTGACGTTGACGTTGTCGAGCGACCCGCTGGTGGCCACCGCATCGGCCGAGCCGGCGGGCATCTGGAGAGTGGCTCCCGAGAGAGTGGACCCTGGCCCGATGAGCGTCAGCACATCACCGGGCGCCGTCCTCGTGAGCACCGTGCTGGCCGGGCCGGCTCCGACGATGGCCACCTGATTTGCGGGCACGCCGCTGTCGCTGTACACGTAGCCGGTGGCCGCGGGAGGACCGGGGTCGCCCACCTGCACCGTGTCTGCTTCGGTGGTGGTGGCCATCGCCGCGGTGAGCGCGGCCTGAAGCGTGGTCTCGGGAGTTCCCGAACAACCCGGGGCGTTCACGCAGTAGGTGGCGGCATGGGCGAGCGAGGGGATGGCCAGCGCCCCCGCGATCGCGATCGCGAACGGCCAGCGGCGGGCGAGTCTCATGCGAGTCCTCCTCCTTGAGGAGTGTCAACGGAATGACGTGGGCCAGTCGATCGCGATCCTCTCACTCGCCCCGGTCGGTGTCGAGGCTTCGCTACCTGCGCACCTTGATGGTGCGCTTCACCGTCTTCTTGTTGCCGGACGCGTCGGTGGCGACCACGGTGAGCTTGAGGGTGAACCGCCGCGACTTGCCGAGCAGCTTCTTGCGCACCTTGAGCGTGACGCGCCGGGCGCCGGCGGCGCGCCGGAGCGACTTGTGCGCGAGCGTGACGTTGTAGCTCTTCGCCAACTTGACCGTGCTGGCCGCGCCCGCGAGCGTCGCGCTGATCGCCGAAGGTTCGTTTGGCCTCACCGTGAACGTGAGCCCGGCCAGGAGCCGCTTGAACTTGAGCGTCTTCGGCAGCTTGGAGAGCTTGATCTTGGGCGGCGTTGTGTCCTTCACCACAGGCGGAGGCGGCGGGGGCACCTGCACCTCCACGGCGCCCATGTCCTGGCGGCCGTTCGAGATGCGCGGCGCGCCCAGGACATCGGTGGCAGATTCGCCCGGCAGGAGACCGGCAGGATCGCCCTTGTCGATCGCGGGTGAGCCCGCTCCGAGCGTGAAGTCGCCCGTGGCCGGGTTCGTCCAGAGCGGGTCGCCGTTGATGTTGCCGGGCCCGTCGGTGGTCGAGCCGTTCCCGGGCGTGTGGTCGTCCTGCACCGCGGCGGCCGAGTCGGTGTCGTCGTACGACAGGTTGATGTTGGCTATTCCGCCCCCGCTCGCCACCCGTGTCAGCTTGTTGTCGAAGCCGTGGATGATCGAGTTCCGCATGTCGACGGTGGTGGTGAGTCCGGGGGAGGTGCTCGTCACGCGGAACGCGGTCGAGCCGGAGACCCCGCCAAACGCGCTCACGTGGTTGCCCGTGACGGTGGCGTCCTGGCCATTGAAGGCCTGGGTCACGACGAACCACCCGGGCGCGCCGAGCGCGTGGTACGTGACGTTGTCGAGCGCGAACGAGTCGCCCGCTCCCTCGAGACCGGTGCTCGACGCGAGACGCACGCGCCGCAGCGCGGTTCGCTCGCCGACGTCGCTCTGAATTGAGGCGTCCGTGGCCTCAATCGTCATGTCCTGAAACGTGGTCAGGCCCGTGGGGTTGCCCAACACGACGCCCATGTGGTCGCCGCCCGGATCGCCGGGGAGGAGGATCGATCCGCCCACCCAGCTCTGATCGCCCGTCCCGTCCAACGAGGCACCCTCCTGGATGTTGCTCGTGTCGAGCGTCGTGACGTTCACGTCGGTGACCGAGCCTTTGGTAAAGACGCCGGTGGAGCTGCCAACGGCAGGCAGCTGGACGGTCACATGCGAGAGGTTGGAGCCCTCGCCATCGAGGCTGACCACCCTGCCCGTGCCGGTCCGGGTCAGCAGCGTCTGGGACGTGCCGGCGCCCACCACGTTCACCTCGTTCGCGCTGTTGCCGCCATCGCTGTAGGCGTAGCCCCCGGTGCCCGGCCCCGGGTCCCCGACCTCGACCGTGTCGGACACCGCCGTGGTGTTCTGCGCCGCGGTGAGGGCGGTCTGGAGGTCCGGCTCGGCGGTGCCCGCGCAGCCCACGGCGTTCACGCAGTAGGTGTCCGCGTGGGCGAGGCCCGGCAGCGCAAGACTCAGGCCGGCGGCGAGCGTCGCAAGGGCAGCACGAGAGGCGAGTGGCATGGGGTCTCCTTAGCGGCAGACGGGACAACAGACCAGTTGACCCGATGGTCCCACGCGTTCCCTACGGAGTCCAGCGGTGTCAGCGCTTCACGCGCTGGCGCTCCGCGAGCTCGTCCGCCATCTCGGCCGAGCCGAGGCGGCGGCCCCCGCGGGCCACAGCGTCAGGCGCCAGCGCCGCCAGCCAGGCGGTTGCGCGCACGGCGAACGGCGCGACGTCGATGTCGCCGCGGTCGCGCTCGATGCCGCGGATCACGGCGTTCGCCACCTGCTGGGGCGAGCGGGTGCGGACGTATGGCGGCAGCTTGATCCCGGTCTCCGCGAACATGCCGCTGCCGCTGACGAATCCGGGCGAGACGACGGTGACCCCCACGCCCTTGCCGTGCAGCTCGTCGCGCAGCGCGGCGGCGAACCCGCGCAGCCCGAACTTCGTGGCCGAGTAGACGGAGCCGCCGCCCGCGGCGATCTTGCCGGACATCGACGAGATGAACACGAGCTGCCCGGCGCCGCGCTCGGCCATCCGCGGCGCAAGCTCCCGCGCCAGCTGCATCGGCGCGCGCAGGTTCACGTCGATCGTGCGGTCGATCTCCTCAGAGGAGAAGTCGTCGAGCCGGCCGCTGCCCGGCAGCGCCGCGTTGGCCACGAGGATGTCCACGTCGCCGGCGGCCGCCATCAGCTCGCGCACGCCTTCGGCCGACGACAGGTCCGCCGGGATGACCTCCACGCGCCCGCCCAGCCTCTGCGCCAGCTCCTCGAGCACGTCCGCGCGCCGCCCGCTCACGAGCAGCGTGGCGCCGCGTGCGTGCAGTGCCCGCGCGATCGCGTCCCCGATGCCTCCCGACGCCCCGGTGAGGAGCGCGCGCCGTCCTTCGATCTCCATGGCGGCGGATCGTATTGGCTGGGCGGCCAAACCGTTCAGAGGATCAGGCGATCAGGCCGAGCGGCTCGTGCAGCTCCTCGAGCGGCGGCTCCGCCGGGTCGGACAGCAGCGCCAGGCGCTGCCGCGGGCCGCCCTCCACGTAGGGACCGTCGCCGGCCGGGCTCACCTGCCAATCCGGGGTGTCTCCGCCGGCGGGCTCGACGGTGAACACGTGCCCGTCGTGGAAGCGCACGCGCAGGCGCCAGTCGTCGCAGTGCTGGATGCTCTCGATCCGGGTGCGCAGCACGTGATCGAAGGCGCGCGTGGCCGCCTGGCCCCAGGACTCACCATCGGCAAGCGGACGTGGAAAGAGCATCGAGCCGTTCGGCGCGACGAGGCTCCAGTCCGAGCACAGCGCGCCCAGCCGCCACTGCCCCACCTCGTGCTCGAGCGCCTCGTGCGGGCGGACGAGCTGCCCGAGCTCGAGCACGAGCTCGTCGGCGAACGACACCCACACGGCCGCCAGCGGCAGCCCGGGCAGTGTCCCCATCGTGCGGCGGAGCTGCGACTGCACTAAGACGCCTCGGCCGCGCGACTCTGATGCTTGCTGCGCCAAAGCGCGGAGTCTGCATGCGCGAGGAGGGCGTCTGCGGTTGTCCCGTGCTCGGGGAACACGGCGTATCCGATGGAGGCGGTGATCGGCCGGACGTCCACGCGGACGCGCCGGATCGAGCGCTCGAGGCGGCGCGACAGGGCGAGCGCGTCGACGGATCCCGACTCCGGGGCGAGCACCGAGAACTCGTCGCCGCCCTGGCGAGCGACCGTGTCCTGCCCGCGCACGGTCTCGACCAGCACCCGGCCGACGTCGCGGAGCAGGCGATCGCCCGCCAGGTGTCCGTGCACCTCGTTGACCTGCTTGAAGTCGTTCAGGTCGAGCAGCGCGAGCGCGAAGCGGCGGTTGTGGCGTCCGTGGCGCGCGATCTCGTAGTCGAGCCGCTCGTAGAGGGTGCGGTAGTTGCCGACGCCCGTGAGCGGGTCGCGGCCGGCGGCGCGGCGCATCTCGTCGTTGCCGAGCTCGAGGCGCTCGCGCAGGAAGGCCACCACCGCGGCGGCCACCGCGAGCGTCGGCACCGCGACGATCGTGCGCACCAGGTTGTCGCGCGCGCTGTCGGAGGCGTAGGCGATCGGCAGCGCCAGCGCGATCGAGGCGACGGCCACATGCGCCGCCACCGACGCGCGCTCGCGGAAAGCCAGCGCGGCGAACACCACCACGAACACGTAGAACCACGAGACCACGTTCCCGTGGTCGCCGAGCGCCCATACCGACACGGCCACCTCGGCGGTGCCGAGCACGAGCACGAGGTGGAACCAGATGGCGCGGACCCGGTCCCACGGCACCGCGAAGCACGCGATCCCGGATACGAAGGCGAGCACCGGCAGCAGGTTGACCGCGGCGGACGGAGCGGGGTTCTCCATCAGCCGGTATGCGGGCACGGTGGCCAGTCCGCCCGCCGAGAACAGGATGCCGGCGATGCGGCCGATGGCGCGCCGCCCGGCGGCGTCGTTCTCCCAGAAAGCCGGTTGGGTTGTCTCGAGCAGGACGCGCGACATCAAAGGGGCCAGATCGCTCCAATGAGGTATCGACCCGCTCCGGCGCGCGCTTGAAAAATCCCTGCTCTGAGCGGACAAACCCGTGTGCTCGAGCG
>DASXCV010000341.1:0-13920 GCA_036491015.1 Thermoleophilaceae bacterium | reverse complement strand
ATGAGCGCGAGGGCGCCGTCGATGTCGCGCTCGTGTGGCTCGAAGCGGGGGCGTCCATCAGCATCGAACTGAATCACGATTCCAGGGTGCGTCGCCGCCTGGTTGAGTCGCGCCAGCGCTTCCCGGTCGCAGTCGGCGCCGTTGTTGGCGTGGAGCATGGCCCGCAGGCCCTCGCGGACGCCCACGGCGCGCCGAAGGTCGGTGCGGGACAGGCCGGCGCGCGCCGGAGAGAGGAGCCCGCGCGCGCCGAGCCAGCCCGCCAGCGCGCGGGGCGAGTGAAGGATCTCCGCGCCGTGGTCGTGCTCGATGTCGTAGTGCGTGTTGACGAACGCCTGCACGAGGCCGAGTTCCCCGGGGGCCGGCTCGCGCCCGCCGGCCTGCGGCCCGGCGCTGTAGTCGATAGCTGCGGCCGTCACTGGCGTCATCGTATACGCTGGTGACGAAATGGCGGACGAATGGGACTCGTCACCAGCCTGGGCCGCGGCGCGTGAGCGCACGAGGGCGGAGGTACAGGCCGCCTTCGCCCCGAAGGAGCAGACCTGCCCGAGCTGCGGCCGCGCGGAGGCCACCGCGGCGCGCCACTGCCCCCATTGCGGTGCCTCATACGTCTTCACGCAGCCGAAGCTCTCGAAGCGGGCCAGGCTCACGATCGCGGGCGCGCTCGTGGGCCTCCTCGCCGCGGCCGGCATCGCCTGGGCAATCGCTTCCCCCTCGATCGACCGGTCGAAGCAGGCGACCGCGCGCCGCGATGCGACCCAGCAGGCCGAGTTCATCCGCAGCGAGACCGCCCGCCTGAAAATGGAGCAGCGCCTCCACCGCGGTAAGGCCGCGTCCCCCGGAGAGTCGCGCCCGGCACTCGTCGCGAGCCTGCAGACAGCGATCTCCGCGGACGCGGGCGCACGCGTGAAGGCGGGCACGTTCGAAGGCCCGATCCGCCGGGTGCAGTGCCAGGCGGTGGGCAGCGGGCCGCTCGTTCCGAACGCCGGCCGCGGGGGCTACGTGTGCCTGGCGGTCACCGCCGACATCGTCAAGGGCGTGGAGCAGGGCGGCCAGATCGGCTACCCGTTCTGGGGCGTGATCGACTTCCGCCGCGGCACGCTCGCCTGGTGCAAGGTCAACCCGAAGCCCGGCGAGATGGCCACGCAGTCGCGCGAGCCGGTCGTGGACCCGCCGGCCGGCTGCAACCTGCACATCTGAGCCACTAGTCTCGTCGCGTCCCGAGCAAGGAGAGAAGCCTTGAAGGTCACGACGCACGGCCAGAACCTCGTGAAGATCACCCGCTTCGGCGCGGTCAACTGCTACCTCGTGCGCGAGGAGGACGGGCTGACGGTGGTCGACACGATGATCTCCGGCAGCGGCAAGGACATCGTCGAGGCCGCCCGCCAGCAGGGCGGCGAGATCAAGCGGATCGCCCTCACGCATGCGCACGGCGACCACGTCGGCTCCGTGGACGAGCTCGCCGAGCGACTCCCTGGGGTCGAGATCGTCATCTCCACGCGCGATGCCCGCTTTGTGAGGGGCGACAAATCGCTCGACCCCTCCGAGCAGCAGGGCAAGGCGGGCGGCTCCTACAAGCAGCTCAAGACGGAGCTCACCCGCACGCTCGAGCCCGGCGAGCGCATCGGCTCGCTGGAGGTGATCGCCGCGCCCGGCCACACGCCCGGCCAGGTCGCGTTCCTCGATACCCGCGACGGCACGCTGATTGCGGGCGACGCGTACACCACGCTCGGCGGCGTGGCCACATCTGCCAAGGCGAGCTTCCCGTTCCCGCTCGCCGCCATCGCCACCTGGCACAAGCCGACGGCGCTACAGACCGCACGCGAGCTGCGCGGGCTCGACCCGAGCCGGCTGGCGGTCGGTCACGGCAAGGTGGTGGAGAACCCCGTCGCGGAGATGGACGCGGCGATCCTCAAGGCGAGCTGACGCCGCTCGCCTCGGCCGGCAGCACGCCCGCTTCCGCGGCAGCGGGTAGCGACACGCGCGCTGCGGGGAACGCCAGCTCGAGGCAGGCGCCGCCGCCCTCGGCGTTCCTCGCGGACACGGTGGCGCCGTGGGCGTCGGCCACCTGGCGGACGATCGCGAGGCCGAGTCCCGAGCCGGGCAGGCCGCGCGCCTCGGCCGCGCGGTAGAAGCGGTCGAACACGCGCGGCAGGTCGCCGTCGGCGAAGCCCGGGCCGTGGTCGCGGACGATCAGCCGCCCGTTCACGAGCGTCACCTCCACCGGCTGACCCGGGGAGTTCCACTTCACGGCGTTGCTCAGCAGGTTGTCGATCGCACGGCCGAGGCGGTCGGGATCGCCGCGCACCACGCACGGCTGGAGCCGCTCGACGAACTCTGTCACCGGTGCGCGCCGCTCGGCCTTCTCCACACAGGCGGCGGCCAGCTCGTCGAGGCGCAGCTCCTGGCTGAGGGTGTCCGGCTGCGCGCCGCGCGCGAGATCGACCACGTCGCCCACGAGGGCGGTCAGCTCGTCGAGCTCGAGCACCACGTCCCGCATCAGTTGCTCCCGCTCGCCGGCCGGCATGTCGTTCGCGCGCGCGAGCACCTGGATGTTGGTGCGCAGGCTGGCGATCGGGGTGCGCAGCTCGTGGGAGGCGTCGGCCACGAGCTGGCGCTGCGATTCGACGGAGCTCTCGAGGGCGTCCAGCGTGGTGTTGAAGCTGCGCGCGAGCCTCCCGAGCTCGTCGTCCCGCTCCACCGAGAGCCGCCGGCCGAGCGGCTCGCCGGTCACGAGCTCCGTGCTCTCGGTAAAGGCCCGCACCGGCCGTAGCGCCGTCCGCGACACGAACCATCCGAGCAGCGCCGCGAGCAGGACGCCCGCCCCGGTGATCAGCGCGAGCAGGATGCGCAGTGAGCTGAGCGTGTGGTCGGCATCCGTCAGCGGCAGCGCGATCTGCACGGCCGCGCCCGGCACCACCGGCTCGGTGAGCACGCGCAGGTGAACGCCCGCCACGGTCTGGTCGGCGAGGAACGGCCCGCTCGTCCCGGCCGCGACCGCACGGGCGCGGACGCTTGGAGGCAGCGCCGGCGCGAGCTCCGGGTGACCGGCCAGTTCGCCGTTCGGCGAGATCAGCTGGCCGTACGTGTTGGCGCCTCCGAACGCCGGCGCGGGCAGCGCCGTGCCGAGAGCTCCCGGCGGGAGCCGGAACAGAAACCGCCCGGTGCGGTCCGCGACGTTGGCCCGGGTCTCGAGCGACTGATCGACCTGACCGCGCAGCTTGGCCCGCACCGCGAAGTAGCTGGTCACCGACGCGAGCGCCACGGCCACCGCCACCGCCGCGGCCGCCGCCAGGGAGAGGCGCGCACCCAGCGAGGCTGGCAGCCGTAGACGCTTCATTGGCTTCTCAGCACGTACCCGACGCCGCGCACGGTGTGGATCAGGCGCGGCTCGCCGTCGGCCTCGAGCTTGCGGCGCAGATAGCCCACGTACACGCCGAGCGAGTTCGACGCGGGGCCGAAGTCGTAGCCCCACACGCGCTCGTGGATCAGCGAGCGCGACAGCACGCGCCGCGGGTTGAGCATGAACAGCTCGAGCAGCAGGAACTCGGTGCGCGTGAGCTCGATGCGGCGCTCGCCGCGGCGCGCCTCGTGAGCGGTCGCGTCGAGCGTGAGGTCGGCGAACCGGAGCTGGTCGTGGTCGTCGGTGCCGAGCGTGCGGCGGAGCAGGGCGCGCAGGCGCGCGATCAACTCGTCGAGGTCGAACGGCTTGACGAGATAGTCGTCGGCGCCCGCCTCGAGCCCCTCCACGCGATCGGACACGGCGTCGCGCGCGGTGAGCATCAGGACCGGCACCCGGTCGCCCCCTTGGCGCAGCCGACGGCACACCTCGAGACCGTCGATGTCCGGCATCAGCACGTCGAGCACCACCACGTCGGCGCGGCCGGCGCCCACCGAGTCGAGCGCCTCACGGCCGCCGGACGCGAGCTCGACGTCGTAGCCCTCGAGCACCAGCGCGCGGCGGAGCGACTCCCGCACCGCTCGCTCGTCGTCAGCAACCAGAACCCGCACGCTCATCAGCCCTATAGACGCTAGACGGAGGCGGTGACCATGACAGTTGGACGCCCGGCGGCGCAGGCCGCCGCCGGGCATGAATCCAGCTCACCACGGCCGCCTAAGAGCGTTCAGAGATCTTTGTAAGAAGTCCCGAAGAAAGACGTCGGCCCGGGCGGTCCCGGCCGTGCTCCGCGAGTCGGCCTAGTTCAGGCTTCCGCTGCCGGCCGCGCGGCTCGGGGCGTCGCCCCCAGGGCCCCGCAGCACGACTGCGAACAGCACCGCGAGCAGGGCGCCCGCGAGCGGGCCGACCAGGTAGACCCAGTAGCTCGACCAGTCGTTGCCCACGAGCGCGGGCCCGAACGAGCGGGCCGGGTTCATCGAGGCGCCGCTGATTGGGCTCGACCACAACCCGGCGAGCACGATGTAGCCGCCGACGGCCACCGCCGACAGCGCGCCCACGTTCTGGGCGCCGGACGCCGTGCCGAGGATCGTGCTCACAAGCCCGGCCGTGAGCGCCAACTCGATCAGCATCGCCTGCCAGTTGTGGATGCCGGGTCCGGGCAGCGTGGCCCCGAGCTGCCCCACGTTCCCGAACACCGCCTTCAGGAACAGAACCGCCAGCGTGGCCCCGATGAGCTGGACGATGATGTAGCCCATCGCGCGCCGCCACGGAAAGTCCGAACGCAGCCCGAAGGCGATTGTGACGATCGGGTTGAGGTGAGCGCCCGAGACCGCGCCCATGAACAGGATGATCGCCAGGACGGTGAGCCCCGGCGCCGCCACAGCCGCGGTCCGGCTGATCGCTCCGTGGCTGACCGCGTTCACCACGGCACCGCCCGCGCCCGCCATCACGAGCATGAACGTCCCGAGGATCTCCGAGAACAGCCGGCGCCATTCGAGGCCCATATCGTCGAAGTCGTTCATCGACGGGTACTCGAGTGCGAGCAGTGAGCGCCAGCGGCTGGGCGCGTCCCCCGGGACAGCCATCGACTTCGCACGGTAGATCGAGCGGAAGACGGATCGGCGGCCGAGAGCCGGAGACAGGACTCGAACCTGCGACCCACGCTTTACAAGAGCGTTGCTCTACCAACTGAGCTACTCCGGCCTGCGCCGCCCAGTGTAGGCGGGGAAAGCTAGGCCGCGGCGGTCGCGGCGTGCTCGATGTTGCCGTGCCCGTTCGAGGACACGGGGACGAAGGGCGGCTCGGCCTCGCGGCTGCGGTTGAGCCGCTGCTCGAGCACGCCGAGCACGGCGCCGAACAGCGCGTGGCGCCAGGTGGCCTGCGCCAGCGCGCGCGTGTTGCCCGAGAGCTTGGGCAAGTCGCGCTTGGCCGGATGGTGATCGTCGGCCAGCGTGGCGAGCGGCCAGCTGCCGAAGTTCTCCGCCAGACCGGCCGTCAGCCCGCGCAGCACCGGCGGCCCGAACAGGAACGGACGAAGCTGCGCGTAGAGCGCTCCGAACGCGGCCCCGTTGGCCACGTGGAGGGCCAGCCCGATGGCCTGCCACTCGGGTCCGCGGGTAACCGCCTTGCCGAGCAGCTGCACGTCGTCGTAGTCCACGCCGAACAGCCTCTTGTCGAGCGGCTGCTGCGCGGCCCAGAGCGCTGCGGCGAGTCCTCCGGCAATCGCTCCGTTGAGACTGCGGCTCGTTGCCATCTGCAAGCAGCCTAACGGGCTGCGGTATTCGTGTGTAACCAGCGAGGACCCGGTGAGTAGTTCGAGCATGCCGTCCAGCGCTCCCGCGCGCGATCTTTCGGTCTACCACGAGCGCACACGCACGCGCGGGGTGAACCCGTTGGTGTACTGGCTCGTTCGCGCCGTCCTACAGCCGCTGATGCTCATCTACTTCCGCGTGTCGCGGGTGGGCCGCGAGCATGTGCCGCGCAAGGGCGGCCTGATCCTCGCCCCCAACCACCGCAGCTTCCTCGACCCGTTCGTGATCGGGATCTGCATCCGCCGCCCCGCCTACTTCATGGCCAAGCAGGAGCTGTTCAACCGCCGCTTGCAGGCCTGGGTCCTGAACTCGCTCGGCGCCTATCCCGTGCGGCGTGGCGAGGCCGACGAGGACGCGATGGAGACCTCGCGCATGCTCGTCGAGCGCGGCGAGATGGTCCTGGTCTTCCCCGAGGGCACGCGCATCCGGAAGGGCTCGCTCGGCAAGCCCAAGCGCGGCGTCGGCCGCCTGGCGCTCGAGACCGGCGCACCCGTCGTGCCGATTGCCGTGACCGGCTCGGAGAACGCGCGCCGCGGCTGGAAGGTCCGTCCCGCCAAGGTGAAGATCCGCCTCGGCCGGCCGCTCACCTTCCCGCGTGTGGAGACTCCCTCGCCGCGGCTCGCCGCCGAGGTGACCGCGCGCATCTGGCCGTGCGTCGAGCTTCAGTGGGAGTGGCTCGGCGGGCTGCCGCCGCTGCGCAAGGCCGCGATCGTCGGCGCCGGCTCGATGGGCACCGCCCTCGCCACGCTGCTCGCGCGCGCGGGGATCGAGGTGCAGCTCGGTTGCCGCATCCAGCCCACGGCCGACCGCATCAACGAAGAGCGCGAGAACGAGCGCCTGCCCGGCGTCGAGCTTCCCGACGAGGTGAAGGTCTCGACCGTCGCCGAAATCGAGTTCGGCGGCGTCGACCTCGTCTGCTTCGCAGTCCCCTCGCGTGACCTGCCGGCCGCCGTGGCCCAGGTCGGGGCGAGGGTCGGCGAGCGGAGCGCCCTGCTCGTGCTCTCGAAAGGACTTGTCCCACCGCTAGGCGCGACCCCCACGCACTACGTCGGCGAGCGCATTCCCGCTCGTGCGGTCGGTGCGCTGGGCGGTCCCGCCCATGCGGCGGAGGCCGTCACGCTGGGCGCCTCGGTCGTGCTCGCGTCGAGCGACGCGGACTTCCGCGCGCAGTTCTCGAAGATCCTCGGCGACGCGGGACTCGACGTCGAAACCACCGACGACGTGACCGGCGCCGAGCTGGCGGCGTGTGCGAAGAACGCCGCCGCCCTGGCCGCCGCCGCTGCAGCCACGAGCGGCATGAACGCCGCGGGCGCCGCTGCCTCGCGCGTGTTTGCCGAGACGCATCGCCTCGCGCTCGCATCGGGCGGCCGCACGGAAACATTCATGGGCTTGGCCGGCACCGGTGACCTCGTGGGCACTGTGCTGGCGGAGCACAGTCGCAACCGCAGGGCGGGAGAGATGCTTGGCCGCGGGGTTCCCGCGGACCAGATCGCGGGGTTGCTCGAGGAGACTCCAGAGAGCCTCGATGCAGTGCCGCTGCTCGTTCGCGCGTTCGAGGCGGCGGGGCTGGAGGCGCCCGCCACCGCCGACCTCGGCGCGCTTATCGACGGGCGCCTCGGACCCGAGGAATGGGTGGCGAGCGTGAGGGCTCGCAAGGCCGGGGGACGCTGGCGCGAGCGCGCCGCCGCAGGCTCTCGGGGGTAGGCTCCGTGCGTGGCCGAGCCGGACAAGGCAGCTCTGGACCGGGACTTCACGGAGCTGTATCAAGCGCACCTGCGCGACGTCTACAGCTACTCGTACTACCGGGTGGGCAACCACCACGACGCCGAGGACCTCACGGAGCAGACGTTCCTTCAGGCGTACCGGCACTTCGAGCGCGCGCAGCGCGAGTCGCACGGCAGACCGCTCAGGCCGTGGCTGATCCGCATCGCCCACAACCTCGCCGCCAACTACTACCGCGACCGTTCCCGCAAGCCTCAGACGCAGCTCGAGGACGCGGCGATCGTGTCCGAGCCGCATCCCACCGCGGAGCTCGTCGAACAGCGCGAGGAGCTGGAGGAAGTTCTGGCCGGTGTGGCGAATCTCCCGGACGATCGTCGTGAGGCTCTGATCATGAGATTCGCCCTCGACATGGACAACCGTGAGATCGCCCGCGCCCTCGGCCGCACCGAAGGCGCCACAAAGGTGTTAATTCATCGTGCGATCAGGCAATTAGAAGAGAGCCTGAAGGCAGAGGAACGAGCATGACCGACGTTGAACGCCTACTTCGCTCCGCACTTGTGCCGGTCGATCCGCCGGTGTCGCTCACCGATCGGCTCGAGCAGCGGCTGAGCGAGCACATCGAAGCCGCCGCCGAGGAACTGGCGGACTGGGAGCCCGGTGCGCTGCGCGATCCGCGCAACTGGGTCCCGACGGTGGCCGCGGGCGCTGTGCTCGCCGTCGCGGGCGGCACGCTCGTGCTCGTGCGCGCGCGCCAGCAGCACAAGAAGCGCCAAGCCGGCCCGATCAAGGCGCTCGAACACGGCATCGAGGACGTCTCCTCGGACATCCGCAAGCGGCTCGGCCGCTAGCTGTAGTTCCTCGTTAGGAAGCTGCCACCCGGTCCACGGCTGCCAGCAGGCGGTCGACGTCCTCGTCGTTGTTGTAGTGCACGACGCCGGCGCGCAGCGCGCCGTCCGGCTCGAGGCCAAGCAGCGTGGAGAGCTCGAGTGCGTAGTAGTTGCCGTGCCACACCGCCACCTGCTCGGCCGCCAGCGCCTTCGCCACGTGCTCGGGCGACTGGCCGGCGAGCGAGAACATGAGCGTAGGCACGCGCTCGCGAGCCCAACCGTGGAGGGTCACGCCGCCGATTGTCGACAGGCCGTCGAGCATGCGCTTGAAGAGCGCCTCCTCGTGCGCGCGAATGGCGTCGAAGCCGGTCTCCTCGATATAGCGGCCGGCGGCGGCCAGGCCCATGATGCCCTCGAAGGCGGGCGTGCCGGTCTCCCAGCGGTCGGGCACGCTGTCGGGCGAGGGGCGCAGCTTGTCGGGCTGGAGCTCGGCGAGCAGCTCGGGGCGGGCCCAGAGGATCGACTGGTGCGGGCCGAACCACTTGTACGCGGAGCACACCAGCGCGTCGCAGTCGAGCGCGGCCACGTCGAGCTTGCGGTGCGGCGCGGCGTGGACGGCGTCGACGTATACGCGGGCGCCCGCGTCATGCGCGGCCGCGACGATTCCGGGCAGCTCGGGCACGGAGCCGACCGCGTTGCTGGCGGCGGTCACGGCCACCCAGCGCGTGCGCTCGGACAGCACCTCCTCGACCGCCGAGGCCGGCAGTTCCAGCGTCTCCCGGTTGGGCTCGGCGAAGCGCACCACCGCGTCCGCGCGCTCGGCGGCGATCAGCCACGGCGCGACGTCGCCGTCGTGGTCGAGCCGCGTGCACACGATCTCGTCGCGGGGCGACAGCGTGCGGCCCACCGCGCTCGCGAAGGCAAGCGTGAGCGTGGTCATGCTCGGCCCGAACACCACGCCCTCGGGCGTGCCGCCCACGAACGAGCCCGCGGCCACCCGCGCGTCGAGCACGAGCGCGTCGAGGCGCTCGGCCGCCTCGAACGCCCCGTGGCCGTTGGCCACGGCCCCCGAGCGCATGAAGTCCGCCATCGCCTCGATCGCGGCGTCCACCGGCTGCGCGCCCGCGGGCGCGTCGAAGCGCGCCCAGCCGTCGGCCAGACCGGGGAAGCGCTCGCGGTTCAACCCGGCGCCGCTGCCGTGGTCGGATCCGGCTCAGGCGACGTGGCCACCGCGGACAGCACGGCGATCACTCCGATCGCGAGATGCGCGAAGTTGTCCGGCGTGTTCACCGGGATGATGCTGATGATCGAGTGGCCCGAACCGAGGATGAAGCCCCATACGCCGAGCACCACGAGCAGCAGCCCGGCGCCGTAGCCCCAGATCCGCGCGGCCGACCAGGACGAGCCCGCAGCCAGGCCCCAGACCCCGAGCAGCACGTGCAGCGTGTTGCTCCAGCCGTTGACGCTGAACGCGCCGAGCATGTCGTCGTGAATGGCCTGGTTGCTGGTGAACGTGCCGTTGTAGAAGAAGCCGAGGATGCCGGCGGCGAGCAGCAGGACGCCGAAGAAGACGGCGCACTTCTGAGCGGACGAGCGTTGTTGCACTGGTTCCCCTGATCCGTAACGGTTGTCCCTGCGTATGCAGATTCGTGGGCCACTTTAATCACGCATGCCGTTGAAACAGACAAAGGACCTCACGCGTCTGGCGGACGAGGAGCTGATGCATGTCGTCCAGGGAGGCGACCCGCGGGCGTTCGAGATGCTCTACGACCGTCACGGGGGCGCCGCGTTCTCGCTCGCCTACCGGATGGTCGGCACGCGTGCCGTGGCCGAGGACATCGTGCAGGAGGCATTCCTCTCGATCTGGCGCAGCAAGGTGCGCTACGAGCGGGCGCGGGGCAGCGTTCGCACCTGGGTGCTCGGGATCGTCCACCACAGGACGATCGACGCGCTCAGGCGCAACCTCGTGCACGAGCGGCGGCGGGCCAGCGCGGAGGGGCTCGAGGAGCGCCACGAGGCGCCCGAGCTCACCGACGTGGAGGCGGTCCGCCGTGAGGAGGCACGGGAGGTGAGGGCGGCGCTGTCGACGCTGCCCGGAGAGCAATCGCGCGTGATCGAGCTGGCGTACTACGGCGGCTTCACCCACACGCAGATCGCCCAGATGCTCGGCGAGCCGGTGGGCACGATCAAGGGCCGGATGAGGCTCGGCCTGGAGAAGATGCGCAAGGAGATGACAGGAGCAGTGGCATGAGCAGGGGACACGAGGACTACGAGGAGAACGTGGGGGCATACCTCCTGGGCGCGCTCCCCGAGCTCGAGGCGGAGGTGTTCGAGAAGCACCTCGAGAACTGCGCGAGCTGCCGCCGGGAGCTGGATCAGCTGCGGGTGGCGTCCGAGGCGCTGCCGCGGGCGGTCGAGCCGGTGGCGCCGCCGCCGGAGCTCAAGGAGTCGCTGATGGCGACCGTGTGGGCGGAGGCCGGCGAGCAGCGCGAGGAGGCGGAGAAGAGGCGGCGCACTGCGCCGCGCTTTCTCGAACGGCTCCCACGATTGAGCCCCGCGTTCGCCGCAGCCGCGGCCGTCTGCGTGCTCGCCATAGGCGTCGGCCTGGGCATCGGCGTGGCGAACCTCGGCGGCTCGGGCAGCAAGACCGTGGCCGCGCTGGTGGACCACACGCGCGCGCCCTCGGGCAGCGCCAGCCTGGATGTTCCGAGCGGCGGCGGCAAGGGCGCGCTGCTCACGGTCCAGGGCCTGCCCGATCCCGGCGCCGGCAAGGTCTACGAGGTCTGGGTGCAGCGCGACGGCACATTGCAGCCCGCGGGCGCTCTCTTCTCGGTGGGCAGCGGCGGGAGCGGCTCGGCCGGAATCCCGGGCTCGTTGAAGGGTGCCGACGCGGTGGCGGTCACCGCCGAGCGCGACGGTGGCACGCTCAAGCCCACGCAGATGCCGGTTCTGACGGTCAAGCTCTCTTAACGACCCGGTCAGGTCTCCCACTATCGTCTCGCGCGTGGAGACCTGTTACCGGCACCCCAGCCGTGAGACCGGGGTGGCGTGCTCGAACTGCGGCCGGCCGATCTGCCCGGCGTGCATGACGACGACCTCGGTGGGAATGCGCTGCCCCGAGTGCGCCCGCCAGCGCACCCGCGTGGTGAGCGCGCGCAACATGTACAGCGGCCGGCCGATCGTCACCCAGGCGCTCGTCGCGATCAATGCACTTGTGTTCTTGTGGGAGCTCGTGGGTGGGGCCGGCCTCAGCGGAAATGGCTACGTCGGCAGCTGGGTGGTGCAGCACGGCGCTCTGTTCGGGCCGCTCGTGGCGAGCGGAGACTGGTGGCGCATCGTCAGCTCGGGCTTCCTGCACGCGAGCCTCATCCACATCGGCTTCAACATGTACGCGCTCTGGTTCCTCGGCGGGATGCTGGAGCCTTTCGTGGGGCACGCCCGCTTCGCGCTGATCTATTTCGTCTCGTTGCTCGCCGGGTCGTTCGGCGCGCTGCTGGTCACGCCGCACGCGCTCACGGTGGGCGCGTCGGGCGCCGTGTTCGGCGTCGCGGGGGCAGCGATCGTCGATCTCCGACATCGCGGGATCGATCCGATGCAGAGCGGACTGGTGTTCTTCCTCGGCATCAACCTGCTGCTCGGCTTCACCCTCAGTGGCGTTTCCATCGGCGGCCACATCGGCGGGCTCATCGGCGGCTCGCTCGCCGCGCTCGTGATGACGGAGGCAAGCAAGCGCCGCGGCGTTCCCGCGTTCGTCGGGCCGTTGCTCGCCGCCGGTGTGGGTGTGGTGGCCGCGGTTGGAGCCATCGCCACTGCGCACTAGCGCGCGGCGGCGGCCTCGAGATCGACTTCGATCAGGCGTTCGAGAGGCGTCGCGGGCACGGCGTCGGGATGCAGGATGTGGCCGAGCAGCTCCACGCCGTCGACGAGTCGCGGCCCGGGGCGCGAGAAGTACGCGGCGGCATCGACGGCCACCACCCGGCTAGCGCCGAGGCGGAGGATCTCGTCGCGGTGCTCGGTGACCTCGAGCGCCGCGCGCTCGCGGTAGTAGCCGCACGGCATCGACACGACGATGTCCGGCTTCGACGCCTCGATCTCCTGCCAGCTCGCCTCACGCGACCGCTCGCCCGGGAAACCCATCGCGTCCTCGCCGCCCGCCACCTCGATCATCTGCGGCACCCAGTGGCCGCCGAGGAACGGCGGGTCGAGCCATTCGAGGGCCACCACGCGCGGGCGCGAATCGGCCGCGCGCACGGCGAGCTTCACGCGGTCGAGGCGCTCGGCCAGGTCGCGGACGAGGTCCACGCCCGCGTCCTTCGAGTCGGTGGCCTGCGCGAGCGTGCGGACGTCGCCGATCACCTCGCCGAGCGTGGAGGGGTCGAGCGACACCACGTCGGGCTGCGACGGCAGCCGTTCGGCTACGGCGCGCACGTCGTCGAACGAGACCGCGCACACCTCGCACAGCGCCTGCGTGACTATCAGGTCGGGCGCGAGCTCCTCGAGCAGATGCTCGTCGAGCTCATACAGCGCCTCGCCCTTGCCCGTGTGCTCACGCACTGCGGCGTCGATTTCCGCCGGCGCCAGATCCTCCGGGATCACGCTGCGCGTGAGATGCGGAGTCAGCTCGATGCCCTCCGGGTAGTCGCACTCGTGCGTGACGGCAACTATGTTGTCGCGCAGGCCGAGGGCGCAGAGCATCTCGGTTGCAGAGGGCACAAGACTGGCGATACGCATGGGGGTAAACCATGGCAGCTCTGAGCAACGAGGACGTGCAGGCGAAGCTCTCCGGCCTCGACGGCTGGGAGCAGAGCGGCGACGCGATCGAGAAGCAGTTCGAGTTCGAGGACTTCAGCGGCTCGGTTGGTTTCGTCGACCGGCTCACGCCGGTGGCGAACGAGATGAATCACCACCCGGATCTCGCGATCTCGTGGAACAAGGTCACGGTCACGCTCTCGACGCATTCCGAGGGCGGGCTCACCGACGCGGACTTCGAGCTGGCCGGCAAGCTCGACGGCCTCGGCTGAGCCGGCGGACCGGCGCGGCCGGACCGCCGGTCCGGTTGAATTCGCGCCGGCATGGGGGATGCGCGGGGGCGCGGCCGGCTGGCCGCGGAGCTGTCACGTAGGGACTTCATCGCGCGGGCGAGCACGCTCGGCGCGGGCGCGTTCGTGGCCGCGGCGCTGCCCGGCGCGGGCCTCCTCAAAAGCGCTCCGGCGGCGTCCGGGCTGCCTGCGCTCGGCGGCGTGTCGGTGAGCGACGCCACGCTGCAGGCGTTCGCCGACACGCTGCTACCGGGCCGCAAGGCGGCCAAGACCGATCTCGGTGACCCGATCGACCCGCGCGCGATCGCCGGCGTGGACTCCGAGGCCGGCGCCGTGGAGGCGGATTCCCTTCGCCTGTACCACGACCCGCTGATCGGCTTCGACGCGCTGGCCCCGCCGTTCCTCGCGGACCTGTCGGCACGCTCGCTGACCACCTGCGAGAACGAGTTCCTGGTGCTCACCTACAGGCAGCGGGTGCAGGTCGCGCTCGCCGGGCTCGACTTCGGCAACCCCACGCGCACCCTGTGGGAGGCCGCGGCGGCGGTGCCGTTCGAGGCGTTCTGCGGAGCGGGCGAGCACGCGATCGGCACGAGCCAGAACGCCTCGGGCTACCGCGTGATGGGCTA
>DASXCV010000340.1:0-6303 GCA_036491015.1 Thermoleophilaceae bacterium | reverse complement strand
AGCAGCGATCGGCCGCCACACATAGCGAACGCCTTGGGCCCGGAGGCCCCAAGGCGTTCGCCGCTGCCGGCCGCGGGAACGATCCCGACGACGGCCATGCGTGGATGCTCTACTTAGCGGCCGCGGCAGCGCCCTCGCGCTCCGCGTGCGAGTCCCCGATGAGGTTGTCGATGTACTCCTCGGCTTCCCCCTCTTCCATCTCGAGGGCGTACATCAGCTCCGAGGCGAGGATCTTCTTCGCACGGGTGAACATCTGCTTCTCCCCCGTAGAGAGGCCCTTGTCGTTCTCCCGGATTGCGAGGTTCCTGACCACCTCGGCGAGCTCGAACACGTCGCCGGTCTTGATCTTGTCGCGGTTGTGCTTGAAGCGCCGATTCCAGTTCTTCGGCATCTGGCTCACGTCATCGCGGAGCACGGACAGGACGCGCGCGACGTCCTCCTCCCCGATGACGCGGCGGAGCCCGGCCTTGCCGGCGTTGACGCACGGGACCATGACCGTCATGTCGTTGTGAAGGATCTTGATCGTGAGGTACTCGCGCGTCTCCCCGAGAACCTCCTTCTGCTCCTTCTTTACGACCTTTCCGGCACCGTGATGCGGATAGACCACCTGGTCGCCGATCTCGTAGTCGATGTGCGGCGCCTCACGGCTGATCTCGAGCTCTTCGAGCTCCTGCTCCCAAGTTGCTTCTTCGGAAATGGTGACCTCCTTGTTTAGGCCGGCAGCGGAAGACTGCCCCCGTTTTCAGGTTTGCAAATAGCGATCCACGAGGTTGATCTCTTGTAGACGGCGAAGGCCCTCGCGGATGTCCTTCGCCCTCATGTCTCCCACTCCCTCGACGGCTTCGAGCTCTGAGTCGGAAGCCGCCAAGATTTCGTCCAGGCCGCCGAAGTCGCGGACGATGGCCTGAATTACAAGCTTTGGTAGTCGCGGCACGCGGCCGAGGATCCGGTAGCCGCGCGGCGAGGTGGGGTGGTCGAGCGTGTTGAGCTTCCGGTCGTAGCCGAGCAGCTCGGCCAGGCGCCCGAAGTCGAGCAGGTCCTGGTGCGGCAAGCGCGCCAGCGAGTCGAGCACGAGCGCGAAGCTCTCCTCGCTCGGCTGCGACAGGTAGTCGTGCACGAGCGCGGCCTTGTCGGCGGCCACGCCGACCATCGTCTCCTCGAGCTGCATCTCGATCAGCCGGCCCTCGGTGCCGAGCTCGACGATGTAGCGCTCGATCTCG
This sequence comes from Thermoleophilaceae bacterium, assembly GCA_036491015.1. Classification (GTDB taxonomy): domain Bacteria; phylum Actinomycetota; class Thermoleophilia; order Solirubrobacterales; family Thermoleophilaceae; genus JAICJR01. The sequence goes on along the minus strand of DASXCV010000340.1, from coordinate 5,083 downwards.
ACGGCCATGCGCGTGACGAGCTCGGCCCGCTGGAGGACCGTGAGCACGTCGTGCAAAGTGACGCCACCCTCGAACTCGAGGGCGGTGAGCCGGGTGGAGACCTGGTCGAGGCGGCTGCGGTACTTGTCGAGCGTCGCCAGCGCCTGGTTGGCCTTGGCGAGCACCACCGGGATGTCCTCGAGGATGTACTTGGCGCCGTCGAGGTAGAGCGACACGACGTCGCGGCTGGCCGACACGGCTATCACGAGCGCGTCGGTCTGCTTGGCCACGCGCTCGGCGGTGCGGTGCCGCGTGCCGGTCTCGAGCGAGAGGATCGTCGGGTCCGGCATGAGCTGCACGTTCGCCCAGCAGATCTTGGTGGCGTTCGAGTTGAGGATGATCGCCCCGTCCATCTTCGCCACCTGGTAGAGCAGCGCCGGCGTGTAGTCGATATCGAGCTTGATCCCACCGGAGTAGAGGAAGGACAGCTCCTCGCTGTCGCCGATACAGATCAGCGCGCCGAGCCGCCCCTGGCCGATCGCATCGATGCCCTCCCGTACCGCGGTACCGGGCGCAACCATCTCGAGCGCCCTTACCAACCGGGGCTCTTGACGGGTTTCCAGCTGGGTGACCTCGTCCCCGGCGTGCGACTGCATCAGCCCATTCTACGACACAGGCCCTGCATTTGCGGCGTTTTTTGGCTTTATAGCGGGTTTTCCAGCCCGCAGCTTGGGAGATTACGCCGCTTGGGCGACTCCATCGCCCCGCCCATCCAGTGCAGCCCGCAGCGCCTGACGCAGCGTACGAACGCCTCCATCGGGCGATAACACCGGTTCGAGCCCGAACTTTGCCGCCTCGGCAAGCCGCCGATCGGCGTGCGCCACGTAGCGCAGTTCGCCCGTGAGGCCCACCTCGCCGAAGGCCGCGAGCGGCCGCTCCTCGCTGCCCAGCGGGACGCCGCGGGCGGCCGACGCCAGCGCCAGGGCCACCGCCAGGTCAGCCCCAGGCTCGTCCACGCGCACGCCGCCGGCCACGGACACGAAGATGTCGCTCGAGCCGAGCCCGAGGCCCGCGTGACGCGCGAGCACTGCGAGCACGAGAGCCAGGCGGTTGCGGTCCACCCCGTTGGCCACGCGCCGCGGCGGCACGAGCTCCGTGGGCGCCACGAGCGCCTGCAGCTCCACCAGCAGCGGCCGGCTGCCCTCCATGGCGCAGAGCACGACGGAGCCGGGCGCCCTCGTGGCTTCCGCGACGAAGCGCGAGGACGCATCGGCGACCTCCACCAGCCCGCTGTCGCGCATCTCGAACACACCGACCTCGTTGGTCGAGCCGAAGCGGTTCTTGAGCGCGCGCAGCGTCCGGTACGTGCGCTCGCGCTCGCCCTCGAACTGCAGCACGCAATCCACGAGGTGCTCGAGCACTCGCGGGCCCGCGAGCGCGCCCTCCTTGGTCACGTGGCCCACGAGGATCACGGCCACGTTGCGTGCCTTGGCCACCCGCATCAGCGTGCCGGCCACCTCGCGCACCTGGCCCACCGATCCGGGCGCCCCGGTCATGCCGTTCGCGTACAGGGTCTGCACCGAGTCGACGACGCATACCTCCGGCCGCTCGGCCTCCAGCGTGGCCACCACGGTCTCGAGGTCGGTCTCCGCGATGATCGGCACGCTCAGGGCGTGCTCGCCGAGCCGCTCGGCCCGCAGGCGCACCTGCGCGGCCGACTCCTCGCCCGACACGTAGAGGACCTTCCGCCCAGCGAGCGCCAGGTTGCCGAGTGCGCCGCCCGTGATCGTGGACTTGCCGATGCCGGGCGCGCCGCCGATCAGCACCAGCGAGCCGGGGACGATGCCGCCGCCGAGCACGCGGTCGAGCTCCCCGATGCCGGTCTCAAAGCGCGCGAGGGCGGGGGCCTCCACTTCGGCGAGCCGAACCGGGCGCGCCGGCTTGGCGGCCTTGCGCGACAGAGACGACCCACCGCCGCCGCCACCCCGCTGAGCCTCCATCGCCCGCTCCTCGACCATCGTGTTCCACTCGCCGCAGCCCGGGCAGCGCCCGTGCCACTTGGGGCTCTCGTTGCCGCATTGGGAGCAGACGAACAGGGTCTTCGGCATCGCACCAACTTAAGGCCCGAGGAGGACGTCTTTCGCCCCCCCGGCGTCCCCGGGCTCAACCCTGGCGGCGATGTACCGATCAAGGAGCTATGTTCAATCCGGTTGAGCACGTGGTGCTGATCGCAGATGACGACGCGGACCTTCGGATGCTCGTGACCACCACCCTGCGCCGACAGGGCTACACCGTCATAGAGGCGCGCGACGGTGCCGAGGCTCTCGAGATGATCGGCGAGCACGCCCCCGGGCTGGCGCTGCTCGATGTGAACATGCCCCAGCTCGACGGCGTGCAGGTTGCCCAGCAGCTGCGCGAAGACGGCGCCGACACGCCCTTCCTCTTCATCACGGCCCAGACCCGGCGGGTGGACCTCGACCGGGCTCTCGCCACAGGCCCGGTGGGCTACCTCGCCAAGCCGTTCCCGCTCGAGAAGCTGCGCGAGCAGGTCCGCAACGCGCTGCTCGCCTAGTCGGCCAGCTGCCAGACGTCCTCGTGCAGGATCGGCACGGACTCGCCGCCCGCGGTCACGCCGTCCACCTGCACCTCGGGCCCGCCGATCATCACGTCGGTGTGCACCCTCGACTGGTTGAGGCCCGCGGCCAGGCGCTCGTCCGGCTCCATCTTGTCCGCGCCCTCGAGCAGGAACGCGAAGCCCGAGCCGTAGGCGAGGTGACAGGTGGCGTTCTCGTCGAACAGGGTGTTGAAGAAGGTGATTCCGCTCTTGCCGACGCGCGACTGGCCGTCGACGAGCGCGATCTCGCCCACGAACCCGGCCTGCTCGTCCTGCTCGACCTGTGAGCGCACCACGTCGGCGCCCTGCGACGCCTTGACATCGACGATCTTGCCGCCCTCGAAGCGGAGCTCGAGGTCGCGCACGGGCTTGCCCAGCAGCTCGAGCGGCCGCGTGGAGCGCACGGTGCCCTCGGTGCGGCGCCAATCCGGGGTCGTGAACACCTCTTCGGTGGGAAAGTTCGGAACGTACTCCTGGCCCCAGTTGGTCACGAGCGCGCCGCCGAGCCAGCTCACGCCGGGAGTGAGGCCGATCGTCAGGTCGGTGCCCGGGCCGGTGAGATGCAGCGCGTCGAACCCGCGGGCCTGGAGCCGGCGGCAGCGCGCCTTGAGCCGCGCGACGTGCTCCTTCCAGGCGGCCACGGGATCGTCCTCGTCGAGCCGCACGGTCGCTCCGATCGCCTGCCAGAGCCGCTCGACATCCGGCTCGCCGAAGATCTGCTCGGCCCAGCCGGGAGCGGGGCAGGCGCCGATCGTCCACGCGACCCTCCCCTCGGTGGTCTGCTTCCGGCGGAGCTGCGTGAGCTCGAGCGCCTGGGCGGCGGTGATGCGGCTGCCGTCCACGCCGTCGAACACCTTCGGGTCGGGCTGGCCGACGATCTGGATCACGGCTCCCTGCTCATCGCCCATCAGTTCGGCGCGCTTCATGAGCCATTCGGGCGAGCGGCCCACCTCATCGTCGGGCAGCGGCGAATCGAGCAGCGCGCGGCGCACCACCATGTCGCTGTACAGGACGTCCACCCACGACGCGCCCGCGGCGTAGCCTGCGCGGGCCACGGCGCGTGCCAGCTCGGCGTGCTCGACCAGCGCGTCGACAGCCAGCGCCTGCCCGGGCTGAAGGTTCACGGCCACCTCCACCAGGAGGCGCGCGTAGCGGTCGATCAGCGCTCCGTCGCCGCTCACGACGGCCGCTGCTGCTCCGACTCCGCCACCGCGCGCTCGGCGGCCTCGAAGCCGATCTGAGAATGGCTCTTGTCGCAGAACGGCTTGGTCTGCGACGCGCCGCAGCGGCAGAGCGCCACCGGCCGCCCGTCGTCGGGCAGGTCGAACACGTTGCCGTCGGCGTCGATCAGCCGGATCGGGCCCGTGACCTTGTACGGGCCGTTCTCGCGGACCTTGATCTCGACGTCGGCCGTGGCCTTAGGACTCGTCGGGCGAGGGTTCGTCAGGCGGCGGTGCGTCCGGGACCTCGGGCAGGACCTCGGGGTCCTCAGGCAGGTCCGGTGAGCCGTCGCCGGCGGGCTCGCCGCCGCCTTCGCCCTCGGCCTCGCCGCCCTTGGCGCCGACCGCCACCGTCTCGCGCTTGCGCGTCTTCGGAGCGACGATGTCGATCTTCACCTCGGGCTCCTCGCCCTCGGCGGCCTTGTCGACCTCGACCGTGGAGCCCGGCTCCATCGAGGACGACAGCACCTTGTCGGCGAGCGGATCCTCGATGTAGCGCTGGATCGCACGGCGGAGCGGACGGGCACCCATGGCGGGATCCCAGCCCTTCTCCACCAACAGGTCCTTGGCGTCGTCGGACAGGTTGAGCGACAGCTCGCGATCGGCCATGGACTCGCGGATGTGCCGCAGGAGCAGGTCCACGATCTCCTTGACCTCGCTCTTCGACAGCTTGTGGAAGACGATGACCTCGTCGATGCGGTTGAGGAACTCGGGCCGGAAGACCTTCTTCAGCTCTCCCATGATCCGGTTCTTCATGTCGTCGTAGGTGATGCCCGTCTCGTCGTCGGACACCGCGAAGCCGAGTGGCGTGTTGCGCGCGATCTCGGAGGCGCCGATGTTCGAGGTCATGATCACGATGGCGTGACGGAAGTCGACGGTGCGGCCCTGAGCGTCCGTCAGACGACCGTCCTCCAGGATCTGGAGCAGGATGTTGAAGACGTCCGGGTGGGCCTTCTCGATCTCGTCGAGCAGCAGCACCGAGTACGGCTTGCGGCGCACGGCCTCGGTGAGCTGGCCGCCCTCGTCGTAGCCGATGTAGCCCGGAGGCGAGCCGACGAGCCGCGACACGGAGTGCTTCTCCATGTACTCGGACATGTCGATGCGCACCATCGCGTCCTCGTCGCCGAAAAGGAACTCGGCGAGCGTGCGCGCCAGCTCCGTCTTACCGACGCCCGAGGGGCCGAGGAAGATGAACGAGCCGGTCGGCCGCTTGGGGTCCTTGATGCCCGCGCGCGAGCGGCGGATGGCCTTGGACACGGCCTCGATCGCC
>DASXCV010000339.1:0-3208 GCA_036491015.1 Thermoleophilaceae bacterium | reverse complement strand
GGCCGAGCCGTAGGTCCAGCGCAGGATCAGGCCGAGCTCGTGGTCCTCGCGCGCGGTCACGTCCGGCAGGTGCATCACGCTCGCGACGATCTGCCCCGGCACGAGCGAGTCGTCGTAGTCGAGGGGCTCGCTCCCCCGGTGTCGCAGCTTCCGCTCGGTGGCGTAGGCGAGCGTCATGGTGGCGGTGCCGGCCGTGCCGGCCAGCACGCCTCGGAGCTGCCAGGGAATGTTCAGCCGGGCCATTGGGGCATTCAAGCCGCGCCGCCTCTGGCGGGCGTCGTCCGAATGAGGTGATCTTCGATGCGGCTCGACCTCAGGGTCACGATCTCGTCCACGAGCCCGAGTCCCTCTGGCCGGTGGGTGATCAGCAGGACCGAGCGCTCGCCGGCCGCCGCCAGCACGTCGAGCACCAGGTCGTCCGCCGTCTCCGAGTCGAGGTGCGCGGTGGGCTCGTCCAGCACGAGCACCGGCGCGTCCGCAAGCAGGGCACGGGCCAGCGCGACGCGCTGACGCTGCCCGCCCGACAGCTCGCGGCCACCCTCGCCCACGTGTGTGTGCCAGCCGTCGGGCAGCTCCGCCACCCAGTCCCAGATGCGCGCCCGCCGCAGGGCCGCTTCGATGTCGGGGTCGGACGCCTCCGGGCGCGCCAGGCGCACGTTCTCGCGGATGCTCGTCGAGAAGAGATGCGACTCCTGGCCGGCGACGGCGATCGCCCGCCGCACGTCCTCCTGGCGGTAGTTCCTCAGGTCTCGGCCGGCGAGCGTCACGCGCCCCGAATTGGGATCGAGGAAGCGCAGCATCAGGTTGGCCACCGTGGTCTTGCCCGAGCCGCTGGGCCCGACCAGCGCGATCTTCCGGCCCGGCGGCAGGCGCAAGCTCACACCGTCGAGCGCGAGCTCACCGCCGTCGCCGTAGCTCGCCCGCACGTCCTCGAGCGCCAGCTCGACGGGTCCGCTCGGGGGCGCAGGCAGGGGCTGAGCCGGATCCACCACCCGCGGCTCCTGTGCGGTGACCTCGAGCAGCCGCCGCCCGGCGGCAAGGGTCGCGGCGAGCTCGCGCGCCGCGGCGGACAGCGGCTGTATCGCCTCGAACGACGCAAGCGCCAGCAGCGCGAGCATGGCGATCAGCACCCGGTCGAGGTCGCCGTGAGCGGACGCGTTCACCGCCACCGCCAGCACGGCCGCCACGGTCACTCCCGTGAGGAGCAGGCAGACGGCGTCGGCTACGCCGCCGGCGAGTGCGTCGCGCCGCGCAACGCTCACCAGGGTGCGGTCGGCAGCGTGGAGGCGCGCGAGCCGCGCGTCCGCCGCCCCGTTCACCACCAGCTCCGGCGCGGAGTCGAGGAGCTCCACCAGCTCGGCCGAGAGCTCGCCCCGAGCCGCCGCCTGACGCTCGGCCGCGCGACGCCCGAGCGCGCCGGCCAATGCGGGCACCGCCACAGCCGCCACGCCGAGGCCCACGCCGAGTACCAGCGCCGCCGCGGGCAGGAAGGCGGCCGACACTCCCACGCACACCGCGCCGGCGAGCAGCGCAACAAACGGCGGGCCGATCCCGCGCAGCTGCAGGTTCTGCAGAGCGTCGACGTCGGCCACCATCCGGGAGAGCAGATCGCCGTCCCGGTAGCCCTCGAGCTGGGTTGGCGCGAGCGGCTCGATCCGCCGCCACACGCGCACGCGCGCGCGCCCGAGCACCCGCAGTGCCACGTCGTGCGAGGTCAGCCTCTCCAGGTAGCGCATCAGCGGCCGCCCGATGCCGAAGAAGCGCACGCCCACGATCGCGACCGTGAGCGAGAGAATCGCGGGGCGCTCGGCCGCCCGGGAGATCAGGTAGCCCGCGAGGCCCATCAGCCCAGCGCCGAACACCACCGTGAGCGCGCCGAGGCTCACCGCCAGCGCCATCCGCCCGCGCGGCGCACCGGCGAATGCGAGCAGGCGCCTGAGGGTGCGGATCATGCGGTCTCCAGGGCCTGCATGGGGCTCGGCGCGCCGTGCTCGAGCACCACTACCCGGTCGGCGTGCCGGATCAGCTCCGGGCGGTGGGCGATCACGAGCATCGTGCGGCCGGGCCGCAGCCGCTCGACGGCCAGCGCCACCTGCTCGACACTGTCCGGATCGAGGTCGGCCGTGGGCTCGTCGAGGATCACGAGCCCCGCATCGCGCAGGAACGCGCGCGCCAGTCCGATGCGGCGCCGTTCGCCCGGGGACACCGGGCGGCCGCCGTCGCCCACCACGGTGTCGTAGCCGGAGGGAAGCGCGGCGATGAACGCGTCGGCGCCGGCCAGCGCGGCAGCATGTTCTACACGCGCGCGAGAGGCCGCGGGGTCACCTAGCCGGATGTTGTCCGCCACCGTGCCGCGCAGGAGCGACGGGTGCTGCGGTACCCATGCGAGCTGCTCCCGCCATGCCTCCGTGTGACACATCGCAAGGTCCACGCCGCCGACGCTGATGGCGCCCGCGCCCGGCTCGACGAGTCGCAGGAGCAGCGCCGCCACGGTGCTCTTGCCGCTGCCGCTCGCGCCCACGAGCGCCACCAGCTCGCCGGGCGCGAGCTCGAGGTTGAGGCCATCGAGAACCTGGTGCCCGGGCCGCGCCGGATACGAGAACGACACGTTCTCGAGCCGCACCGCGCACTCAGCCGCGCTCGGCGCGAGCACCGGCCCGCCCGACGGCGCGGACGCGGGAGCGTCGAGCAGCGCGAACATCCGCTCCGCCACCGCGAGCCCGTCCGCGCTCGCGTGGTACTCGGCGCCGAGGCGCCGGAACGGCAGGTACAGCTCCGGGGCGAGCACGAGCACGGTGAGCCCGGCCTGAAGCGCGAGGCCGCCGTCCACCAGCCGCACCCCTACCGTCACCGCCACCAGCGCCACGCCCAGGGTGGCGGCAAGCTCGAGCACCGAGCCCGACAGGAAGCTCACGCGCAGCGTGCCCATCGTCGCCTGGCGATGGCGCTCGCTCACCTCGGCGATCGAGGCCGCCTGGGCGGGGCCGCGGTTGAACGCCCGCAGCGTTGGGAGTCCGCGCACGACGTCGAGGAAGTGCGTCGAGAGCGCACGGAGCGCCTGCCAGCGCTCGCGCGTGCGCTGCTCGGTGTAGCGCCCGATCAGCCACATGAAGAGCGGCACGAGCGGCAGCGTGAGCAGCATGATCAGCGCCGACTCGATGTCGATCGACGCAACCCAGCCGACCACGGCCAGCGGCAGCACGGACGC
>DASXCV010000338.1:0-2952 GCA_036491015.1 Thermoleophilaceae bacterium | reverse complement strand
GCGAGCGCGAGGATCGCGGCCGTGGGGTAGCAGCCCGGCGCGGCCACGAGCGAGGCCTCGCGGATCGCGTCGCGGTGCAGCTCGGTGAGCCCGTAGACCGCCTCCTCGAGCAGCTCGGGCGCGCCGTGCGGCTGGTAGTAGCTCTCGTAGCGGTCCTGCTCGAGGCGGAAGTCCGCCGACAGGTCCACCACCTTCAGCCCGCGCTCGCGGAGCGCCTTCACCGCCGGCGCGCTGGCGCCATGCGGGTAGGCCACGAGCGCGGCGTCCGCCGCCTCCGCCACGGCATCGGGGTCGAACTCGCCCATCGTCAGGGGAACGCGGTACCGCGGGTAGACCTCGTCATGGCGCTTGCCGGCGTCGCTGCGGGCAGTGAGAAGGGTCAGCTCCAACTGCGGGTGCCGTTGGACGATGGACGCGCAGAGCGCACCGGCGAACCCCGCAGCTCCGCAAACCGCAATCCGCCTATCCACGAAGTCTCCCTCCCAGCTCCTCGAGCTCGCGCTCGATGGCCGCGCGGCGTTCCGCCACCTCCTCGTCGGTGAGCGTGCGGTCCGGCGCGCGGAACTCGAGCCGCAGCGCGAGGGACTTCTTGCCCTCGCCGACCTGCTCGCCGCGGTACTCGTCGAACAGCTTGATGCGCTCGAGCAGGTCGCCGCCGCCGATCGCCACGGTGGCCTCCACATCCGCCGCGAGCACGTCGTCGTCCACCACCACGGCGATGTCCTGGATCACCGCCGGGAACGGCGACAGCGGCTCGTAGTGGCGCGCCTCCGGCACCACCTCGGTGAGCAGGTCGAAGTCGAACTCGAACGCGCTGAAGGTGCCCTGCAGGTCCCACGCGCGCGCGACGAGCGGGTGGACCTCGCCGATCCAGCCGAGCTTGCGCTCGTCGCCCGCGAGCAGCGACGCCGTGCGGCCAGGGTGCAGGAACGGGCGCTCGTCGGGCTCCGGCCACCAGTCCGCGCCGCTGCCGTCGAGCACGCCCTCGAGGACGCCCTTGAGCGCGCGGTAGCCCGTGGAGGCGAGCGCCGCGATGTGGTGGTGCTCCATCGACGGGGTCGAGCCGCGCTGCGGCAGCTGGCCGTTCGTGGACAGCGAGCCGGACGCCCGGTACACGTGCGCCGACTCGAAGAACGCGAGCGACGTGCGACCGCGCGAGGCGTTGTAGGCAGCCGTGTCGAGCAGCCCGGGCAGAAGCAGCGGGCGGAGCACGCTCTGGTCCTCGCTCAGCGGGTTGTCGAGCCTCAGCAGCGGCACGTCGCCGAGCCGCAGCCGCTCCATCGTGTCCGGGCGCATGAAGCTCCAGGAGATCGCCTCGGCCAGGCCGCGATCGCGCAGCGAGTCCTCGACGGTCCGCCGCAGCCGCTGGTCCGGCGTGAGGCGGCCCACCGCCTGGGGCCGCTCGGGCAGCGTGGCCGTGAAGTTGTCGAGCCCGTGTATGCGCGCGACCTCCTCGATCAGGTCCGCCTCGCGACGGGTATCGCCGTCGCGCCAGTAGGGCACGGTCACGTCCCAGGTGCCCTCGCCGGCCTGGCGCGGCTCGAAGCCGAGGCGCCCGAGGATCGCCACCACCTCGTCCTCGGGGAGGCGCTCGCCGAGCAGGCGCTCGATGCGCTCGTAACGCAGCTTCACCACGCGCGGCTCGGCCCGCCGCGGGTAGGTATCGACCGTTCCGGGCGCGAGACGGGCGCCGCACAGCTCGACCATCAGCCGCGCCGCCAGCCTCTGCGCCCGGATCGCGAGCTCGGGATGGAGCTGCTTCTCGAAGCGCGCGCTCGCCTCGCTGCGGAGGTTCAGCTTCTTGGAGCTCTCGAGGATGTTCGGCCCGACCCAGGTGGCCGCCTCCATCAATACGCGCGTGGTGGCGTCCGAGACCTCGGAGATCTGCCCGCCCATCAGGCCGGCGATGCCCGTCGGCCCCGCGCCGTCGCACACGAGCGCCACCTCCGAGTCGACCGTGCGCTCCACGCCGTCGAGCGTCGTGATCCTCTCGCCGTCCTGTGCGCGTCGAATGTCGATCCGGCCGCCTCGGACCTTGTCGAGGTCGTAGGAGTGCAGCGGCTGGCCGGTGGCGAGCATCACGTAGTTCGTGATGTCCACGATGTTCGAGATCGGGCGCTGCCCGGCCGCCATCAGGCGCTGCTTGAGCCACAGCGGCGACGGCCCGATCTTCACGTCCTCGAACACGCGCGCGCTGAAGCGCAGGCACACGTCGGGGTCGACCGTGATGCTCACGTAGTCATCGGCGGTGTTGCTGCCCGATGGCTCGGCGTCCGGTACGGTCGGGTCCTCGGCGAGTGGCGCGCGGCTGAACGCGTGAACGTCGCGGGCCACGCCGTACACCGACAGCGCGTCCGCCCGGTTGGGGTTCACCTCGAGGTCGAGCACGTCGTCCTCGATCACGAGCGCATCGGTGAGCGGCGTGCCCGGGGCGAGGTCGTCGGACAGCACCATCGTCTCGGCGTGGTCCGAGCTGATGCCGACCTCGTCCTCGGCGAGGATCATGCCGCTCGACTTCACGCCCCGGAGCTTGGCCTCGCCGAGCGTGGAGCCGTCCGGCATCACGGCGCCCGGCCGCGCGACGGCCACGGTCTGACCGGCCGCCACGTTGGGCGCGCCGCAGACGACCTGCCGCTCCTCGCCCGAACCGTCGTCCACCACGCACACCGACAAACGGTCCGCATCCGGATGCTTCTCGCACGAGAGCACACGCCCGACCACGAACCCAGAAGCCTCCCCCACGCCCACATGCTCGATCCGCTCAGGCTGAAGCCCAATCGACGCCAAGCGGTCGCCAAGCTCCGCGATCGGGAGGCCGGGATCGCAGTATGAACGGAGCCAAGAAAGTGGGACGCGCATGTGGTGACTGGTGACTGGTGACTGGTGACTGGTGACTAAGAACCAAGAACTAAGAACTAAGAACTAAGAACTCGAACTCAAAACTGCTCCAGG
>DASXCV010000337.1:0-25975 GCA_036491015.1 Thermoleophilaceae bacterium | reverse complement strand
ATCGCCCAGCGCCGACTGGAGCAACCGGAACGGGCCAGTGGCGCCGCCGAACAGGTTGTTACCGCCAAGGCCGCCGCCCCCGCCGCCCGGACCACCGCCCGCGCCCCCGGGGCCTCCGGTCTGTCCGGCCACGCGGCCCAGCCCGTTGTAGCCGAAGATCAGCGACCAGATGCTGTTGTCGGACGTGCCCGACACCCAGGGCCGGTCCGCGGCGGGAGTGAGCGTCATGAGGAGCGGCCAGGCGCCGCCCACCACGACCATCGCCGCACCGCCGGCGAGCAGCTGGCGCACCGCGGCGAGCCGCCCGCGCGGCGCCACCCACAGCCATGCGAGCGCGATGCCCGGCACGACCATGAACGCCACGAGCATCTTCGTCTCGAACGCGAGCCCGACCATCACGCCCGCCCACACGATCCAGCGCGTGCGCCCATCCTCGAACGCGCGCACCGTGAACCACAGCGCGGCGGTGCAGAGCAGCACGAGCAGCTCGTCCGGGTTGTTGTGGCGCGACATCGCGACCGCGATGGGGGTGAGGGCGAGCACCAGCCCGCCGACGAAGCCCGCCACGCGGCCGAAGCGGCGGCGCACCAGGTCGTACACGAGCCCGACCGTCGCCATCCCCATCAGCGCCTGCGGCACGAGGATGCTGAGCGGGTGGTAGCCGAAGGCGCGCACCGACAGCGCCTGCACCCACAGCGAGAGCGGCGGCTTGTCCACCGTCATCAGGCCGCTCGGGTCGAACGAGTCGTAGAGGAAGTTGTGCCAGTTCGTGCTCATCGAGCGCACGGCGGCGCTGTAGTACTCGTTGGCCCAGCCGTTCTGGCTCAGCGCCCAGAGGTTGAGCACCGCGGCGAGCAGGAGGAGGACGACGAGTTCGGGCCGCGGCCAGCGCATCGAGAACGTGCGCGCGCGCTCACGGTCGACCTCACGCGGCGGCGACATGCGCGGCTCGGCGACGGTGCCGCCCTGCAGCGTGTCGACCGCCGAACGGAACACCCAGCCGCGCATCAGCACGTAGCGGACGGCGGTCGCGCCGAGCCCGGCGGTCACGCCCGCCACGGTGTCGAGCGCTCCCTGCGGGTGACCGAGCACGTGCTCGAGCAGCGCGAGCGCGACGCTCGACACTGCCAGGCCGATCAGGTAGGCGACGGCGTACGAGGCGAGCTGGCGCCCCAGTGGCTCGGCGGTCGCGTTGAACGTGAAGCGGCGGTTGGCCGCGAAGTTCGCGCCCATCGTTGCGGCGAGCGATAGCGCGTTGGCCGCGCCGGGCGTGAGCCCGCCGTGACGCAGCAGCGTGTAGAGGATCGCGTAGGCGGCCGTGCACAGCGCCCCGATCACCATGAAGCTCCACAGCTCGTTCGACCGCGAGATGCGGACGCTTCTTATCGAGGACGTTGCCATGCAGGTGTCTCCGTTCGTGGGGTTGGGTGGATGCGTTCGTCAAGTTGCTGCGGAGTGGGACCGCCCGCCATGGCGTGGCCTGCACGCCTCAGACGCGCGATCCCGCGGAGGTCCTCGATCGCCGTGGCCATCAATTGCACGCGCGAATCCGGGTCCTCCGTCCAGTCCACCGGCACCTCGTGGATGCGCAGACCGGCCTGCTCCGCAAGATGGAGAAGCTCCGAGTCGAAGAACCAGTCCTCGTTCTCGACCGCGGGAAGGAGCGCCTGGATCGCGTCGCGCCGCCCGGCCTTGAAGCCGCACTGGGCGTCGGTCACGCGACTGCCGAGCGACAGGCGCAGCAGGAAGTTGTAGGCGCGCGAGATGAACTCGCGCTTGGGCGAGCGCTCCACGCGCGCGCCGTGCAGGAGGCGCGAGCCGACCGCGACGTCGCTGTGCGCGCTCAGCAGCGGGGCGACGAGTGGGAGGAGCGCGTTCAGGTCCGTCGAGAGGTCGACGTCCATGTAGGCGACCACGTCGGCGCGGCTCGCGGACCAGGCGGCGCGCAGCGCGCGGCCGCGGCCCTTCTCCTCGAGATGGATGGCGTGCACGCCGGGCAGCTCGGCCGCAAGCGTGCGAGCGATCGCCAGCGTGTCGTCCGTGCTCGCGCTGTCGGCGATCGTGATGCGCGCACTGAAGGGGAACTCGTGCGCGAGGTGCGTGTACACCCGGCGCACGCTCGTCTCGATCACGTGCGCCTCGTTGTGCACCGGGATGACCACTTCGACGTTCACGAACAGCAAGGTCGGCCACCGCCGTAAGACCGGGCTGGAGAAGTGCTGGGAGGACGCTGAGAGAGCGCACTCAGGCGACTCTCAGGAAGCGCTTACGCCCGCTTCAGTGACTGCGCCGACCATCCCGGCCATGAACCCATCGCCCTCTCCAGATCTGTCCGGCAAGGCCCTCGCGGGCGCCCGTCTGCGCGCCCGCCGCGAGAAGGCGCGGCGCATGCGGCGCCGCGTGGTGGCGTTCGGCGTCGCCACCTTCGTGGCCGCGTGGATCGGGATCTACGTGCAGATGGTCGAGGGCAAGGATCCGGCGCTGGCCGCGTCCGCGGGCAACGCGACCGGCAGCAGCTCGGTGACGACGACCAGCTCTAACGGCTCGTCGACCAGCTCCGACAGCTCGTCGACGAGCTCGGACGACTCCTCGACGAGCGGCGTCGACAGCGGCAGCTCGGACGACTCGTCCGGCAGCACGAGCGGCAGCACGAGCGGCTCGACGTCGAGCGGCTCGACATCGAGCAACTCGGCGTCGAGCTCCAGCCCGTCGCCGGTCACGACGAGCCAGTCATGACCGAGGCCATCGAGCGCTTCGACTGCTACGGCTCGCGCTGCGCCGTGCTCGTGATGGGCAACGGCGGTGCGGGCACCGCGAAGCAGGCGGCGCGCCAGGTGCGCAGGCGGCTGCTCCGCTGGCACGAGCGCTTCTCGCGCTTCGTCCCGGACAGCGAGCTGTCGCTCGTGAACGCAGACCCCCGCGCGCGCGTGCGCGTGACCGGCACGATGGCGCGCCTGGCCGAGGCGGCCGTGTGGGCGGCCGAGGAAACCGGCGGGCTCGTGGACTCCACGCTCGTCGGTGAGATCGAGTCGGCCGGCTACGTGAGCGACCTCGGTGAGTCGCTGCCGCTCGCTGACGCCTTCCGGCTCGCGCCCGAGCGCCGTCCGGCCTCGCCGCGCGCGGAGCGCTGGTGGAACGACGTGCGCGTGGATCGTGCCGGCCTGGCGCTCGAGCGCCCGCCCGGGCTGCGGCTCGACAGCGGCGGCCTGGCCAAGGGGCTGTTCGCCGACCTCTGCGCAGACCTGCTGGCGGACCATCACAGCTTCGCCATCGACTGCGGTGGCGACATCCGCCTGGGTGGCGCCGGCGGGGTGCCCCGCGTGGTGGACGTGGCGAGCCCTTTCGGCGACCACGTGCTGCACCGCTACGAACTCTCCGACGGCGGCGTGGCCACGAGCGGCATCGGCAGGCGCAGCTGGCTCGATCCGAGCGGCGCGCCCGCCCACCACCTGCTCGACCCTGGCACCGGCGCGCCCGCGTTCACCGGCGTGGTGCAGGCCACCGCGCTGGCCCCGGACGCCGTGGCGGCGGAGACGCTCGCCAAGGCGGCGCTCCTGAGCGGCCCCGACGGCGCGCGCCGCTGGCTGGCCCACGGCGGCATGCTGGTGTTCGAGGACGGCTCGCACGAGCTGATCGAGGCGCGCGCGTGATCCTCGCCACGAGCGCCGGCCCGCACCTGTTCTGGATCACGAGCCGGGCGGCCGGGAGCGCCGCGCTGCTGCTCTCGAGCGCGGGCGTGAGCCTGGGCCTGCTGATGGGCGGCCGCTTCGCCAAGCGGCGGATGGCGGACATGCGCGTGCTGCACGAGGCGCTCTCGCTGGCGACGATGGTGGCCATCGCGCTGCACGCTGTCGCGCTGCTCGGCGATCAATTCATGCAGCCCTCGCTCGTGGACATCACCGTCCCGTTCGCGAGCTCCTACAAGACCTTCTGGACGAGCATGGGCATCATCGCCGGCTGGGCGATCGTCGCCCTCGGGCTCTCCTTCTACGTGCGCGACAAGATCGGCATCGCGCGCTGGCGGCGGCTGCATCGCTTCACCGCGTTCGCCTGGATCCTTGGCCTGGTGCACTCGCTGGGCGAGGGCACCGACGCGGGTACCACCTGGTTCCTCGCGATGACCGCGATCGCCACCGTCCCCGCGCTCGTGCTGCTGGCGATCAGGTCTCTGTCGGGCCCGCAACAGCCGCGGGCCGATGCGCCGGCAGCCTGATCACGAACGAGGCGCCACCGCCATCCGCGTTTGAGGCGCTCACGCTGCCGCCGTGGGCGTCCACGATCGCCGCAACGATCGCCAGTCCGAGGCCCGCGCCGCCCGCGGCGCGCTCGCGCCCGGGCTCCGCGCGCCAGAAGCGCTCGAACAGCTCGCCCGGATCGCCCGGCGGCAGGCCGGGCCCGTGGTCGCGCACCTCGAGCAGGGCGTCGTCGCCGTCGGCGCTCACGCGGATCTCCACCGGCGTGCCGGCCGGCGTGTGCGTGAGCGCGTTGCGCATCAGGTTGGCCACCACCTGGCGCAGCTGATGCGGGTCGCCGAGCACGTTGCCCGGCGACTCGGCGACCAACTCCATGGTGCGTGAGGGAGCCACGGCGCGGGCGTCCGCGACGGCGTCGGCCGTCACGCGCCCAAGCTCCACCGGCTCGCGCACTGGCTCGCGCAGTTCGTCGAGGCGCGCGAGCGTGAGCATGTCCTCCACGAGCACGCCCATCCGGGTGGCCTCCTCCTCGATCCGCCGCATCGCCTTCTCGGTGTCGTCCTGCTTGCGCGCGGCGCCGATGCGGAAGAGCTCGGCGTAGCCGCGGATCGACACGAGCGGCGTGCGCAGCTCGTGCGAGGCGTCGGCGAGGAAGCGCCGCAGCCGGTTCTCGCTCGCGGTGCGCTCGGCGAAGGCCGTCTCGATCTGGCTGAGCATCTCGTTCAGGGCGAGCCCGAGCCGGCCGACCTCGGTGCGCGAGTCCGCCGGCTCGATGCGCTGCGAGAGCTCGCCGGCCGCTATCGCGCCCGCCGTGTCGCCCATCCTGTCGAGCGGCCGCAGCCCGATTCCCACGAGCCACCACGACAGGAGCCCGAGGGCCACCAGCACGCCGGCGATCACGAGCAGCTCCACGCGCTCGAGCCGGTGCAGCGTCTGCGTGACGTCGCGCAGCGGGACCGCGACGATCGTGGTGCCCGGCTGGTCGCCGGTGACAAACGCCTCGGCGCGGTACTTGAGCCCGGAGCCGCCCACCGAGCTGACGGTGACCGGCTTGCCCACGGCCATCTTCGCGGGGAGCTTGGGAGCGGCCAATGCGCGCTGCCCGTAGGAGAGAAGCGTGACGTTCTTGCCGACCTTCCTGCCGCTCGCGTCACGGCGCTGGCCGAACGTCCCGGACAGCGTCTGCACCTCGGGCGGGGGACCGTTCCCGTCGCCGTCGCCGCCGCCGCGGGAGTTGGGGAAGCCGAGCCCGCCGCTGCCGCCGCCGCCGTTGTAGCCCGGCGCGCCCGGCGCCTGCCCGGCCCCGCCCTGCACGACTGCTCCCGCCTGGTCGAGCTGGTGGGACACGGCGCCCTTCGAGGCGGCCAGCTGCTGGTCCGCGCGGTCGTACAGAAACGAGCGCTGCTCGGCGTAGGTGACCGCCGCAAGCGTGATCAGGCCCACCCCGGCGAGGACCAGCAGCCCGATGATCAGACGGGCGCGGAGCGACACGGCTAGGACCTCGGCAGCCGCAGCGAGTAGCCGACGCCGCGCACGGTGTGGATCAGCGGCGGTCCCTCTCCGTCGACCTTCTTGCGCAGGTAGCTGATGTAGGTCTCGAGCACGCGGGCATCACCGCCGAAGTCGTAGCTCCACACGTGGTCGAGCAGCTGCGCGCGCGTGAGCACCCGGCGCGGGTTGCTCATCAGGTAGCGCAGCAGCCGGTACTCCGTGTCCGTGAGCTCGATGTGGCGGCCGCCGCGGGTGACCTCGCGCGTGTCGTCGTCGAGCTCGAGGTTGTCGAAGGCGAGCCGGCTCGAGACCTCCTCTGACAGGCCCGCACGGCGCAGGATCGCGCGGATGCGCGCGACCAGCTCCTCGAGGCTGAACGGCTTGGTCACGTAGTCGTCGCCGCCCATCGTCAGGCCGCGCACCTTGTCCTCGGTGGTGTCGCGCGCCGTGAGGAAGACGATCGGGATGCCGGCCCGCTCGGCGCCGAGGCGGCGCGCCACCTCGAAGCCCTCCATGTCCGGCAGCATGATGTCGAGCAGCATCAGGTGGGGCTGGAACGAGCGCACCGCGGCGAGCGCCTCGCGTCCGTTGGCTGCCGTGCCGACCTTGAAGCCCTGGAAGCGCAGGGCCATCGAGATCACGTCGAGGATGTTCGGCTCGTCGTCGACGACGAGGATCCGTAGCTCCTCCTGCTCGGCCAGCTCGCTCATGGCCTCTAAGTCTGAAGGCAGAAGCTGGGAACTTCCTGGGAGCTTCCTGAGCGGCGCGTCTATGACGTGTGAACGCCCATGGCGATCGAGCCGACGTACCCGCTGCCGTGCCGGCGCACGCTGAGGAGCCCCTTGCGCCCGCCGTTGCGGTAGATCGAGTCCGCGGCGTTGCGGGTGTCGCGGTTCGGGCGCCCGCTGTACGGGCTCTTCTTGTAGGCGCGATCGGTGAGCGAGTCGTTGAAGAAGAGCTGGCCGGTGTGCACCACGCTGCCGCCGACGTGCACCTTCACGTGGATGTGGACGGCGCGTGCCGTGTACCAGCCGGGATAGACCGTGTGGAACACGGCGAGGCCGCTCGCGTTCGTCCGCTGGATGCCGCGCATGAAGGTGGTGCTCGACCCGTTCAGGCCGGAGTAGTCGCCGGCGGCGTCGCAATGCCAGACGTCCACGGCCGCGTTCTTCACCGGCTTGCAGCTCGAGGCGTCGAGCACGGTGAGATGGAGGGCGAGCGCCGTGCCCGGATGCCCGTCGGTGATGTTGCGGCGCAGCTTTTCCCCGGCGATGTAGTACGGCCCCTCGGTGAGCTCCGGCGTGAGCACGCACTTCACGGCTCCGTTCGCCACCGCGGCGGGGCCGGACGCGCCGCCGGCAGTGGCCGCGCGCAGCGCCCCGCCGGTGAGGGCGGTGCCGAGCGCGCCGCCGAGGGCGAGGAGCGAGGTGCGGCGAGTGATCGGTTTGTCCATGGCGCCGACCCTACGGATGCACGCTGGGAGCGGCCTGAGAGATGCGCGGCGCGGCTCTCAGGCTTCTCCCAGGATCGTCACAGGGCGTTCTGACCGTGGTCGCGGACCCTGCCGTGTGTGCGGATCCTGGTGATCGCAGACGAGGCTGCCGAGCGCGACCGGTTGCGGCGCGACCTCGTGCTCGAGGGCTGGGACGTGATCCTCGCCGAGGGCGAGGCGCTCGGCATGCGCCGCGCGCAGGCGGAGACGCCCGACGCGATCGTGCTCGACGGCGATGGCGACGGGCAGGACGCGCTCGGGCTCTGCCGGCTGCTGCGCCGCTCCGGCAACCACACGCCGATGCTGATGCTCACCGCCAGCTCCGACGCCGCCGACCGCCTCGGCTGCCTCAACGCCGGCGCCGACGACTTCGTGCCGAAGCCGTACGACCCGCGCGAGCTGCACGCGCGCCTGCGCTCGCTCGTGCGCCGCAGCGGCAACGGCTCCTGGGGCGCGCTGCTGCGCTTCGCCGAGCTGGAGCTGGACGGCGACGAGCACGTGGCGCGGATCGGCGAGCGCACCGTGCGGCTCACGCGCACCGAGTTCCAGCTGCTCGAGCTGTTCATGCTCAACCCGCGCCGCGTGCTCGGGCCCGAGCTGATCTACGACCGCGTGTGGGGCTACGACTTCGGGGAGCGCGGCAACGCGCTGCGCGTGTACGTGGGCTACCTGCGGCGCAAGCTCGAGTCCGGGGGCGAGCGCCGGCTTCTTCACACGCTTCGGGGCGTCGGCTACGTGCTGCGCGAACCCGAGCCCGATCGCGGGAACGGCGGGGCCTCCGCCGCCCGGTAGGCGGCCCCGCCGTCCGCGTTCAGGGTCAGCTCGAGCTCGCCGCGTGCCGGTGACGGCGGTGGCGGCGCGAGTGGGACGAGCGCTTTGCCTTCGTCGAGGCCTTGGCGCTGCCGTCGGCGCCCGTGGCGCCGGTCGCACCCGTGGCTCCCGTCGTCCCGGTCGAGCCTGGCGGACCGCCGCCCGAGCCTGTGCAGGCCCAGGCCACGCCCGCGCCGCCCAGCGCGATCACCGCGCTCACGGCGAGGGTGCTGACCGGTCTGTTCACGAATTGCATGCTTGGTCTCCTTTCGGAAGACAACCGTGGCTTCCGGCCAGGATCGGGAACCGTTGTAAGAGCGGCGTCGGCTCGGCATAAGAGCCGAAGCCGGTGCGCGTTGTATGCAGATGAGGTACAAATCCACTGTCTGACCGCCGTTCTCAGGCGTGCTTACACTGGACTCAAGCCATTTCTGTATGCAAGGCCCTGACTCTCGAGGGGAGAGGTCGCATGTCAACTCGCACCAAGCCACCGTTTCGAGCCGATCACGTAGGCAGCCTGCTGCGCCCACCCGAGCTGCTCAAGGCGCGTGAAGACCGCGCCGCCGGGCGCATCGACGACGCCGAGCTGCACGGCGTCGAGGACGCCGCGATCCGCGATGCCGTGCAGATGCAGCAGGACGTCGGCCTCTCGGACGCCACCGACGGCGAGTTCCGCCGCCACTCCTGGCACATGGACTTCATCTACTCGCTCGGCGGCGTGTCCCAGGTGGAGGGCGAGAGCATCCACGTGCACTTCCGCGACGAGAAGGGCGAGTACGACTACGCGCCGCCGGCGATGCGCGTGGACGGCAAGGTGGAGCTGACGGAGACGATCTTCGGCGAAGCCTTCGAGTTCCTCCGGGACACGACGAACGGTGTCACGCCCAAGCTCACGATCCCCTCGCCGAGCATGGTCCACTACCGCGGCGGCAACTCCTCGATCGACCACGGCGTCTACCCGGACATGGAGCAGTTCTGGGACGACCTCACCCGGGCCTACAGCGACGAGATGCACCGGTTGTATGACCTCGGCTGCCGCTACCTGCAGCTCGACGACACGAGCCTCGCCTACATCAACGACCCGGCGCAGCGCGAGCACATCATCACGATCGGCGGCGACCCCGACCATCTGCACGAGCAGTACATCGCGAACATCAACCGCGCGATCGGGGACCGGCCGGACGACCTCGCGATCACCACGCACATGTGCCGCGGCAACAACCAGTCGATGTGGGTGGCCGAGGGCGGCTACGACTTCGTGGCAGACGCGCTCTTCAACAACCTCGAGGTGGACGGCTTCTTCCTCGAGTACGACGACGAGCGCTCCGGCACGTTCGAGCCGCTGCGCTTCGTGCCGAAGGGCAAGATGGTCGTGCTCGGCCTCGTCACCACCAAGCGCCCGGAGCTCGAGGACAAGGACCTGCTCAAGCGGCGGATCGAGGAGGCGTCGCAGTACGTGGACGTCGACCAGCTCTGCCTCTCCCCACAGTGCGGCTTCTCGTCGACCGTCGAGGGCAACCGGCTCACGCGCGACGACCAGGCCGCGAAGCTGCGGCTCGTGGTGGAGACGGCCGAGGAGGTCTGGGGCGGTTGAGCCCCACGCGCGCGGAGCCGATCGGGTCGCTGTTGCGGCCCCAGGAGCTGAAGGACGCGCGCGAGGCCCATGAGGCCGGCCGGCTCGACCCGGCCGAGTTCAAGCGCATCGAGGACGAGGCGGCCGCGGCGGCGATCGCCCTCCAGGAGCGCGCGGGCATGGAGGTGGTGAACGACGGCGAGATGCGCCGCGGGCACTTCATGGGGTCGCTCACCGAGGCGATCGACGGGCTCGGCGACGTGCCGGCCGCGCCGCACCAGTGGCACGGGTCGGACGAGATGGAGTACTCGCACGTGCGGGCGGTCACCGGCAGGCTGCGGCGGGTGCGCTCGCTCGTTCAGGAGGAGTTCGTGTTCCTGCGCGCGCGGGCCGAGCGACCGGTGAAGATGACGCTGCCGAGCCCGCTGATGATGCAGACCCTGTGGTCGCCGGAGCACTCGACCGCCGCCTACTCGGACCCGTTCGAGATGTTCGCCGACGCCGCCGCGATCCTGCGCGAGGAGATCGCCGCGCTCGTCGAGCTCGGCTGCGAGTCGATCCAGATCGACGCGCCGGAGCTCGCGCTGATGGTGGACGAGTCGGTGCGCGAGGCGTTCCGGGGGCGCGGCGTCGACCCCGACCGCATGCTGGGCGAGGGCATCGAGATCATCAACAGCGTGGCCGAGCTGTCGGGGCCGCGTTACGGCATCCACCTCTGCCGTGGCAACCGCGACGGCCACTGGATGGCGGCCGGCGGCTACGACTCGATCGCGGCGCGCTTGTTCGAGGGCTGCACGAACTTCCAGGTGTTCTTCCTCGAGTACGACGACGAGCGCTCCGGCACGTTCGAGCCGTTGCGCGCGGTGCCGGACGATCGCCAGGTGTTCCTCGGCCTCGTGTCCACCAAGCACCCCGAGCTCGAGGAGCCGGACGAGCTGCTCGCGCGGATCGACGAGGCGGCGGCATTCTTCCCGCGCGAGCGCCTCGGCCTCAGCCCTCAGTGCGGGTTCGCCTCCACCGTCGGCGGCAACCCGCTGACGGTCGAGCAGGAGGAGGCGAAGCTGCGGCTCGTGGCCGACGTTGCGGCGCGGGCGTTCGACGGCTGATACTTCTCCCGCGATGACCGAGTCACTGACCGTGGCCGTGCTCGGGCTGGGTGAGGCGGGCGCCGCCATCGCCCGGGACCTCGCGGCGGCCGGCGCCGGTGTGGTGGGCTTCGATCCGCGAGCGGAGGTGGGGGAGAGCGTGCCGCGGGCGGACTCGCCCGAGCAGGCCGTGGCCGGCGCGGACGTGGTGCTGAGCGTGAACTCGGCGGGCGCCGCTGTGCCGGCCGCCCGCTCCGTGGCGCGCGCGCTGGCGGCGGGGCAGCTGTTCGCCGATCTCAACTCGGCGGGCGCGCCGCTCAAGCGGGAGCTGGCGGCATTGATCGAGCCGAGCGGCGCGCTGTTCGCCGACGTCGCGCTGATGGCGCCCGTGCCGGGGCGCGGATTGCGCACGCCGGCGCTCGTGTCGGGACCGGGCGCCGAGCAGTTCGCGGACAGGATCGGTCCGCTCGGCATGCCCGTGGAGGTGGTCGGGCCCGAGCCCGGTCAGGCGGCCGTGCGCAAGCTGCTGCGGAGCGTGTTCATGAAGGGCCTCGCGGCGGCGGCCATCGAGGCGCTCGCCGCCGCTCGAGCCGCGGGGTGTGAGGATTGGCTGCGCATGGAGATAGCGGACGCACTCAGCTCGGCCGACGCCGCTCTGCTCGAGCGGCTCGAGAGCGGGAGCCGCAAGCACGCCGCCCGGCGCGTGCACGAGGTGGAGGACGCCTCGGCGCTGCTGCGCGAGCTGGGCGTGGAGCCGCGCGTGTCGGAGGCGAGCGCAGGCTGGCTCAGACAACTACAGGACGACGGCAACGATGGAGGACCGACCCCATGATCGACATCCCGGAAACGCATCGCGACCTGCTTGACGCCGACGTGGCCACGCTGGCCACCGTCGGCGCCGACGGCTATCCCCAGCTCACGGAGGTCTGGTTCCTCCACGACGACGGCCGGCTGAAGACCTCGCTGAACGACTCGCGGCTGAAGACCAGGAACCTCGCCGCGCGGCCGCAGTGCAGCCTCTTCATCCTCGATCTGCAGAACCCGTACCGCTATCTGGCGGTGAAGGGCACCGCGCGGCTCGAGCCCGATCCCGACTACACGTTCGCGGAGAGGCTCGCGGCGAAGTACGGCGGGGCGGACCTGCGGGAGCACGACGCGCCGGGCGACAGTCGCGTGGTCGTGACGATCGAGCCGGTGAACGTCTTCGCCGTCGACATGTCGGCCGGGTAGTCAAGCCACGCTAAACAATTTCAGTAGCACTTGACCCTCAAGGGGCTTACTGTTTACCATCACTGAACGCATGGTGGACGCTCGGATCCCCATGACTGGCCCCGCGACACGCGGCGCGTGCGCGGAAGGAGGGAGTGGCTCAAAGTGAAACGGACCTTGGTGGCGGCTGGGCTCGTGCTGGCCGTGGCACTGCTCGTTGCCGCGTGCGGCTCGTCTAGCAGCTCGAGCTCCAGCTCGAGCGCGAGCACGACCAGCGCGAAGAAGCAGCCGAAGATCGCCTATCTCTCGTTCGCCGTCGCGAATAGCTACGACGCGCCGATGCTGGCCGCCGCGCAGACGGTGGCCAAGGACGCCGGCGCCTCGCTGACGGTGCTCGACGCCAACAACGACCCGAAGGCGCAGTTCGCGCAGCTGCAGAACGCGACCGCCTCGGGCAAGTACAACGCGATCATCGTCCAGCCGATCTTCGGGACCGGGCTCATCACCGGCGTCCAGGACGCGATCAGCAAGGGGATCAAGGTCGTGAACCTCGACCAGATCCTCGGCCCGGACCTGAGCACCGACCAGCCGCAGGTGAAGGGGATGTCGGGGAACATCGTGTTCGTCCCGACCGAGATCGGCAAGAAGCTCGGCAACCTGGTGGTCCAGGCATGCCAGACCAACAACCTGAACCCGTGCAACGTCGGCTACCTGTTCGACATCAAGGCCTCGGCGCTCGACGTCGCGATCAAGAAGGCGTTCGACCAGGCCACGGCCGGCAAGGTCAAGGTCGTCGCCCAGGGCGAGAGCTTCTTTACCGCGGCGAAGGGCCTCGCGGCCACGCAGAACATGCTCCAGGCGCACCCCGACATCAACCTGATCGTCGGCTCCGACCAGGGCATCGAGGGCGCGGTTCAGGGGATCGGCAAGAAGAAGGTCACCCTCGTGGGCTACGGCGCCAGTGCAGCGGCACTGAACGGTGTGGCGGCGGGACAGTGGTTCGGTGACGTGGCCCAGCTGCCCGCCACCGAGGGTC
Organism: Thermoleophilaceae bacterium; assembly: GCA_036491015.1. Lineage (GTDB taxonomy): Bacteria > Actinomycetota > Thermoleophilia > Solirubrobacterales > Thermoleophilaceae > JAICJR01. The sequence continues at coordinate 13,086 of DASXCV010000337.1, read as the reverse complement.
GCCTGGCCGCCCAGGCTGCGGTCAAGGCGGTGCAGGATGGAGCCAACGCCGGCGGCGTCGACCCGGTGGCGCAGCTGCCCAACGGTGGCGTCGTGACGAAGGACAACGTCAAGCAGTTCACGGCTGAGTGGCCGGGGTAGACAGCAGCAACACGCACGTCGAGCTAGAGGGCGTCTCCAAGCGCTTTGGGGGCGTCCTCGCTCTCGACGGCATCTCGCTGAAGCTGGACGTCGGCACGATCCACGCGCTCGTGGGGGAGAACGGCGCCGGCAAGTCGACGCTCGGGAAGATCGTCGCCGGCGCGCTCCAGCCGGACGAGGGGCGGCTGGCGGTGCACGGGGTGGACGTGTCGTTCAGGTCCCCGCGCGAGGCCCTCGGCACCGGAATCGCGGCCGTCGCGCAGGAGCTGACGATCGTGCCGCAGCTGTCGGTGGCGGAGAACGTGTTCCTCGGCGCCGAGCCGCGGCGGGCGGGCTGGGTGAGCCGCCGCGCGCTGCGCAAGCGCTACGACCGGCTGGCCGAGACGGCCGGCTTCGCGCTGCCCGCCGAGCGCTCGGCGGGTCGCCTGCGCACGGCCGAGCAGCAGCAGGTGGAGATCCTGCGCGCACTCTCGCGCGAGGCCGAGCTGATCGTGATGGACGAGCCGTCCGCCGCTCTCGGCGGGCCCGACGTCGAGCGGCTGCACGAGATCATCCGCTCGCTCGCGCGCTCCGGCAAGACGATCCTGCTCGTGTCCCACTTCCTGCGCGAGGTGCTGGAGCTGGCCGACACCGTCACGATCCTGCGCGACGGCCAGCTCGTGCGCACGGGAGCCGCCAAGGAGGAGAGCGAGGAATCGCTCATCCAGGGCATGCTCGGGCGGCCGCTCGGCGCCGCGTTCCCCGATAAGCCGAAGCGCGGCGAGAACCAACCGGTGGCGCTGGCCGTACGCGACCTGCACGCTCCCGGCGTGGGCGGCGTCTCGCTCGAGCTGCGGGCCGGGGAGATCCTCGGCGTGGCCGGGCTGATCGGCGCGGGCCGGACCGAGCTGGCACGCGCGATCTTCGGCGCCGACCGCTTGAGCGCCGGCAGCGTCGAGCTGGCGGACGGACGACCCGTGAGGGGCACGCCGGCGGCGAGCCTCCGCGACGGCCTGGCCATGCTGCCCGAGTCGCGCAAGGAGCAGGGCCTCGTGTTCGGCCGCTCCGTGATCGAGAACATCAGCCTCTCCAGCCTGCGCGGCGTGAGCCGGGCCGGGGTGGTGAACCGGCGTGCCGAGCGAGCCGCAACCGCGCGCATCCTCGAGGGCTGGTCGCTGAAGGCCGGGGTGGACCAGCCCGTGTCGTCGCTCTCGGGCGGCAACCAGCAGAAGGTGCTGTTCGCGCGCATGCTCATGTGCAGCCCGTCCGTGCTGATCGCCGACGAGCCCACGCGCGGGGTGGACGTGGGCGCCAAGCGTGCGATCTACGACCTGCTCGTGTCGCTCGCCGAGCGCGGGGTGGGGGTGCTGCTGATCTCCTCGGAGGTCGAGGAGCTGCTCGGGCTGGCGCACCGCGTGCTCGTGATGCGCGGCGGGCGCGTGGTGAGCGAGCTGGGCGAGGGCGAGATGAGCGAGTCGGCGATCCTGGCCGCGGCGTTCGCGGAACGCGAGGCCGCCTGATGGCAAGCCCCGACGGCACCGCGGCAGGGCGCGGCCTCTCGCGAGGCCGGCTCGAGGGCCGCCAGCTTCCGGACTGGGCCAGCAGCCGCCTGCGCAGCGCCGGGATCGTGATCCCGTTCGTCGCGCTCTTCATCACGCTCACGATCTCGAGCTCGTCGTTCGCCACCAAGGTCAACCTGCTGAACATCCTCGACCAGCAGGCGGCCGTGCTGATCATCGCCGCGGCGGGCACGCTCGTGCTCGTAGCGGGCGGCATCGACCTGTCCGTGGGCGCGGTCTACGCGCTCGCGGGGGTCACGTCCGCCGAGCTCGCCCAGCACATGGCGCCTGCGCCGGCGATCATCGTCGGCGTCCTCGTGGGCTTCGTCGTGGGCGCCGTCAACGGCATCGTCGCCACCTACTTCCGCATCAGCGCGCTGATAGCCACGCTCGCGATGTCGTTCGTGATCGGCGGCATCGCCAGCCTGATCACGCACGGCAACCTCGTCGTGCTCTTCAACCACCCAGGCTTCGGGGACCTCACGCACACGCAGTTCCTCGGGGCCAAGACCTCGATCTGGATCATGCTCGTGGCCATCGTGGTGCTCGGGCTGTTCCTGGCCCGCAGCACGATCGGCCGCTACATCTACGCGGCCGGCGGCAACGCCGAGGCCGCGCGCATCGCGGGCGTGAACGTGAATCGCGTGCGCGTGGTGAGCTTCATGCTGAGCGGCGGCGCCGCGGCGCTGGCCGGCGTGATCGACGCCTCGCGCGTGCTGAGCGCGCAGTCCGCCTCGGGCGAGTCGCTCACGTTCACCGTGCTCGCCGGCATCGTGGTCGGCGGCACGAGCATCCTCGGCGGCGAGGGCGCGGTTTGGCGCACGGTCGTCGGCGTTCTGTTCATCGCGCTGATCGGTAACGGCTACGACCTGCTCGGGCTCAACCCGCTGTACGAGCAGATCACGCTCGGCGTGATCATGCTGCTGGCCGTGGGCATCGACGCCTGGGCGCGGCAGCGCCGGACCTAGCGGCCGAGACCGGCCTCAGCCCATCACCCAGCCGCCATCGACGGCGAGGTTCACGCCGTTGACGGATGAGTTCTCGAGCAGGAAGAGAGCCGCGTTCGTCACGTCGGCCATGGTCACGAGCCGCCCCGTGGGGGTGCGGGCCTTCGTGGCCTCCTTCACGGGCTCGTTGTCGCGCCAGTAGGGGCTGTCGCCCACGATCCCGGGGTGAAGCGCGTTCACGCGCACGGGCGCGAGCTCGATCGCGAACGTGCGGACCATCGTCTCCACGGCGCCGTTCACGCTGGTCACGGTCGTGGAGCCGGGGTAGGGCCTCTCCTTCGCGAGCCCGCCGAACATCAGCACCGACGACTCGTCGTGGAGCTGGGGGTGGAGACAGTGGAGCACCTCCGTGTAGCCCACGAGCTTGAGCGTCGCGAGCCGGATCGCGCGTGCGATGTCGTACTCGCGGACGGTGTTCACGTCGCGCTCGATGGCCACGAGCGCCACGTGGTCCACCTTGCCGACGCCGCTCAGCGCGCCGACGATGTCGTGCGGCTCCGCGAGGTCGAAGCCGACTCCGCTCGTGTCGCCGCCGATCTCGCTCGCCACGCCCCCCGCGCGGGCGGCGTCGCGGCCCGTGATCACCACCTCGCGGCCACGGTCGGCGAACGCCTGCGCGAGCTCGCGGCCGAGCCCGGCGGTACCGCCCACGATCACCACTGCCCCGTCGGCCATCAGGCGCGGGAGAATAGTGATCGCCGCGCATCGGTGTCAAGCAATGGTGTACGCTCGGCTGGTCTGATAGCAGACATGTCGGCATCGGTGTGAAGTGACGGTGCACAACCGCGACTCGTGGAGGATTCGCATGGCTGGCAGCAACGGAATTCGGACGACCCACGCCGGGAGCCTCCCGCGGCCGGACGATCTCGCCGACCTGATCTGGAAGCGCATGGACGGCGCCGAGGTGGACGACGCGGAGCTCGACGCGCGGCTCGAGTCCGCGGTGGCCGAGGTGGTCACGAAGCAGCACGAGGCGGGGATCGACGTGGTCAGCGACGGCGAGCTCTCGAAGACCGGCTTCAGCACCTACGTGGGCGACCGCTTCACGGGCTTCGACGGGCGCTCAGAGTTCCAGGCCGACGACGTGGCCGACTTCCCGGATCTGGCGATGAAGCTGTTCGCCACCGACTCGATGGCGCACGTGGTGTTCTCGAACTGCGTCGGTCCCGTGGAGCTGAAGGACAAGGACGCCGTGCACAAGGACATCGACCGCCTCAAGGCGGCGCTCGGCGATGCCGATCCCGCCGACGCGTTCATGGGCGCGGTCAGCCCCGGGCAGATCGCGTTCAACTACCCGGACCAGCACTACGGCTCCCACGAGACCTACCTCGCCGCGCTGGGGGACGCGCTGTCGTACGAGTACAACGCGATCGTCGACGCCGGCTTCAACCTCCAGATCGACTCGCCCGACGCCGCGATGGCCGCGCATTGCCGCTCGGTCGGCAGCAGCGTGGGGGACTGGCACACGCACCTGCCGCTCGCGATCGAGGCGCTCAACGCCGCCCTCGACGGCATCCCGCCGGAGAAGGTGCGCTTCCACGTCTGCTGGGGCAACTACGGCGGCCCGCACCACAAGGACGTGCCGCTGCGCGAGATCATCGAGCAGGTCTACAAGGTGAACGCCGGCGCGATCTACCCCGAGGGCGCGAACCCGCGGCACGAGCACGAGTACCGCGTGTTCGAGGAGGCGAAGCTTCCGGACGACAAGACGCTGATCATCGGCGTGATCGACGTGAAGTCGAACTACGTCGAGCACCCGCAGGTGGTGGCGGACCGCATCGGCCGCGTGGCGAAGATCGTCGGCAAGGAGCGCGTGATGGGCGGCACCGACTGCGGCTTCGACACCTTCATCCGCTTCTCCCTGGTGGATCCGAAGGTGGCGTGGCTGAAGCTCAAGTCGCTCGCCGAAGGGGCGGAGCTGGCGAGCAGCCAGGTGTAGTGCGCGGTGCGCGGTGCGCAGTGCGCAGTGCGCAGACCTCCGACCTCCGACCTCCGACCTCCGACCTCCGACCTCCGACCTGTGCTCCATTTTGTTGACAAGATCGGCGACACCTGAAACAGTCGGGAGCCGCCGCGGCGGCATCCGCGCGCGGCCTGCCGCATAGGTCCGATCGAAGGGAGGATGGGGTGGACAGGATTCTCACCACGCACGCGGGGAGCCTGATCCGGCCCCCCGAGCTGCTCGGATTCCTTGCCGACAAGGAGCGCGGCGAGGCGATCGACGAGGACGCCTACGCGAAGACCCTGAAGCACGCCGTCGAGGACACGGTGCGCCGCCAGGTGGACGCGGGGGTGGACGTGATCACCGACGGCGAGATGGGCAAGTCGACGTGGATCACATACCTCTACGAGCGCATACAGGGACTCGATGCGCGGATCGTGCCGCTCGAGAGCACGAGCATCCTGCCGCCGTCCCGCGACCGCCAGGCGTTCCCGGGCTTCTACGAGGAGCACGACGCCGAATTCGACAAGGCCAACCGCGACAGCGTCGGCGCATCCGACGAGGAGGCGCAGGAGGCCGGCCAGGCCGAGGGCAAGGTATGGGTCTGCACCGGCCCGATCAGCTACGACACTGCGGCGCTCGAGCGCGACATCGCCAACCTCAAGGCCGCCGCCGAGGGGCTCGACTACACGGAGCTGTTCCTGCCGGTGGTCGCGCCCGCGAGCGCGTACTGGCTGCAGAACGAGCACTACGGAAGCGAGGAGGAGTTCGTCTTCGCGCTGGCCGACGCGATGCACGACGAGTACAAGACGATCGTCGACAACGGCCTGCTGCTGCAGGTGGACGACGCCGTGCTGATGCACGAGGCCGACTCGATCCTCTCGCTCGGCGGCTCGTGGGAGGACTACCGCAAGTGGGCCGAGCTGCGGGTGGAGGCGCTCAACCGGGCGCTCGAGGGCATCCCGCAGGAGCGCATCCGCTACCACGTGTGCTGGGGCAGCTGGCACGGGCCGCACGCCTACGACCCCCCGCTGAAGGACGTGGTCGACATGATCCTGAGCGTGAACGCCAGCTACTACCTGATGGAGCAGGCCAATCCGCGGCACGAGCACGAGTGGCAGATCTGGGAGGACATCAAGTTCCCGGAGGGCAAGACGCTCATCCCGGGCGTGGTCACCCACCACACCAACGTGGTCGAGCACCCGGAGCTGGTGGCGCAGCGGCTCACGCGGCTCGCGAAGGTCGTGGGGCGCGAGAACGTGATGGGCGGGACCGACTGCGGGTTCGCACAGGGAGCGTTCGTGCGACGCGTGCACCCCGAGATCCAGTGGGCAAAGCTCGCCGCGCTCGCCGAGGGGGCGCGGATCGCGACCAGCCAGCTATGGGGGGCGAAGGCGGCGGTCTAGCTGGTCCGCCGCCGCCGTCGCGGCGCGCTGTCGCCCGCGGCCTCCCGGTGCGAGCTTTCGAGCGCCTTGGCGACGTTCGTCAGGTGCCGGCGCATCGCGCGCTCGGCCTTGTCGCCGTCGCCGGACGCCACCGCCTCCACGATCGCCGAGTGCTCCTCGAGCGACTGCGCCGGTCGTCCGGGGATCAGGATCGTGCGGTACTGGAAGCGCACCATCTGGGAGTTGAGCGAGCGAATCAGCCGCTGCGCCGTCGAGTGGCCGGAGAGCTCGACGATCTTGGCGTGAAGCGCGGCGTTCACATCCGAGGCGCCGAGCAGGTCCTGTCCGTTGAGCGCCGCGCGCTGGCGCGTGAGCACCGCCCGCACCTCGGCCGCGCTCGCGCGCGTGATCCTCTCCGCCGCCGCCCGGGCCGCCAGGCCCTCGAGCACGGCGCGCGCCTGGAGGATCTCGACCGCCTCGGCCTCGGACACGAGCCTCACGCGCGCGCCGCGGTGCGGCTCACGTTCGACGAGTCCCTCGTGCTCGAGGCGTACGAGCGCCGTGCGCACCGCCGCCCGGGGCATCCGGAACGCGTTGCTCATGTCTGCTTCGACGAGCCGCTGGTTGGGGGCGAGGTCGCCCTTGACTATCGCTTCGCGGAGCCTTTGGTAGCCGTCGTCGTCGGGGGAACGGCGACGCTTGCCCGCGTCCTCGAAGTCGGATTCAGCGCGTAGCACCACCCTATTCTGCCCTCTCGTCAGAAGGTGGAAAATATTGTTGACAAGATAGCCGACGATACGGTTAGATTCGAGTCGGGTTGACCGGGGACGGCTGGGCTTCTCCCGTCCCTGTTCCTGTCGTGGAGTGGGATCGGAGGCGAAGTGAATTCGAAGGCTCGAGGGACCGGCTGCGGAGCCGTGGCCGTCGTTGGCCTGGCGCTCTTGGCGGCCGGCTGTGGAAGTGGTTCCAGCTCGACGTCGACGTCCGCGTCGACGGCCGCGGCCGGCGGTAGCACCGCGGCCACGTCGACGCCCGCGTCCGGCACGGGCAGCGGCGGCGCCGGCGGGAAGTCGGTGACCAACTACCAGGACTACATCGGCGGCAAGGCCGGCAAGGCCGATCCGTCGAAGTCGCCGATCTACATCGGCTGGGTGAACCAGCAGGGCGGCCAGCAGTCGATCGGACCGGCCGCCACCGACGGCGCGGACCTCGCCGTGAAGCTCGTGAACGACCAGCTCGGCGGCATCGACGGCCACCCGGTGGCGCTCAAGAAGTGCTTCATCAAGTCGGCTGAGGAAGAGGGCACCTCGTGCGCCCAGAAGCTCGGCAACGACAAGTCGGTCACCGCGATCGACCTGGGCGGCATCGCGATCGGCATCCAGCCGTTCTATTCGACAATTGCCGGCAAGAAGCCGGTGATCGTCGGCGTGGCCGTGACGCCGGTGGACTCGGTGCAGAAGAACGCCGTGATCCTGTTCGGCGACGTGACGAAGGTGCTCGGCCCGTTCGGCACCTACGCGAAGGACGTGTTGCACGCCAAGACGGCGGCGCTCGTCTACCCGAACATCGCCGGCATCACCGACGGCGCCGCGGCGATCGCCAAGGGCCTGACGGCCGCCGGGGTGAAGGTCAAGAAGGTCGGTTACTCGCAGGGCTCGACGGACCTGATCGGGCCGCTCACCGCCGCCGGCGCACAGAGCGCCGACATGGTGGTCCCGTACAGCGACGCCTCGGGCTGCGTGAACCAGGCCAAGGGCCTGAAGCAACTCGGCATCACCGACGCGAAGAAGATCGTGTCGGCGCCGCTGTGCCTCAACCCGACCGTCTCGGCCGGACTGGGAGGCGACTATCCGATCTGGACGTACGCGATCGCGAGCTCCCTGTTCGGCGACCCGACGGATCCGGGCATGCCGCCGTACATGGCGGCCACGAAGAAGTACGGCGTTAAGACGGCGCCCGACCCGTGGGTGATCGTGTCCTTCTCGGACGTGCTCACCACGATCAAGTTCCTGAACGAGCTGGGGCCGAGCAACCTCACCTCCAGCGCGATCCTGAACAAGGCGAAGAGCTTCACCGGGCCGGTGGCGCTTGGAGCTCCCGCGTTGCAGTGCGGTAAGTACTCGGACGCGCCGGCGGTCTGCAACGATCGCGCCCAGTTCTTCACCTACCACGGGAAGAACGACTTCAAGAAGGCCGCCGCGTGGCTGCAGCCGCCACAGTGAGGCGAGCAGCCGGGCGGAGCTGATCTGAATCCGGGTGGGGCTCCGCGGAGCCCCGCCCGGCTTTGACCACGCGGGAGATCGATGCAACAGGTACTCCTATTCGTACTGCTGGGCCTCGGCGCGGGGGCGCTGATCGCGGGGATCGCGCTCGCGGTCGTGCTCACCTACCGCGGCTCGGGCATCATCAACCTCGCCACGGGCGCCGTGGCGATGCTGTCCGGCTACGCCTACTGGGCGCTGAAGACCGGCGAGCTCGGCACGCACTTCGGCACCGGGCCGGCGCTCGTCATCACCTTCCTGTTCACGCTGTTCGTCGGCGTGCTGATCGAGCTCGTGGCGTTCCGGCCGCTGCGCCACGCCTCGCCGCTCGCGAAGCTCGTGTCCTCGCTCGGCGTGCTGCTCGTCGCGCAGGCGTCGATGCTGCTCGCGTTCGGCACCACGCAGAAGCCGCAGCCGAGCGTGCTCCCCAGCTCGACCGTGAAGGTGTTCGGCGTGACGGTGCCGATCGACCGCTTCCTGCTCGCCGGCATCGTCGTGGTGATCGCGATCGCGCTCTGGGCGCTCTATCGCTGGAGCCGCTTCGGCCTCGCCACACGGGCGGCGTCGGAGAACGAGCTGTCGGCGCTGCTCGGCGGGCTGTCGGCCAACCGGCTCTCGCTTGGCAACACGCTGCTCGCGAGCGTGGTGGCGGGGACCGTCGGCGTGCTCGCCGCGTCGATCACCCAGCTCGACACCGAATCGCTGCCGCTGCAGGTCGTGCCCGCGCTCGCGGCGGCGCTCCTGGCGCGCCTCACGTCCTTCTGGATCGCGTGCGCCGCTGGGCTCGGCATCGGAATCATCAACTCGCTGATCGACTACTTCTCGACCAAGTCGTGGTTCCCCACGGACCAGGGCGTGCCCCTGCCGGGCGTGAAGGAGCTGATCGCGTTCCTGATCATCATCACCGCGATGTTCCTGCGCGGGGCCGCGCTGCCTGGGCGGGGCGAGCTCGTGGAGCAGCGGCTGCCCGCGGTGCCGCGGCCGAACCGGCTGGCGCTGCCCGCCGTTGGCATCGCGCTGATCTGCGCGGTCGCGCTGATCGTGCTGCCGTTCGACTTCCGCCAGGCGCTCATCAACACGCTGATCGGGACGGTGATGGCGCTGTCGCTCGTGGTGATCACCGGCTTCGTCGGTCAGATCTCGGTGGTCCAGCTGGCCCTGGCGGGCGTGTCGGGCTTCACGGTGTCCCACATGGCTGTGAATGCGGGCATCGGCTTCCCGCTGGCGCCGATCTGCGGCGCTGGGGCGGCGGTGCTGCTCGGGCTCCTCACCGCGGTCTCCGCGCTGCGCGTGCGCGGCGTGGCCCTGGCGGTGGTCACGCTCGGGGCGACCGTCGCGATCGTGAACTTCGGCTTCATCAACTCCACCTGGGGTGGGGGCGACACCGGCTCGCCCGTGCCGGAGCCGCACCTGTTCGGGCTCGACCTCGGCCCGCGCTCGGCGTTCCGCGGCCTCGACGGCGGCCTGCCGAGCCCGGTGTTCGGCTGGGTGGCGCTCGCGGTGACGGTGCTGCTGTGCCTGCTCGTCGCCATGATCAGGCGCGGCAACCTCGGCGAGCGGATGCTGGCGGTGCGCTCGAACGAGCGGGCCGCGGCAGCGGCGGCGGTGGACGTCCGCACGGTCAAGCTGATCGCCTTCGGCATCAGCGCGTTCATCGCGGGCGTGGCCGGCGCGCTCTACGCGTACAACTTCGGCTCGGTGAGCGCCGACCGCTTCGACGTGGTCACCGCCCTCGCGCTGATCGCCTTCGCCTACGCGGGCGGCATCACCCTCGTGTCGGGCGCGATCTTCGCCGGCCTGATCTCGACCGAGGGGCTCGTGCCCCACGCGCTCGACAAGTGGCTCGGCATCAACGGCAACTGGTTCCTGCTGTTCGGCGGCGTGATCCTGCTGTTCACGCTGATCCAGCACCCGGAGGGTGTGGCCGGCGCCTTCTACAAGCGGCTGAACCGCTCGCGATCGTCGGGCGGCCGCGGCGAGCACGGCCGGGTATTGCCGCTCTCGGGCCGCGGAAAGGCGGGCACGCCAAGCCCGGCGGCCGAGCCGTGAGCGGCGTGCTCAAGACCAGCGAGGTGTCGGTGCGCTTCGGCGGCGTGCGCGCGCTCGTGGACGTCGATCTCGACGTGGCCGACGGCGAGCTCGTGGGGCTGATCGGCCCGAACGGCGCCGGCAAGACCACGTTCGTGGACGCGCTGACCGGCTTCGTGCGCTACACGGGCACGGTGGAGCTGGACGGCCGCGACCTGGCCGGGCTCTCGCCGCACAGGCGCGCGCTCAGCGGGCTGGGGCGCACGTGGCAGAGCACCGAGCTGTTCGACGACCTGACCGTGCGCGAGAACCTCGCGGTGGCATCGCGGCGGCCGTCGCTGTGGGAGACCACGAAGGAGCTGTTCGGGGCGGAGGCCGCCGGCGGCGGCGAGGCGGTCGCCGAGGCACTCGACATGGTCGACCTGGGCTGGGCCGAGGACGCGATGCCGAGCGACCTGTCGCAGGGGCAGCGCAAGCTCGTGGGCGTGGCGCGCGCGATCGTGATGAAGCCGCGGCTCCTGTGTCTCGACGAGCCGGCCGCCGGTCTCGACACCGGCGAGAGCGAGGAGCTCGGGCACCGGCTGCGCGGCCTCGCGGACAGGGGCAACTCGATGCTGCTGATCGACCACGACATGGGCTTCGTGCTGAGCGTGTGCGACCGGATCTTCGTGCTCGAGTTCGGCAAGCTGATCGCGTCCGGGCCGCCCGACGCCGTGCGCCGGGATCCGCGCGTGGTCACCGCCTATCTCGGCAGCGCCGCGGGCGAGCTCGTGCAGGACGCGACGGCTCCGCCGGAGGGAGGTGCGTGATGGCCGAGCCCGTGCTCGCGATAGAGAGCCTCACCGCCGGGTACGGCGAGGCGGCCGTGCTGCGGGACCTCGACCTCAGCGTGGGCGACGGCGAGGTGGTGGCGCTGCTCGGCGCGAACGGCGCCGGGAAGACCACCACGCTGCGCGCGATCTCCGGGGTGGTGCAGCCGATGGACGGCAGCATCAGCCTGCAGGGCGAGGACCTCCTCGGCGTCTCGATCAGCGGCAGGGCGCGGATGGGGATCGCGCACGTGCCGGAGAACCGCGGCGTGTTCTTCGGCCTCACCGTGGCCGAGCACTTCCGCCTCGGGCACCGTGGCGAGCACCTCGACGAGGATGCGGCCTACCGCCACTTCCCGGCGCTCGCGGAGCTGCGCGACCGCCGCTGCGGCCTCCTGTCCGGCGGCGAGCAGCAGATGCTCGCTGTGGGCCGCGCCCTCGCTCGCCACCCGAAGCTGCTCCTGCTCGACGAGCTGAGCCTCGGCCTCGCCCCGCTGATCGTCGAGCGGCTGCTGCCGGTGGTGCGGGAGTACGCCAAGGACAGTGGCTGCGGCGTGCTGCTCGTGGAGCAGCACATCCAGCTCGCGCTGACCGTCGCCGACCGCGGCTACGTGCTCTCGCACGGGGAGCTCGTGCTGCATGACAGTGCCGAGGTTCTTCGCGGCAACCGCGACCTGCTCATGGCCAGCTATTTCGGTGAACGCGCGACGGCTTCCTTGGACGCGAGCGCAGCGAACCCGACTCCGCCCTCGTCTCACTGAGACTCCGTGAATACCATCGACCCCCGCACGCGTTAGGAGAAAATGTCAGACGAGAACAGCCACCCGCTTCCCTCTGAACGAGCCCGCGAGCTGGTCCGCGGCGGCTACGACCCCCACATCCACATCGCTCCCGACGTGGTGGAGCGGCGCATCTCCGATGTGCAGCTCGCGCATCGCTTCAAGGAGCTTGGCCTCGCGGGCTTCGGGCTCAAGTCCCACTACACGTCCACGGCGGAGCGCGCGCGCGTGGTGTCCGAGGCGGTGCCCGGGGTGCACGTGCTCGGCGCGATCACGCTGAACCGCTCGGTGGGTGGGCTCAACCCCACGGCGGTGGAGATAGCCGCGCGCGAGGGCGCGCGGATCGTCTGGTTCCCCACGGTGAGCTCCGAGAACGAGCAGCACGAGGTGCTCGCGGCGGACCCGAACGGCAAGGTGCCGGTGTGGGTGAAGTTCGAGCTCTCGCTGCGCGAGGCGGGCGTGGTGCCCGAGCCCGTGCCGGTGGTCGACTCCTCCGGCGCGCTGCTGCCGGAGGCGCACGCCGTGCTCGAGGTGATCGCGCGTCACGACCTCGTGCTCGCCACGGGTCACCTCGCGCGCGACGAGATCTTCACGCTCGTGGACGGGGCTGCGGATGCGGGGGTGAAGACGATCGTGGTCACCCATCCCGAGTTCCCGTCGCAGCGCATCTCGCCCGAGGACCAGGTGGCACTCGCGGACAAGGGCGCGCTGATGGAGCGCGCGTTCACCACTCCGTACACGGGCAAGTGCACGTGGGAGCAGATCTTCGAGGCCACGCGGGCGGTGGGGGCGGAGCGCACCGTCTGGGCCACCGACCTCGGGCAGATCTTCAACCCGCCGGTGGAGGACGGCCTCGCGCTGATGGCCGACCAGTTCCTCGGCGCCGGATTCTCGGAAGAGGAGGTTCGCTCTATGGCAGTGGAGAACACGAAGCGTCTGGCAGGAGTGGGGGTGGGCGCGCGTGGCTAAGCGTGTGCAGGTGATCGGGGCGCATTCGGCCGACTTCGTCTGGCGCGCCGGCGGCGCGGTGGCGATGGCCGTCGAGCAGGGCGGCGTGGCCGAGGTGATCGCGCTGTCCTACGGCGAGCGCGGCGAGTCCGGCGAGCTGTGGAAGGAAGAGGGCCAGACGGTCGAGAACGTGAAGCAGATCCGCCACGGCGAGGCCGAGCGGGCCGCGAACCATCTCGGCGCGAGCTT
>DASXCV010000336.1:0-1691 GCA_036491015.1 Thermoleophilaceae bacterium | reverse complement strand
CCCCGCTTTCAAAGGAGTACTTGCGCGGAGAGGCCGGACGGGAGAAGGTCTACGTACACGAGGATGGCTTTTATGAAGAGAACGAGATCGAGCTGCGTGTACGCACCTCAGTTGCTGCCATCGATGCGGCGGCGCGAGAGGCCGTGTTCGAATCCGGTGAACGCCTCGCGTTCGACCGCCTGCTCCTGGCGGCGGGCGCTGCGCCCCGGAAGCTAGCCGTCCCCCAAGAGCTGGCCAGCGCGCTTACGAGCTGACGTACGCTGGCTGGCGCTTCTCCTGAAAGGCCTGCGCGCCCTCGGCGAAGTCCTGTGACGCCGCCAGCTGGGCCTGTGCCTCGACCTCGCGGTCGAGCGAGTTCTTGAGGTCGGGCTTGGCCGCGGCGTCCATCACTCGCTTGGCGAGGGCGACCGCCTGCGGGGCGCACGCCAGCAGCTCGTTGGTGAGCTGCTCGGTCACGCCGTCGAGCAGCCCGACGGGCGCGATCCGGTTGGCGAAGCCGATCCGGTGGGCCTCGCGGCCCTCGATCAGCTTGCCGGTCATGATCAGCTCCTTGGCGTTGCCGAGGCCGACGACCGCCGGCAGCCGCGAACAGCCGCCCACGTCGGGGATCAGCCCGATCCGCGTTTCGACCAGGCCCACCACGGCGTCCTCGGCCATCACGCGCAGGTCGCACGCCAGCGCCAGCTCCATCGCGCCGCCGATGGCGCCGCCGTGGATCTGGGCGATTGTCGCCTTGGGCATCTCCTCGAGGAGGTTCCAGGCCTTGAGGATCGGCTCACGCGTCTCGTGGATCAGCTCGGGGTTCTCGGACAGCGCCTTCAGCGAGCCGAGGTCCATGCCCGCCGAGAACATCGGGCCGTCGCCCTTGAGCACCACGGCTCGCACCGTCTCGTCCGCGGCCGCTTCTTCGAACGCCTCCGCCAGCCCCAGGATCAGCTCCTCGTTCAGCGCGTTGCGCTTCTCGGCACGGCTCATAACGATGTGCCTGACGGCTCCGGCGTCGTGTATCTCGACTATTGGCATGTACCCTCCGAGCGCTTGGACCTCAGGGAAGCTATAGAACGCGCGCGCGGCGGCGGTCCGGCGCGCCATCACGAGAAGTCGGAGCAGCAGGGCAAGCTGCCCGTGCGCGAGCGCATCGGCTTGCTCGTGGACGACGGCTCGTTCGCCGAGGAGGCGCTGCTCGCCAACTGGGAGCAGGACGGCTTCGGCGCCGACGGCGTGGTCACCGGCATGGCGCGCATCGCCGGCCGCCCGGTGTGCGTGATGGCGAACGACCCCACCGTCAAGGCAGGCTCCTGGGGTCCCAAGACCGTCGAGAAGATCATCCGCATCCAGGAGCAGGCGCTCAAGCACCTCGTGCCGATGGTCTACCTCGTCGACTCCGCCGGCGCCCGCATCACCGACCAGGTGCAGATGTTCCCCGGCCGCCGCGGCGCCGGCCGCATCTTCCACACCGAGGTGAAGCTGAGCGGGATCGTCCCGCAGATCTGCCTGCTGTTCGGACCGTCCGCGGCCGGCGGGGCGTACATCCCGGCGTTCTGCGACGTGGTGATCATGCGCGACGGCAACGCCTCGATGTACCTCGGCTCGCCGCGCATGGCGGAGATGGTGATCGGCGAGAAGGTGTCGCTCGAGGAGATGGGCGGCGCGCGCATGCACACGGGCGTGTCCGGCTGCGGCCACTTCCT
>DASXCV010000335.1:0-22455 GCA_036491015.1 Thermoleophilaceae bacterium | reverse complement strand
AGCAGCGCGTGGTTGCGCGACACGGTCACGTCGTCGAGGAACACCTCGGCCTCGGGGCTGCGGCCGATCGTCATCCGCTCGCCGGCGATCGTGAAGCTCTCACCGGAGCGCCCGCCGCCGGATCTGATCACCAGCGCGGCGCCCTCGGCCACCACCGGCTCGAGGTCGACCGGCTTCAGCTCGCCGGTCTCGTCGAGCTGGTAGGCGACGGTGGTGTCGCCCTCGCTCACGTCGCCAAGGAACGAACCGCACTTCTGGCAGTAGTTCGCCCCCTCGGCGTTCACGAAGCCGCACTCAGGACAGTGCATGCGCGGCCTCTTACTCGGTGGAGTCGCCCTCGTCGCCCGGGCCGGGCATGCCCTTGCCGGCGAGGATGTCCGTGAGCTGCTGGACGTCTGCGCCTGTGATCACCGGCTCACCGACCTCGTGCTTCTTGCGCAGCCGGTTGACCAGCTCCGCTCGCAGGATGTCGATCTTGCCGTGCAGGATGCGGCGGCGGTACGACAGCTCCTGCTCCTCCTCTGTCAGCTGCTGGATCAGCTCCTTGAGCTCTTGATCCGTCAGCGCCCCGAGATCGGGAAAGGTCTCCATGCGGTCCCCCGTTGATTTGGCGAAGCGCGAGTATAGCCCTACATTCAAGTCAAGCTTGAGTGTTTTGCTGCATTGCCTTCCAGCCGTCCCTGAAGTACAGGGCGGTGGCCCACAGGGTCATGGCCAAACCGAGGTAGAGAAGCGCCTCCGCCACCCAGGTGGTGGACACCATCGCGAGGAAGAGGGAGAACATCGTGGGCCACACCGCCCAGCGGCCGACCATGTTCACCTTCAGGTCCATGCCGCGGCGCATTCCCACCTGCGTGAGCACGAGCATCACGAGCTCGCGCGCCGCCAGCACGAGCAGCGCCCAGCGCGGCAGCAGCTCGAAGTGGTAACAGACGATCACGCCCGAGATCACGAGCAGCCGGTCCACGAGCGGGTCGAGCAGCGTGCCCAGGCGGCTGTACTGGCCGGTCACGCGCGCGGTCATGCCGTCCAGATAGTCGGTGGCGCCGATCACCGCGTAGATCACTGTGGCGGTGGTGTCGCGCCCGTCGCCCGACCCGAGGGCGAGCACGAGGAACACCGGCACGAGCGCGATGCGCACGTAGCCGATCGCGTTGGGAATCGTCCACGGGTTGAGCGGCGCGCCCGACACCGTGGCCGCCGGGGGCGGTCCCGAGCGGTCGAGGCCGAGCAGCCGGCGGCGCGTCAGGGAAGGCTTTGCCACAGCTCCGCGGCCGCCTCCGCGGCTCCCTCGAGCGGAAGCGATCGCTTCTCCCGCCCGCGCCGGATCTGCGCCTCCACCTCGCCAGCCTCGATGCCCTTCTTGCCCACCGTGAGCCTGAGCGGACAGCCGAGCAGCTCGGCGTCCGCGAACTTCTCGCCGGGCGAGGAGTCCCTGTCGTCGTACAGCACGTCGAAGCCGGCCTGCCTGAGCTCCTCGTAGAGCCGCTCGGCCACCTCGCGGGCGGGCTCGCCCTCCTTGCCGAGGCCCACGAGCTCGACGTCGAACGGCGACAGCGAGCGCGGCCACGAGATGCCGGCATCGTCGGCGTACTGCTCGATGGCGGCCGCCATGATGCGCGCGGGGCCGATCCCGTAGCAGCCCATCCAGAGCGGGTGCTCGCCGTCTTGCGCGTCGAGGTACGTGCCCCCGAGCGGCACCGTGTAGCGGGTGCCGAGCTTGAAGATGTTGCCCACCTCGATCGCGGGCTCGATGCGGATCACGGCGCCAGTGGGGTCCGTGTCGCCCGCCTCGACCGACCGCACGTCCGCCCAGGTGGGCTCGAAGTCGCGCCCGGGCTCGACGCCGCGCAGGTGGATGTCGAGCTCGTTGCCGCCCGTCACGAGGCCGTGCAGGCCCCTCAGCGCCTCGTCGGCCATCACGTCGACCGTCGTGCCCACGGGCCCGATGAAGCCGCCCACCGAGCCGAACAGCCGCGGCACCTCGTCGCCCTCGGCGGGGCGGGCGGGTGCGCCGAGCGCATTCTGAAGCTTGAACTCGTTCAGGCGGTGGTCGCCGCGCGTGAGCACGAGCAGCGGCCCCTTGCCCTCGACGATCACAGGGAACGCCTTGATCAGCGCCGCGGGCGGCACTCCGAGCATGTTCGACACGGCCTCGATGGTGGTGGCTCCGGGCGTCTCCACCCGCTCCGGGGCGGGCAGCGGCTCGGGCAGGCCGTCGACCGGCTGCGGCGTGGCACTCGCGATCTCCACGTTGGCCGCATAGCCCGCGTCGGACAGCGCCACGTCGTTCTCGCCCGCCGGGCAGGGCGCCATGTACTCGTGCGCGCCGAGGCCGCCCATCATCCCCACGTCCGACGCCACCCGGTACCAGCGCAGCCCCGCGCGGTCGAAGATCTTGTCGTAGGCCTCGATGTGGAGGTCGTAGGAGTGCTGCAGACCCGCCTCGTCACGGTCGAACGAGTACGAGTCCTTCATGATGAACTCGCGCGTGCGAAGCAGCCCCGCGCGCGGCCGCGGCTCGTCCCGCTCCTTCGTCTGGAAGTGGTAGAGGATCTTCGGCAGCTCGCGGTAGGAGCGGATCTCGCGCGCCACGTGGAAGGTGAGCACCTCCTCGGAGGTCATTCCGAGCACGAGGTCGGCGCCGCGGCGGTCCTGCAGCTTGAACAGCTCGTCGATGTCGTAGCGACCGCTCGTACGCCACAGCTCGGCCGGCTGGAGCACCGGCATGAGCATCTCCTGGCCGCCGATCGCGTCGATCTCCTCACGCACGATCTGCTCGGCCTTGCGGTGGGCCCGCCAGCCGGCGGGCAGGAACGTCCAGAGGCCGGAGCTCAGCTGGCGGGCGAGCCCGGCCCGCACGAACAACTTGTGCGAGAGCGCCTCCGCTTCGGCGGGCGCCTCCTTGAGCGTGGGCAGGAAGTAGCTGCTGAGCCGCGTCATTGGGCGCCGAGTCTATTTATGCGGCACGATTACGGTCCGGTGGACCGCGACGAGCTGAACGTCGGCGCTGATCGACGAGATCGTGGCGCGGGCTAGTGGTCCCTCACGCTCGCGATTCGGCTGAAGTACTGCGTCCCGTCCGGCCCGGTCCAGGCGATCCGCCAGCGGCCGCTCGTGCCCGGCTCGCTCAGCGTGGCGAAGCCGCGCGAGTTCGTGGTCGCCTGGGCGGCCTGCACGAAGCCACCGCCCGTGTCGTGCTGCACGAGCACGTTCTGCGGCTTGCCCGCGGCCGGCCGCACCCACAGCCACAGCGAGGTGCGCGAGCCCTTCTTGGAAGCCCACACGGGCAGCCGGTAGGCGCCGTAGCTCGGCTTCTGCTTGCCGCTGTGGAAGATCAGGCCGGTGGTGAAGATCGAGGTGTCCGTGCCGTCGAAGAGCTCGTACTGCGCCACGCTGTGCACCGCCCGGTTCCTGTAGGCGAGGTAGTCGGCCTGGTTCAGCCACATCGCCTGCTTGGACACCGGCACGCCGTACTTGCGGTTGGGCGGGTGCGTCTGGATGCCGTACTCCGTGAAGTAGATCGGCAGGCCCGAGCGCACGGCGTGCGAATGGGCGGCGAGCCGCAGCACCTTCGTGAGCCGGCTCATCGTGGCGAGCGTGATGTCGCCGGGACCGTGCGGCGTGCGCAGCGCGGGACCCGTCGCGCTCGTGTTGTACGGATGGTGGGCGAAGCCGGTGATGCCCGTGAAGCGCTTGAAGTGGGTGCAGCCCTCGGCCTTCGATGCCCTGCCGTGCAGGCGGTGGCCGTGGGAGTCGATGCAGAAGAGGTTCAGCAGGAACGTGGTCGGGTCGGTGCTCTTGCCGCGACCCACGGGAGCGGTCTCGCCGAGCAGCACCTGGTCGTGGCTGTGCCCCGTCTTCCGAAGCGCCGCGAGCCCGGCGTACACGAGGTCGCGATACAGCTTCGGCGCCTGCGGCTGCGGGTTGAGCCAGCCCTGCTGGTCGGGCTCGTTCCAGAGCGACCAGCGCGACACGGGCGGCAGAACGTTGCCGGACGCGTCCTTGAACGTGCCCGAGTAGCGCCTGCCGAGGGCGGTCACGAACTGGCCGTAGAGCTTGGCGTTCGGCTTGCAGTTGCGCCCGCCCCTGCACTCGGCCCACTTGGGCGCGAAGCCGGTGGGCGTGAGCAGGAGGCCCATCCCGCGCGCCTGCGTCTCGCGCACGAGAGCGTCATAGGGCGCCCAGCTCGAGGCCGGGTAGCTGTTCGGGTTCGACAGGTCACCTGACGGCCGCCGCGTGGAGTTCGCGTGCGGCGCGATGTGGTTCCAGAACGCCAGCGAGTGGATCGTGGTCGTGCCGACCGCCTGCATCAGGTCGAGCGACGGGCCGGGATGGCCGTTCAGGAGGATCGAGTCGTCCTGGAAGATCGACTCCTGGCTCGTGTTCGCGCGAGCGGCCGGCGCGAGGATGGCGGCCGCCGCGAGCATGGCGACGACGAGCGGGGTCAGGCGGCTGAGCGTCAAGTGGCTACGAGCGCGTGAAGCGTCGCCCGGCCGTCGGCGACCGATCCTCGTCGAGGCGGATCCGCTTGTACCCCGCCCCCACGCCCATTGCCGGCTTCAGCTCGCCGTTGCCGTTCGTGCCGTCGGCGTTCGCGGCCTCGAGCGCGGCGAGACGCTCCGGCGTGAGGTCGTCGGCGTTCTCCTCCTCGATCTTGGCGAGCCAGTCGGCGCCCTCGGCCGACTTGTCCGCATCCACCTCGGTGCGGCCGAGGTCGAGCGACTTGTCGATCTCCACGAACAGCTCGTCCACGAGCCGCTCGGTGGCCACCTTCCGCAGCGGCTTGCCGCCAGCGAAGATCAGGCCCTCGTTCTTCGCGCCGGTGATCCCGAAGTCCGCGTGCGACGCCTCGCCGATGCCGTTCACCGCGCAACCGAGCACGGCCACCTCAATGGGCTGCTCGTAGGACTCGAGCCGCTCTTCGATCTCGGCCACGACGGTGTCCATGTCGAACTGCAGGCGGCCGCAGGTGGGACAGGCGATCAGCACCGGGCCGCGCTCGCGCAGCTTGAGCGCCTTGAGGATCTCCCAG
This sequence comes from Thermoleophilaceae bacterium, assembly GCA_036491015.1. Taxonomy (GTDB): domain Bacteria; phylum Actinomycetota; class Thermoleophilia; order Solirubrobacterales; family Thermoleophilaceae; genus JAICJR01. The sequence goes on along the minus strand of DASXCV010000335.1, from coordinate 17,420 downwards.
GCCACCTTCACCTCCTCCTCCGCGTGGAAGGTGGAGAGCGAGATGCGGATCGTGTCGCCGATGCCGTCGGCGAGCAGCGTGCCGAGGCCGACGGCCGACTTGAGCGAGCCGGACCACTTGGTGCCCGCCTCGGTGATGCCGAGGTGCAGCGGGTACTCGATCTTCTCCGACAAGAGGCGGTTCGAGGCGATCGTGTTCGGCACGCTCGTGGACTTGATCGACACCTTGAAGTCCTCGAAGTCGAGCCGCTCCATCAGCTGCACGAACTCGACGGCGGCCTGTACCAGCGCCTCCACCGAGTTCTCGCGCTCGAGCTCGTGCAGGTGCTTGGGCAGCGAGCCGGAGTTCACGCCGATCCGCATGGGCACGTTCGCGGCCTTGGCCTTCTCCGCCACCTGGGCCACCTTGTCGGGGCCGCCGATGTTGCCCGGGTTGAGCCGGATGCAGTGGGCGCCCGCGTCGATCGCCTTCAGGGCAAGCGTGTAGTTGAAGTGGATGTCGGCGATCACCGGGATCGGCGACTCGACCACGATCCGCTTGAGCGCATCCACGTCCTTCTCGCGCGGCACGGCGCAGCGCACGATGTCGCCGCCCGCGTCCGCGATCTCGCGGATCTGGTTCATGGTGGCGTCGAAGTCGGCCGTCTCGGTCTTCGTCATCGACTGGACAGCGACGGGCGCGCCGCCACCGATCGGCACGCCGCCGACCCAGATCTGGCGTCTAGAGGCCATCGGCACCCATCCTAGCGGCGACGGCCTTACGAACCGGGCGCAGGCGGGAGCTTGATCGCGCCCGTATTGGGCGCCACGCGGCCGCTCTTGGCGTTGCTGTGAGCCCACGCCGCGAGCGCCGTGAACGGAACCGTCGGCTTGCCGTCCAGGTTGATGAGGCTTGTGTTGAAGCGCACGCCCGGCGGCGGCGAGACCAGGATGTACTGCAGCATCTCCTTCACGCGCGGGTTGCGCGCCGCGATGCCGAAGGCGGTCTTGAGGTAGTCGGCGCGCTTGGCCGGCGGCACGGCCACGGGCCCGGTGGCGAAGTAGCCGAACTCGGTGAGGTAGACGTCGAGCGGCTTGCCCTGAGGCGTGGTGAGCGCCTTCGCCTGCGCGAGGCGGTCGAGCGCGCCCGTGAGGCGGCCGAGGCTGCCGACCGTCACGTTGTCGGCGCCCGGGTACGGCGCCTGCGGCGGGTTGGCGAACTCGTAGGGGTGGTGGGCGTAGCCGTCGGCGTGCAGCGGGGCGCAGTGCCTCTGCGGGGCGTAGATCGGCGTGCGGCAGGTGACCTTGCGCAGGAACTCGAGCGGCGCCATCGCGCGGCCGGACTCCGCGTACGGCGCGGTCTCGCCGAGCAGCACCTGGGCGCTCGGGTCGGCCTTCTTGATCGCGCCGTAGCTCTGGATGTAGAGCGCGCGGTAGAGGCTCGGCTCGGCGCTCTGGGGCGCCAGCCAGCCGACGTAGTTCGGCTCGTTCCAGATGCTGTAGCGATCCACTCGGCCCTTGAAGTGCTTGGCGGCGGCCGCGGCGAAGTCGCCGAACTCGGAGGCGTCCGGCTTGACGATCCCCTGCTTGTGGTTGCCCGCGGCCCAGGCCGGCGCGGGACCGGAGAGGTCGAGCTGCACGCGGATGCCGTGCTGGGCGGCGTCGTCGATCAGGCTGTCGTAGCCCGCGAAGTTGTAGCGCGGGTGAGCGGGCGCCTTCGTGGCGTTCGGATCGGCGCCGGGCACGCGCGACCACACCACGAGCACGCGCAGGCGCGTGACGCCCATCTGCTGTGCCTGGGCGAGCGCTCGATCGCGGTCGTAGTAGGACCTGCTGAGGAAGACGGCGTCGTCTTGGAGCGCGACTTCGAGCTTGTTGCTCTTGCCACCAGCACTCGAGCTTCCGCAGCCCGCGGCGACAACGCACACAACCAAGAGAAGCGCTCCCAGCGCCGCACGTACCAACGCACTGGAAGCCATTGCAGCCCCCAATTACCCGCTACCGGGGTATTTCAAGCGATGGAGCTAAAGGCTCGCGGGGCCGCTGCCGACCCACGTAGAGATGCGTTCTCTCCGTCTCGCGGGCGCGCTCGCCCTGGCCGTCGCCGCCATCGCGGTGTCCCCCGCGCATGCCGCCACCTTCCTGCCGCCTGCCGGCAAGGTCTTCGCGGGCGTGTCCGGCAGCATCACCGGCGAGGACGCCGAAGTGCCGGGCTTCAGCGCTCGCGCCGGCAAGCACGCCGCCGTGATCCAGACCTTCACCGCCTGGGACTACAACTACACGCGCTACCTGCGCAACGCCGAGCGGGAGAAGGCCCGCGTGATGGTGCACATCTCCACCAAGGGCGGCGACGGCCGGGAGGCCATCACGCCGCGCGGCATCGCGACGGGCCACGGCGACGCCCACCTCGTCCACCTCACCCGCGCGTTCGCCGCGAGCGACGAGGTGGTGTACGTGCGGATCATGGCCGAGATGAACGGCTCCTGGAACCCGTACAGCGCATACGGCCCCGGCTACAAGGGCGGCGCACACTCCACCCACAACTTCAAGCAGGCCTGGCGCCGCATGGTGCTGATCATGCGCGGTGGCCCCGTCGACCAGATCGACGCGAAGCTGCACAGCCTCGGCCTGCCCCCCGTGCGCGGCGCGAGCGGCGCCCTCCCCCAGCCCAAGGTCTCGTTCCTGTTCGTGCCCGAGGTGTCGGGCGACCCGGACGTGGCGGGCAACTCCCCGCGCGCCTACTACCCCGGCAGCGGCTACGTGGACTGGGTGGGCACCGACTTCTACTCCAAGTTCCCCAACTACTCCGGGCTGAACGCCTACTACAAGGAGTTCCCGAACAAGCCGTTCGTGTTCGGCGAGTGGGCGCTGTGGGGCCAGGACAACCCGGGCTTCGTGAAGGGCCTGTTCGGCTGGATCAAGTCACACCGCCGCGTGCGGATGGTGATGTACAACCAGGGCAGCCACCCGTCGGAGAGCCCGTTCGAGCTGTCGCGCTACCCGCACAGTGCCGCCGAGCTGCGCCACGAGCTCTCAAGCCCGCTGTTCGCGCCGCTCGCGCCGGAGTTCAGCTGAGCTGAGACACGGGCTGGGCGCGCGGCCCGCGCCGCGCGAGCGCGACGACCGTGGCGAGGCAGAGCACGCACAGCAGCGCGTACGGCACCGCGTCCGAGGTGGCCTGCGCGAGCCCCGCGCTGCCGGCCTCGCCGATCACCTGACCGCCCGCCCACGCGAGGTTGAAGAGCGCGAACGCGTAGCCCTGGTCGAGCCCTGAATGCTCGGCGCCGTGCGAGATCATCGCGCCCGCCGGCGGGTAGGGCACGCCGAAGAACGGGTCCGCGAGGACGATCAGCACGAACAGCAGCGCCGCGCTCTTCGGCAGCGGGAGGAGCAGGACCCAGATGGCGGAGGCGACGAGCCCGAACAGCACGGGACGGCGCCAGCCGCCGCGGTCGGACATGCGGCCGATGACGGGGCTGGTGCTGGCCGCCAGCGCCGCGGCGAGCAGGAAGGCCGCGCCGATCGCCACCTCGCTGCCGCCGAGGTGGTCCATGCGCAGCGGTGCGAGCACGCCGAGCGTGCCGAACAGGAGCGCGCCGAGCAGCGTGAGCCACATGCCCGCCTGCACCCGGCGGTTGCGCAGCGCCGGCCGGAACGCGCCGAAGCCGTGGCCGCCCGTGGGAGCGGGCGCCTTCTCCGTGAGGGTCCAGAAGCAGAGCACGAGGCCGAGCACGCCCACGAGCGAGAACACGATCTTCGGGCTCGTCTGGCTGGCCACCGCGCCGAGCACCGGGCCGAGCAGGCCGCCGGCGATCGCGGCCGCCAGCGCCGTGCCGATCAGCTCGGCGCGCCGCGTGGCGGGTGCGCGCGCCATCAGCCACGCCAGGCCGGCCGCCCACGAGGCCGCGCCGCCCACGCCCTGGAAGAAGCGCGCGACGTCTAGCACCAGGATCGACTGCCCGAAGCCGAACGCGACGCTGCAGACGATCATCAGCCCGAGCCCCGTCAGGATCGTGGGCCGCACGCCCACGCGGGCAGCGAGCCAGCCCGCCGGGATCGAGCCCACCAGCGTGCCCGCGGCATACGACGCGGCCAGCACGCCCGCCGCGGCCTTCGACAGGTCGAAGCGGTGCGAGTAGTACGGCAACAGCGGCACGATCGCCGCGTAGAACATCGTGTCCACGAGGACGATTGCCGCCACCATGATCACGAGCCTGCGCATGGCTGGCGATGCTAGTGGCGCGACCCTAACCGCTGCTCGCGCGCCAGTGAAGCGCCCGCTCCGGCACGAGCTTGACGAGCGGCCCGGGTGGCGGCTCGTCGCGGTACGGCTCGTACTTGGCGGCGAGCGCTTGGAGCGCGGGCTGGTGGTCCGCCGCCTCGAGCAGCTCCACTCGCCCCAGCACCTGCACCCAGGCCAGCCGGTCCCAGTCGTCCTCGTAGTGGTCGACGGTGAGCGCGGCGTGCGGCCGGCGGCGCAGGTAGCGCAGGCGCGCGGGCTCGGCGGTGCGCTTCGGCTTGCGGTCGATCGCGCTGTAGATCGCCCCTTCACAGAGCGCGAAGGTCACCGGCAGCACGCGCGGCCGGTCGGCGTCGTCCACGATCCCAAGGCGCCCGACGCGAGCGCTCTCTAGCATCAGTCGGGCCCAGGCTGGCAGCTCGTCGAGCACCACAACGCCAGCTTACGAGTCCAAGGAGGAGCAGATCTATGGAGATAGGAATCGGCTTGCCCGCGACGATCCCCGGCGTGACCGGCGCCGAGCTCACGGAATGGGCCCGCCGCGCGGACCAGACCTCGCTCTCGAGCCTCGGCACGATCGACCGCATCGTGTACGGCAACTACGAGCCGCTCACCGCGCTCGCGGCGGCTGCCGCGGTGACCTCCCGGATCAAGCTGCTCACGAGTGTCCTGCTGGTGCCGCTGCGCCTGAACACCGTCCTGTTCGCCAAGCAGGCCGCGACGATCCAGCACCTGTCCGGCGGGCGCCTCGTGCTCGGGCTCGGCATCGGCGGGCGCGATGACGACTTCGACGTGAGCGGCGCCGACATCCACACCCGCGGCAAGGTGATCGACCGCCAGCTGGAGCAGATGGCCGCGGTCTGGGCCGGCGAGGTGAAGGGCGACGCCGGGCCGGTGGGTCCCAATCTCGACACCCCGCCCCAGGTGATCCTCGGCGGCTCGGTCGACGCCGCCTTCAAGCGCGCCGCCAAGCACGGCGCCGGCTGGATCATGGGCGGCGGCACGCCCGACCAGTTCCGTGACGGCGTGGAGAAGCTGAACGCGGCGTGGCAGGAGGCGGGGCGCTCGGGCGAGCCGCGCAAGATGGGGCTCTGTTACTACTCGCTCGGGCCGGACGCGGAGCGCAACGCGAACAACTACCTGCGCGACTACTACGGCTTCCTCGGCGACGAGGTGGCGGGCATGGTGGCGGGCAGCGCCGCGATCAACGCCGACATGGTCAAGCAGTACGCGGCAGCGTTCGAGCAGTCAGGCGCCGACGAGCTGGTGTTCTTCCCGAGCTCGAGCGACCCCGACCAGGTCGACCTGTTCGTGGAGGCGGCCGGCCTGTAGCTCGCCGCCGTCCGGCTCGTCCTCGCTGAGATAGGCGCCGAACAGCGCCACGAGCACGAGCGGCATGAACCAGACGATGTAGAGGTAGAACCAGTGCCCGGCCGGGAGCTGGAGCGCGATCGTCACCGCGGCGGCGAGCGCCGCCGCCTGTATCAGTGACCGGCGTCTCGGCACGAACGACACCACCACGGCGAGCCCGATCGCCAGTGCCTCGAGGACGGTCTTCGTCCAGCCGATGCCCGAGTGGAGCGCCCAGAGCGAGAAGTCCGGGGGGCGGGTGAGCTGGTACCCGAGCGTGCAGTTCCAGAAGGCGCGCAGGCCGCCGGCGGGCAGGTACATCCAGACGGCGAACACGAAGATTCCCGCGCCCACGGCGAGCGACGCCGCCACCTTCCGGCGGTCGCGCTCACCCGGTCCGAACGCCACGAGCGGCAGCAGCGCGCCGGGGAAGAACTTCGCCGCCGCTGCCGCGCCCACCAGCGCGCCGCGGGCGGCCGGCGACGAGAACACCACCAGCATCCATACGAGCAGCATCGCGATCAAGCCGTCGTTCGTGCTCTCCATCAGCCCGAAGAGCGTGAACGGGAACGCCGCGAACGCCCAGGCCAGCGCGAGCCCGAGCCGTGTGCCCTGCGGCCCCGCCCGCAGGCGCCTGCCGAGCAGCACGAGCCCGAGCAGCGTGAGCAGGTCGAAGGCGATCGCCGCGGCGTGGGCCGCCGGCAGGTAGTCCCAGTTGCCCTTCCACGGGAACGCCAGCTCGAACGGCACGTACGCCGCATACATCAGGGGCCCGTAGGTGTCCGGGTGGGCGTTGTCGTCGACGTAGAGCGGCTCCTTGTGCCAGATCCGGTCGGCTCCGACCACCGAGGCGTATGAGATGTCAAGCCTGGTGTGCGCGCTCAGGTTGAGGCCGATCCGCGCGCCCGTGAGCGCCACGAGCCCGATCACGAGCACCTTCGTGGTCGCATACGGGACGAGCCGGCCGCGCTGCCTGCGCCCGCGGAACCCCGTCCAGAGCATCCGCCCCAGCAGGTAGAGCAGCACCGGGTAGAAGCTCCAAATCGCGGCGGCCGCCGCGCCGTGGCTCAGGAACCCGTAGGACACGCCGAAGCCGAGCAGCGCGAGCAGGTCGAGGTGCAGCATCCGGAACGGCCGGCGCGGATCGACGAACGGCGCGAGGAACAGCAGGCAGCACGGGACCCAGAGCCACGGCGCGTCGACGGTGCCCCCGAAGCCGCCGCGCGTGAACGGAGCGCGCGACTCGAGCCCCGTCCAGATGTGGACGACCTGGTCTCGCGAGGTCATCACCACCTCGAGCTGCTGCCGGCCACCCGTGTAGTAGGCGACGTTCCACTTGACGCCGTCCCAGTACGGCGCCGGCCTGCGCGCGTCGCGATGCTCGCGCCGGAAGCTCTGCACGGCCTGGGTGCGCTCGGCGGCCGCGATCACGCGCTTGATCGTCGCCCGGTGCGTGGGTGTGTCCGCCCGTGCTGCGCCCCCGAGCGCGAGAACCAGCGTTGGCACGAGGATCACCAACACGCGGCCAAGCCGTCCCCCACTCACAACCCTGTGATCGGTTGGGGGACTCTCCGCCTTTAAGCGGCGGTGTCAGACTGGTTACGAGTTGTAGAGCGCCTCGATCTCGCCCTTGTACTTCTCGGCGATCGGCTTGCGCTTGAGCTTCATCGTGGGCGTCAGCTCGTCGCCACCCGGCTCCCAATCGACCGGGAGGAGCTTGAACTTCTTGATCTGCTCCACTCGCGCCAGGTGCTCGTTGGCGGCGTCCACGCCCTTCTGCACCTCGTCGAGCACCGCCTGCTCGGCCGCGAGGCTCTCGAACGACGTGTCCTCGATCCCGTGCTGCCCGGCGAACGCCGGCGCCACGTCGGGGTCGAGCGTGATCAGGGCGACGTTGTAGGGCCGCCCGTCGCCGATCGCGACGGCCTGGCCGATCAGCGGATGCGCCGCCTTCACCTTCGCCTCGATGTTGGCCGGCGACATGTTCTTGCCGCCCGCGTTGATGATCAGCTCCTTCTTGCGGTCCACGATCTTGAGGTAGCCGTCGTCGTCGAGCTCGCCGATGTCGCCGGTGTGGAGGAAGCCATCCGAGTCGATCGCCTCGGCGGTCTTGTCGGGAGCGTTGCGGTAGCCGGGCATCACCACCGGCCCGCGGATCAGCACCTCGCCGTCCTCGGCGAGGGTGATCTCGATCCCCGGCGCCGCCGGGCCGACCGTGCCGATCTTCACCTTCCCGGGCGGGTTGCAGGCGCCCGCGCCGGTGGTCTCCGACATGCCCCAGAGCTCGGCCAGCGGCAGCCCGAGCGCGTGAAAGAACTCGATCACCTCGCGCGGGGTCGGGGCCGCGCCCACGTTCAGCGACTCGAGCTCGTCGAGGCCGAGCATGCCGCGGATCTTGGACAGCACCTGCTCGTCCGCCTTGGCGTACTCGGCGGCGAGCTCCTGCGAGACCTCCTCGCCCGCCTGCTCGGCGCGCACCTTGCGCAGGCCCACGTCGAGCGCCCAGAGCGTGGCCTTCTTGCGCTCCTCGTCCTGCTCGGCCTGCATGCCCGCCTCCATCGCCGCCTTGAGCTTCTCCCAGATGCGCGGCACGGCGAAGAACCACGTCGGCCGCACCTCGGGCAGGTAGCCCACCACCTCGCGCGGGTTCGCACAGCAGGTCACGCTGAAGCCGAGCATCAGCGGCAGGTAGTGCGAGCAGTTGCGCTCCGCGATGTGCGCCATCGGCAGGTACGAGACCACGCGGCCGTCGTTCGGGAAGGCGATGATCTGGTCGAACGAGCGCACGGCCTGGATCAGGTTGTCGTGCGTGAGCTGCACGCCCTTGGGCGGCCCGGTGGTGCCCGAGGTGTAGATCAGCGTGAGGATGTCGTCGGGCTTGACCGCCCGCCAGGAGGCGTCGAAGTCGAAGCCCTCCTCGCCGCGCTCCATCACCTCGTCGAGCGTGAGCACGCCCTCCGGCGCCTCGCCGTCGACCACCACCACGTGCTTGAGCGAGTTCGCGGCCTTCTGCACCTCGAGCACGTGCTCGAGGAACGCCTGCTCGGTGATGAGCACGGGGTTGGCGGCATCGGAGACGAGGTACGCGATCTGCTCCGCCGTGTAGGTGTTGTAGACCGAGAACGGCGTGGCGCCGACGTGCATCGCGGCGGTGTCGGCGAAGTGGAACTCGGGCCGGTTCGTGAGCATGATCCCGAGCGTCTCGTCGGGTCCGAGCCCGAGGCTCGCGAGGCCGGCCGCGAGCTTCCTGACCTTGCCTGCGTACTCGCCCCAGGTGATCTCGAGCTCGCCGCCCTTCAGGCGCAGCGCGACGCGGTCCGGATACGCCGCCGACGTGAGCTGGAACGCCTCGCAGAGCGTCGACGCCTCAAGCCCCACGGGCCTGTCCGAGCGCGTGGCCTCGATTGTCGCCATCCCTCTCCTCCTCCGTTGCTACGCGGAATATCGCAGGTCAGAAGCCGCCGCTGTTGATCCGGCCTATGTCATTCGTCAAGCCGATGATGAACAGCATGACCACGAGCATGAAGCCCACGATCCCGGCGCGCTCCATGACGCTATAGGACACGGGCCGTCGCCGGAACAGTTCGACCACCGCCCAGAAGATGTGCCCGCCGTCAAGCGGCAGGAACGGAAAGAGGTTCACGATCGCGAGCGACAGCGACACGATCGCGAGCAGCCGGACCGCCAGCGCGGGGTCTGTTTGAATCGTGGTGTGGGCAACGTCGCTCACCCCCACCACGCCGCTGATCTGCTTGCGCTCGTGCGAGTTCAGGATGCGGGCGGGCAGGCTGGCCGTCTGCCTTGCGACATACCAGAAGTCGTTCACGCTGTCGGACAGCGCCCGGCCGATGCCCTCCGGGTGGTGAGAGATCGCATAGCTGAAGCCGACCAGCATCCGCTTGGAGGCCGGGTCGTACTTCGGGTTGATGGCGAGGGGCACGAGCTTCCCGTCCCGCTTGACCACGAGATGCGCGGGGGTCTGCGCGACGCAGCCCTTGGTCGGCGGCTGTACGGCGCATTTGTGCGCGGAGATGAGGCGCGAGATCTTCGGCGCGTCGCCGGTCTGACCGTCCACCGAGACGATCTGGTCGTTCTTCTGCAGGATGTTCTGCGCGGGATAGCCGGGCAGCGTCGCGCCGACCTGCTTGGTCTGCGTGGGCGCACCGATCGCGCCCCAGAAGACGAGCAGCACCGCGAACGCGATCACGAGGTTCACGAACGGCCCCGCGCCGATGACCACGATCCGCTTCCACACCGGCTGGGAGTAGTAGGCCCGGGTGCGCACCTCGTCCGGCAGCTCCTCGGCCGGACTCATGCCGCTGATCTTCACGTAGCCGCCCAGCGGGATCGCGCCGATGCCGTACTCGGTCTCGCCGAACTTCTTCTTCACGATCAGCGGCGGGAAGAACAGGGCGAAGCGCTCGACGCGCATTCCGACGGCCTTCGCCGCCGTGAAGTGACCGAGCTCGTGGAGCACGATCAGCGCCATGAAGCCGAGGGCGATGATCGCCCAGCTCACGCCGCCACGCCCTGAATCAGCTCGTCCGCGAGAGCGCGCGCCGCGGCGTCCGCGCGGTACAGGTCCGAGAAGTGGCGCACGGGCTCGGCCGGCAGGTCGGCGAGCGCGCGCTCGATCACCTCGGCGATCCCGGTGAAGTTCAGCTGGCCGTCGAGGAACGCGCCCACCGCCACCTCGTTCGCGGCGTTGAGCACGCACGGCGCGGTGCCGCCGGCCACGGCCGCCTCGCGCGCCAGCCGCAGGCAGGGGAACGCCTCGACGTCGGGCAGCTCGAACGTGAGCCGGCCCAGCTCGGCCAGGTCGAGCGGCTTCACCGGCACGTCGGCCCGCTCCGGCCAGTGCAGCGCGTACGAGATCGGCACGCGCATGTCCGGGTAGCCCATGTGGGCAAGTGAGGCGCCGTCGTTCAGCTGGATCAGCGAGTGGATGATCGACTGCGGGTGAACCACCACGTCGATCCGCTCGTAGCCGATGCCGAACAGGTGGTGCGCCTCGATCAGCTCGAGGCCCTTGTTCATCAGCGTGGCGGAGTCGATCGTGATCTTGCCGCCCATCGCCCACGTGGGATGGGCGAGCGCCTCGTCGATCGTCACGTTCTCCATCTCGGCGGCGGAGCGCCCACGGAACGGGCCGCCGGACGCCGTGAGGATCAGCTTGTCCACCGTGCCGGGCTTCTCGGCCGCGATCAGCTGGTGCAGCGCGGAGTGCTCGGAGTCGACAGGGATGATGCGGGCGCCGGTGGCCTCCGCCAGCGCGGTCACGAGCTCGCCGCCAACCACGAGGCTCTCCTTGTTGGCGAGCGCGAGGTCGATGCCCTCGCCGAGGGTGGCCACGGTCGGGCCCAGGCCGGCCGACCCAACGAGCCCGTTCAGCACGAGGTCGCAGTCGGTGTCCGTGATCAGCTCTATGAGCCCCTCGCCGCCGGCCAGCACCTCGCCGCCGGTCCATTGCTCTGCGGCCCGCGCGGCGGCGGTCTCGTCGGCGAGCACCACGCGCTCAACGCCGAACCTCTTCGCCTGCTCGAGCACCTGGTCGGCGTTCGTGGACGCGGACAGGCCCACCACTTCGAGCTCGTCGCTGCGCCCGACCACGTCGAGCGCCTGCGTACCTATGGACCCGGTCGAGCCCAGGATGATCACCCTTCGCACGAACCAGAGGATAGGCGGGCGCTTAACGGTTCACTGAAGGATTTGGGTCCTCCCGGCCCCCGAATCCCTCAACCGACGGAGATGGGGATGACCGCGCGCAGAGAGCTGCCCTCGTCACCCTCGATGCTGCCGTCGAGCGCCTCGATGCGATCCCGCAAGCGTTCGAGATGGTCCTCCGGCACGGCGGCGCCGCTCACAGACACCACCAGCGCCGATCCCTCCGAGCGCACGCTCACCACGGCGTCGCCCGGCCCCGCCAGCGCCTCCGACACCACCAGATATGCCGTCAGCTCGACCGCCTCGGGGAGCCGCTCCTCCGGCACCGCCTCGATCTCCACCACTCCGGCGGCGCGCCGGGCCAGGTCGTTCAGCGCCCCCGGCAGCCCGCGCTCGGACAGCACCGTCGGGTAGATGGCACGCGCCAGGTCCCGCAGGTCCTCGACGCACTGGGCGAGCTCGGCCGACGCCTCCTCCACGAGCTCGGCGGCGCCATCCTCCCCGTGCTCGAGCCGCCTGAGCGCCAGCCCGAGCGTGGTCGTGGCAGCCACGAGGCGCTGCTGCGCGCCGTCGTGCAGCGAGCGCTCGAGCCGCTTGCGCGCGACGTCTGTAGTTACCAGCACCCGGCGGGCCAGGCTCCCCATCACGGGCGACGTTAACCCGGCCGCGCGCCGCCGCCGATACGGCTACCCGTACGATGGGGCGGGATGCGCTTCGGGATCTTCTACGAGCACCAGCTCCCGCGCCCGTGGGAGAACGGCGCCGAGCACAAGCTGCTGAAAGACGCGCTCGAACAGGTCGAGATCGCCGATCGCGTGGGCTTCGACTGCGTGTGGGAGGTCGAGCACCATTTCCTCGAGGAGTACTCGCACAGCTCGGCGCCGGAGGTGTTCCTGGCGGCGGCTTCGCAGCGCACGAAGCGCATCCGGCTCGGCCACGGCATCGTCCAGATCCCGCCGCAGGTGAACCACCCGGCGCGCGTGGCGGAGCGCATCGCCACGCTCGACCTGATCTGCGACGGCCGGCTCGAGTTCGGCACCGGCGAGTCGAGCTCGGCCGCTGAGCTCGGCGGCTTCCTCGTGGAGCGCGACCAGAAGCGCCAGATGTGGGACGAGGCGCTCGACGCGATCACGCGCATGTTCGTGGAGGAGCCGTTCGCGGGCTGGGACTCGGAGCACTTCCGGATGCCGCCGCGCAATGTCGTGCCGAAGCCTTTCCAGAAGCCGCACCCGCCGCTGTGGGTGGCCTGCAGCCGGCGCGAGACGATTCACCTCGCCGCGCGCAAGGGGATCGGCGCGCTGTCGTTCTCGTTTGTCGAGCCGGAGGACGCCGGCAAGTGGGTGGACGAGTACTACTCGCTGATCGAGTCCGACGAGTGCGTGCCGGCCGGCTTCGCGGTGAACCCCAACGTGACGGTCGTCCTGCCGATGATGTGCCACGAGGACGAGGAGCAGGCAATCGAGCGCGGCGCGGACGGCGGCAGCTTCTTCGGCTACTCGCTCGTGCACTACTACGGGATCTCACCGCACGAGCCGGGGATCACGAACATCTGGGACGAGTTCGGCGAGCGCCGCGACGAGACCGGCTTCTCACGCCGGGGCTTCAACGCCGACAACCTGCCGCTCGGCGTGAAGCTGCTGCAGGAGGGCGTGGGCACGCTGCGCGGGGCGGTCGGCACGCCCGACCAGATCGCCGAGCTGTGCCGTCGCTATGAGGCGCAGGGCGTCGACCAGATCGTGTTCGTCCTCCAGGCCGGCAACAACAAGCATGAGGACATCTGCCACAGCCTCGAGCTGTTCGGCGAGCAGGTGATCCCGCAGTTCGCCCCGCAGGCGGACGAGCGCGAGCGCGCGAAGATGGAGCGCCTGGCGCCCGCGATCGAGCGCGCGCTGGCTCGCCGCGAGCCCGCGCGTACGGCGCCTGCCGCCTACCGCGTGGACGAGCAGGCAGAGCTCGCGCGCGAGCGGCGCCGCAGCACGGGCATCGACCTCGCGCGGCTGCCCTCACTCGCGGCCGCCGAGCTACGGCGCGTGGCGCAGCAGGGCGGGCAGAGGTGGCTCGGCAAGCAGGTGGCCGGCCGCTCCGACGCGGAGGTCGACAAGCGCTTCAGCCGCGGCGTCACGCAGAAGGCGCTGTTCGGCGCGATGGCGCGCGCGTACGTGCACGAGGTGTCCGGCGACTTCGAGGGCGACATCGTGTACGAGCTCACGCACGTGGCCAACGGCCACGCGCCGCCCGACTTCTGGACGCTCCGAGTCCGCGACGGCAAGGCCTCCGCCGTGCAGGGCAACGGCGGTTCACCCGACGTCCTGCTGCGCATGGCGCTGCCGGACTTCGCCCGCATCGCCGGTGGCGACCTCCACCCCGCCCGCGCCCTCCTGCAGGGCAGGATCGAGATCGAGGGCGACCTGCGCGTGGCCGCCCGGCTCGGCGAGATGTTCGGCGGACCGTCGCCCTACTAGCCGCAGCCCGCGCCTCCAGCTACAGCGCGCCCTCGGCCTTGTCGAAGTCGTCGACTCCCAACACGAGCCGGCCGCGTACGCCGTAGAGGAAGTCGATGTTCACGCCGGTGGCGGCGATCCGGTGCGCGATTCCGCCTAGCGCGCCCGGGCGGTCGTCGGTGTCGATCACGAGCACGTCCCGCTCCTCGCGGATCTCGAGGCCCGCTGCCTCCAGGATCTTCCGCACCAGGCGGTTGTCCTCCACGAGCAGGTGCAGGACGGCGGTGCCCTCGACGTTGTCGCCGGAGAAGCCCTCGATGTTGATCTGCGCCTTGCCGATCTCTTCGGCTAGGTGCGCGAGCGTTCCCGGACGGTCCGGCATAACCACGGTCAGGTCTTTGAGCAAACGAGCCTCTCCCCTGAAGTACCCGCAGAGCGTACCGGTCACGGCTCGGCCCCTCACAGGTGACAGGACTCGACCCCACGCGCCCTGTCACCTGTGAGGGGCCAAGAGGTATTCGAGCGCCCGGCAGCCCCGGTGTCAAGGCCACGCCGCCCAACCGGCTGCGATCTCCTACATCAGTGCGAGTGCCAGGTAGTAACCGGCCACGGCCGTGAAGAACACCGCGTCCAATCTGTCGAGCGCTCCGCCGTGCGGCCCGAACACCTTTCCCGTGTCCTTCACGTCGAGGTCACGCTTGATCAGGGACTCGAACAGGTCGCCCACCGGCGCCACCAGGGCGATGCAGAAGCCCATCAGCAAGGCGTGCGCCCCGCCCAGGAAGGTGTTCTGGTAGGCCACCTGGAAGCCCCAGAACGCGAGCGTGCCGCCGATGATGCCGACGATCAGCCCCTCCACCGTCTTGTTCGGCGAGATGCGCGGGGCGAGCGGGCGCTGACCCCAGGCGCGCCCGCCGAGGTAGGCGCAGGTGTCGCCGACGAAGGTCCCGATCAGCACGTCCACGACGAGCGCGCCGCCGTGCGGAAGCTGGCGCAAAAGCACCGCATGGCTGAGCGCGAGGCCGATCCAGGCGATGCCGAACAGCGTGGCCGCGATGCCCCAGGCCGCGTTCTCCCGCTGCGGTCTCGCCAGCGCGAGGAAGAACGTGACCGGGAACGCGGCGACGAACACGAGCAGGATCTGGAACTGGTCGCCGTAGTGGGCTGCCAGCAGCAGACCCGCAAGCCCCATGTAGCCGGCGAGCGCCACCGGCCGGGCGCGGCCCATCAGCTTGTAGAGCTCCGCCATGCAGACCATGCCCACGACGAACAGCGCAGCCACGAACACGAGCCCGCCCTTGTACGTGATGAGGATGACGAACGCGATCGCCGGCAGCGCGGCGAGGATGCGGGCGCCGAGGTCCGAGCGCCCCCTGCGCCGGCGCCGCCGCTGCGGGCGGCGCTTCGGCGGCGGCCGGCGACGCGGCTCCGAGGCCATCGCGCTAGCGCGCCCCGAAGCGGCGCTGGCGCTGGTCGAACTCCTCGAGGGCAGCCTCGAGGTCCGCGCGCTCGAAGTCCGGCCACAGCGCGTCGGAGAACACGAGCTCCGAGTACGCGCACTGCCACAGCAGGAAGTTCGAGATGCGGCGCTCGCCGCTGGTGCGGATCAGGAGCTCGGGATCGGTCATGTCCGGCGCGTACAGATGGCGCGCGAACTCTTCCTCGCCACCACCGGCATACCTCTCCGCCGCATCCAGGATCTCAGCCCGCCCGCCGTAGTTGAACGCGACGAACAGCGTCATGCGGTCGTTGGCCGCGGTCTCGCGCTCGGCCCAGTCCATCTGCGCGAGCAGGTCCTTTGACACTCCCTCGCGCCGCCCGACGAACTTCATCCGCACACCCTCCTCGTCGAGGTCCGGCGTCTGCGACTGGATCATCTCCCCGAACAGCTCCATGATCGCCTCCACCTCGGGCGTCGGCCGCGTCCAGTTCTCGGTCGAGAACGCGTAGGCCGTGAGCTCGACCAGGCCGAGGTCGACAGCGTTCTCAACCGTACGCCGAAGCGCCCGAGCACCGGCCCGGTGCCCCTCGCCCACGTCCAGCTCGCGCTGCTGCGCCCAGCGGCCGTTGCCGTCCATGATGATGGCGACGTAACGCGCTGGCATAGCCTGCCGCGGGCGGCCGCCGGGCCGGCCGCTAGACCTCGAGGATCTCTTCTTCCTTGCCGGACAGGAAGTCGTCGATCTCGCCGGTGCGCGTGTCGGTGAGCTTCTGCAGCTCCGACTCCGCGCGGCGCTCCTCGTCCTCGCCCACCTCGCCCTCCTTCTTGAGCTCGCGGAGGTCGTGCATGATGTCGCGGCGCACGTTGCGGATCGCCACCCGGCCCTCCTCGGCGATCCCGTGCACCACCTTCACGAGCTCCTTGCGGCGCTCCTCCGTGAGCTCCGGGATGGTGAGGCGGATCACGTTGCCGTCGTTCGACGGCGTGAGCCCGACGTCGGACTCCATGATCGACTTCTCGATCGCCTTGATCGAGGACTTGTCGTACGGCGTGACGGTGAGCAGTCGCGCCTCGCTGGCGGAGATGTTGGCGAGCTGGCGAAGCGGCGTGACGGCGCCGTAGTAGTCGACGTCGATGCGGTCGAGCAGATGCGGCGAGGCGCGCCCTGTGCGCACCGTCGAGAACTCGTTGCGCGTCGATTCGACCGACTTCTGCATGCGCTCCCCGGCGTCCGCAAGAAGCTCGTCGATCAGCTCGCTCATTTGGTTACCTCCGTGGGGCATCCGGCCCCACGTCCTGATCTTGCAGGACTGCTTCCGGACGTCCGAGAACTCATGTCGATACCACCGTCCCCACTCGCTCGCCGGACACTATCCGGTCGATGTTCCGCTCGTCGTCGACGTTGAACACGTAAATCGGAAGCATGTTGTCCATGCACAGGGACAGCGCTGTCGAGTCCATCACCTGCAGCCGGCGCTCGATCGCCTCGTGGTGCGTGATCTCCGGGATGAAGTTCGCGTCGGGCGTCGTGCGCGGGTCGGCGTCGTAAACGCCCTCCACGCTGTTCTTCGCCATCAGGATGGCCTCCGCGTGGATCTCGAGCGCGCGCAGGGCGGCGGCGGTGTCGGTGGTGAAGAACGGGTTGCCGGTGCCGCCGGCGAAGATCACGATGCGGCCCTTCTCGAGGTGGCGCATGGCGCGGCGGCGGATGTAGGGCTCGGCCACCTCGCTGATCGTGATCGCCGACTGCACCCGCGTGTGGGCCCCGCGCTTCTCGAGCGCGTCCTGGAGCGCCAGCGCGTTCAGCACCGTGGCGAGCATGCCCATGTAGTCGCCGGTGGCGCGGTCCATGCCCTCGGCAGCACCGCGCAGGCCGCGGTAGATGTTGCCGCCGCCCACCACGATCGCCACCTCCACGCCGCGGTCGGCCACCCGGTGGATCTGCTCGGCGATCGCGGCGATGCGCTCGGGATCGGCGCCGTAGTCCAGCGAGCCCATCAGGGACTCTCCGGAGAGCTTCAGAAGGATGCGGCGGAAGGCGGGTCTTCCGTCTTCCACGGCGCTGCCTATTCCTCCCCCACCACGTAGCGGGTGAAGCGCCGGATCACGACGTTCTCGCCCGTCTTGGAGGCGGCGGCCGCGCGCAGCTCCTCGATCGTCTTGCCGTCGTGCTTGTCGCTGTTCACGTGCGGCTGGTTGAGCAGCACGATCTCGTCGAGCCACTTCTTGATCCGGCCCTCGACGATCTTCGGGCGCACGTTCTCCGGCTTGTCCGCGGCCTGCTCCTCGAAGATCTTGGCCTCCGC
>DASXCV010000334.1:0-2071 GCA_036491015.1 Thermoleophilaceae bacterium | reverse complement strand
GTGAAGTGCTCGGCGAGGTCGGGGCAGTGCCCGCCCGTCTGCTCGTCGTTCCACTGGCAGGCCATGAACGTGGGCACGTTGATCTTGTGGACGAACGTGATCGGCGACAGCGGGTCCGCGACCTTCGGCACGTAGAAGCTGTTGGCGTAGGTCTTCGAGACGAGGTTGACGGCATCGCCGTGGAGCACCTGGTTGGTCTTGCAGGTCTTGTCGCCCGCCTTGATCTGCTTGAGCGCCCAGGCCTGCCCGCCGGTGGCCGAGGCCGGCTCGGCGTCGTGCACGCGGTCCTTTGCCCACTGGAGCGCGAAGCCGGTGTTGAGGAGCCCGCCCGGGTAGATCGTCGACGCTGTGTTGTCGATCACCGACAGCGGGGCGATGGCGGCGAGGTCGGGCGGGCGCGTCTCCGCCACGAACAGCTGGCTGATGCCGCCGTAGGAGACGCCCATCATCCCGACCTTGTGATGCAGCGCCCAGGGCTGGTGCGCGACCGTCTCGATCACGTCGTAGCCGTCGAGGCCCTGCAGCCGCTCGAAGTAGTCGAAGGCGCCGCCCGAGCAGCCGGTGCCGCGCATGTTCACGTCCACGACCGCGAAGCCGAGCAGGGTGGCGATCTGCTCGATCGAGCTCTCCGCGGTGACGGGGTTCGCGTAGCCGTAGCCCGAGTACTCGATCAGCGTCGGGAACGGGCCCTTGCCGCTCGGGAGGTGCACGTCGATCGCCAGCTTGGTGCCGTCGCGCGTGGTCAGGTAGCCGTAGCCGTTCGAGGGGATCTTCTGGCCGTAGAACTTCGTGCTGGGCGGAGCCGAGCGGTCGGACATCACGGTGAGGCGCGCGGACTTCGACGAGCCGCTGCGCACCCGGTAGCCCGGACCGGGCTTGACGTTCCGGAAGACCAGGCCGCCGAGCGAGTCGGCGCGCCTCGACTGGACCCGGTGTCCGCTCTTGTTGAACAGCAGGACGTGCACGCGGTGCTTCACGCCGGTCACCTGCACCTGCTCCGCGCTGCCACGGGCGACGAGCCGCGCATCAGCGCTCGCGGCTCCGAGCAGAGCGCATAGCACCACCGCGACCAGCAACGCTACGAGTCCCCTCACGAGCGTAAAGATGCCAGATCGGATGCGTGGGCGGCGTTAAGCTGCGGCCAACGGTGTCCCCGGTCCGGGGGAAGGAGCGGATCAGATGCCCTCGATGATCGCGCCGCTGCGGCGCGCCACGCAGGTCGCGCCGGCTCGCGCGGCCTTCATCTGCGGAGGGTCCGAGCTGACCTACGCGCAGACCTGGGAGCGCTGCCTGAGGCTGAACGGGGCGCGGCGACTAGGCTGGGCGCCATGAGCACGAACGGCGCCAAGCCCACGCGTTCGGTCGCGGTCGTCGGAGCCGGCTTCGGCGGCGTCGGCGCCGTGGTGATGCTGCAGCGGGCGGGCTACCAGGACGTGACCGTGTTCGAGAAGGGCGAGCGGGTGGGCGGCGTGTGGCACCACAACACCTACCCGGGCGCCGCGTGCGACGTGCCGTCGCATCTCTACGAGTTCTCGTTCGCACCCAACCCGCGCTGGTCGCGCCGCTATGCGCCGCAGGCGGAGATCCAGGCCTACCTCGAGGACGTCGCGCGCTCGCACGGCGTGCTCGACCGGATCAAGACGAACACCGAGGTCACGCGCGCGACCTGGGACGAGGAGCGGCTGAAGTGGGTGCTCGAGACGAGCGCCGGGCCGCACGAGGCGGACGTGCTCGTGACGGCCTGCGGGCAGCTGTCGGTGCCGTCGGTCCCGCCGCTCCGCGGGCTCGACAGCTTCGAGGGCCCGGCCTTCCACACCGCCGAGTGGCGCCACGACGTGGAGCTGCGCGGCAAGCGCGTGGCGGTGATCGGCAGCGGCTGCAGCGCGATCCAGACCGTGCCGCAGATCCAGCCGATCGCCCGGCAGATCGACGTCTACCAGCGCTCGGCCGGCTGGACGTTCCCGAAGATGGACTTCGTCTACAAGGAGCGCACGAAGCAGCTGTTCGAGCGCGTGCCGGCGCTCCAGCGGCTCGACCGCGCTGCCGTGTTCGGGTTCATGGAGTTCGGCGC
>DASXCV010000333.1:0-2761 GCA_036491015.1 Thermoleophilaceae bacterium | reverse complement strand
GTGGATCGCCGGCAGGTACGGCTTCGCGTCGATCCCGCGCTCGCGCAGGGCCTCGATCGCGCCGTCGCGGTCCACGTCGCGCGGCAGCTTGACCACGTAGACGAACCACGACCGGCGATCGCCGCCCGTGTCCGGGTAGGGCAGCTCGATGCCCTCGACGTCCGCGAGCGCTTCGGCGTACAGGGACGCCGCACGCTGCCGCCCCGCGAGCAGCTCGTCGAGCCGCTCGAGCTGGGCGATGCCGAGCGCGCACGCGAGATCCGAGAGCCGGTAGTTGAAGCCGAGCCGGTCGTGGTCGAGCCAGCTCATGTCGGGCGCGCGGCCCTGGTTGCGCTCGCTGTCGATGCGCTGCTTGAGCTCCGGAGTCGGGCAGATCACCATGCCGCCCTCGCCGGTGGTCATCTGCTTGTTGGGGTAGAAGGCGAACGTGGCGAGGTGCCCGCGCGCGCCGACCGGCGTGCCGTCCGCGTGCACGGCGCCGAGCGCCTCGCAGGCGTCCTCCACGATGAAGAGGTTCTCGCGGGCGGCCAGTTGCTCGAACGCCGGCAGGTCGGCCGGGTAGCCGAAGATGTGCACGGGCATCAGGCCGGTGGTTCGCTCGGTGACCGCCGCGGCAGCGGCCTCGGGGTCGAGGTTGAGCGTGTGCTCGTCGATGTCGCAGAACACCGGGCGCGCGCCCTCGTACAGGATCGAGTTGGCGGAGGCCACGAAGCTGAACGGCGAAGTGATCACCTCGTCGCCCGCCGCGACGCCGGCGGCGCGCAGCGCCAGGTGCAGCCCCGCGGTGCCAGACGACACCGCGGAGGCGGCGTGGCTCGTCCCGAGGCGCTCGGCGAAGTCCCGCTCGAAGCGGGCGAGCATCGGCCCGAGCGACAGCCGCCCGGAGCGCAGCGTGTCGAGCACGAGCTGCTCCTCGCGCTCGCCGATCAGCGGCTGCGAGAGCGGGATGGGCTCGCCGCTCACGGGCGCGGCGCGCGCTCGACGGTGGCCGCGGGACGTCGCGAGTGCTCGGCGCGGCGCGGCAGCATGCCCGCCTCGAGCGAGTCCACGAGCGCCTCCCAGCTCGCCTCGATGATGTTCTCGGACACGCCGATCGAGCCCCAGGTGTCGGTGCCGTCGCTCGCATCGAGCAGCACGCGGGTGATCGCGCCGGTGCCCTTCGTCTCGTCGAGGATGCGCACCTTGAAGTTGACGAGCTCGATGTCCCGCAGGTGGGGGTAGGTCTCCCCGATCGCCGACCGCAGCGCGCGGTCGAGCGCGTTCACGGGACCGTTGCCCTCCGCCGTGCGGATGTAGCGCTCTCCTTCGACCCAGATCTTGATCGTGGCCTCGGTCACCAGCTTGCCGTCCTCGCGCTTCTCCACCGTGGCGCGCCAGGACTCGAGCCGGAACAGCGGCTCGTAGTCGCCCATCTCCTTCTTGATGAGGAGGTCGAACGAGCCGTCGGCGGCCTCGAACTGGAAGCCGCGGTGCTCGAGCTCCTTCACGCGGTCCACCACGCGCGCCGCGGCCGTCTCGTCGAGCTGCACGCCGCGCTGCTCGGCGCGTGCCTGCACCGTGCCCTTGCCGGACAGCTCGGAGATCAGGAGCTCACGGTCATTGCCCACCCCGGCCGGGTCCATGTGCTCGAACGTGCGTGCGTCGCGCACGATCCCGGCCACGTGCATGCCGCCCTTGTGGGCGAACGCGTTCTTGCCCACGTACGGCTGGTTTGCGTTCGGCGACACGTTGCAGATCTCGTCGACGAGGTGCGAGGTCTCGGTGAGGCGCGCGATCTGCTCCTCGCTCACGCACTCGTAGCCGAGCTTGAGCTGGAGCGCGGGCAGGATCGAGACGAGGTTGGCGTTGCCGCAGCGCTCGCCGTACCCGTTCATCGTCCCCTGCACATGCCGCGCGCCGGCCTGGACCGCGGCGAGCGAGTTGGCCACGCCGCAACCGGCGTCGTCGTGGGTGTGGATCCCGACCTGCACGGGCGGGTGGGGGCCGATTGCCAGCACCGCCACCACGTCGGACATCGCCGCGCCGAGCACGTGCGGCAGCGTCCCGCCGTTGGTGTCACAGCAGACGACCGTCTCGGCGCCGGCGCCGGCCGCGGCGCGCAGGCAGTCGAGCGCGTAGCCGGGGTCGTCGGCGTAGCCGTCGAAGAAGTGCTCGGCGTCATAGATCACGCGCTTGCCCTCGCCGCGCAGGAAGGCGACCGACTCGGCGATCATCGCGAGGTTCTCGGCGCGGGAGACCCTGACCACCTTCTCCAGGTGCAGCGACCAGGTCTTGCCGACGATCGTGCATACCGGGGCGACGCAGTCGGCGAGAACTCGAAGCGCCGGGTCCTGGTCGGCCGGCGCGCCCCGCCGCCGGGTCATCCCGAACGCGGCGAGCTGGGAGTGGGAGAACGTCTCGTGCGCGAGCAGGCCGAACAGCTCGAGCTCCTTGGGGTTGGAGCTCGGGAAGCCGGCCTCGATCAGGTCGATCCCCAGCTCGTCCAGCCGGTGCGCGACCCGCAGCTTCTCGCCCGCCGACAGCGACATCCCCTCGCCCTGCATTCCGTCGCGCAGGGTCGTGTCATACAGCTCGATCCGAGGCATGCCTATCCCGCGCTCGCGGGAGCCGAAGGCGTCCGGGCGGGCACGATGTCCAGCCACTCCAGGTAGCGCTCGTCACGGCCGAGCAGCGCGTCGTGGAAGACACCCTGCAGCTCGGCGGTGACCGGTCCCAGGCGCCCGGACCCGATCGTCTGATCGTCGATCTCGCAGACGGCCAC
>DASXCV010000332.1:0-1825 GCA_036491015.1 Thermoleophilaceae bacterium | reverse complement strand
AGGTTGGCGGGCGAGTAGATCAGCAGTGAGTCGCGCGCAAGGGCGGGGAGCGCGGCCTGCTCCCACACGTGTCCGGCGCGATGGGCGAGCCACTGCGGCGGCTTGACCACGCGGTAGCGCTCCGGGTTGAGCGCGGGCAGGAGCTCGGCCATCTCACGAGCCAGGCGCTCCACGCCGCCGATCTCGCGGCGGGCGGCGGCGCGCCCGTTGATGGCCACGGGCTCCGGGCTCATTCCGGTGGCTCCTCGGCGCTGGCCTGGCCGAGCGCGCGGAGCTGCGCGCGCTCGCGCGCGGTGGGCCTGCGGGTGAGGGTCTTGAGCGCGATGCGGTCGGCGAAGGTGAGCGCCTGGAGCAGGTGGTCGACCAGCGCGCGCCCGCGCCCGCGGCGCTCGCCGATCACCGCGCGGCGGCGCCGCGCGAGCAGCTCGAACGGCTCGCCGCCGAACGCCTGCTCGGAGCTGTGCGCGGCGTGGTGGAGCACGCGGGCATCCGGCCGGAACCAGGTCTCGATCCCGGCGTCCGCGGCGCGGAGGCAGAGGTCGAGGTCCTCGCCGTACATGAACGTGCGCTCGTCGAACGGCCCGAGCTCGCGCAGCGTGTGGGTGCGCCCGACGATGCAGCAGCCCACCGCCCAGCCAACGTGACGCGGATGCTCGTAGGTCCAGGGGGCGGCCGCGTGGCGGATCCGCCCGGGCATCGCCGCGGGTGGCACGAGCGCGATCGCGAGGGCGGCCGCGCCGCCCGGCTCGGCCTGCGCCGTGTCCTGGCGCGAACCGTCGGGGGAGAGCACGAGCGGGGCGAGCAGCTGGTCGTCGCGGACGTCGGCGGCGAGGGCCGCCAGCGAGCCGTCGAGCAGCTCCACGTCGGGGTTCACGAGCACGGTCACCGCTTCCTTCACGGCGGCAACGCCGGCGTTCGAGGCGCGGCCGAAGCCGACATTCTCGCCCAGCTCGATCACGTCGGCGCCGGCGATGCGGGCCACGGACGCGCTGTCGTCGGTCGAGCCGGAGTCGACTACCAGCACCCTCGTGTTTGGCAGGTGCTGTCTCACCGAGGCGAGCAGTTTTGGGAGGTGGACGGCTGAATTGTGCGTCACTGTCACGAGGGTGAGGTCGGGGGTCGGGTGTCGGGTGTCGGGGGTCGGGGTGAGGGTTCTTACGAGGTCGGCGTACGTCGCTCGGGTCTCCTGTGCGTCGAAGTTCTGTTCGGCGCGTTTCCTGCCGGCTTTGCCCAGCTCCTCCGCGTTGTCCAGTGCCTCGAGGACTGCTCTTGCCGCGGCTTCGGGGTTGCCGGGCTCGTAGAGGCGGCCGCAGGAGGCGTCGACGATCTCAATGGGGCCGAAGGCGGCCGGGGCCACGGCGGGCCGGGCCGCGGCCAGGGCCTCGGCGATCACCATGCCGAACGGCTCGCGCTCGGCGCAGTGGAGCAGGCAGTGCGCGCGAGCGAGCGCCTCGGCGGCGTCGAGCGGTCCGGCGAACTCCACGCGTCCCGCGAGGTCGGGAAGCGCGGCGCGCTCCTCGAGCTGCGCGAGCAGCCGCTCGCCCGCCGGGCCGATCGGCGCGCCCACGAAGCGCAGGCGCAGCTCGGGACGCTCGCGCGCGGCCAGCGCCGCCGCCTCGAGCGCCAGCTCCGGCCGCTTCCACGGCTCGATCGCACCGAGCACGAGCAGCTCCGGCGGGCCGTCCGGTGGCGGCACCGGAACGAAGCGGTCGAGGTCCACGCCGGGATGGATCGTCTGCGCGTCCGGGACGCCCAGCTCGCGGGCGATGCACTCGGATGCGGTGCTCACCGCCTCGGCGCGGCGGGCGGCCACGCGCACGGCGCG
>DASXCV010000331.1:0-8666 GCA_036491015.1 Thermoleophilaceae bacterium | reverse complement strand
CTTGCGGATGCGGTCGGCGACGACTTCGGGGGTCTCGACCATCATCGTGCGGATGTCGACGACGCCGATGCCTACCTCTTTGTCGTCGGGGAGGCCCTTGAGCGCGTCGATGTCGATCATCTCGCGGTTGGCGAAGTCGAGCACGAACTGGTCGACCGGCACGTCATAGAAGTGCGGTAGCACGGCCTCGTAGCCGGCCGGGTAGAGATCGGCGAGGCGGTTGCCCCAGGCGTTGCCGTAACAGAAGTGCCAGGCGATCTTCGCGTCCACGCCGTCGACGCACTGGGCCATCACGTCGGCGATCCACTCGTAGTCGCCGTCGTCCTCGGTGAACAGCGGCAGCCACGCGCCGAGGTCCTCGATCTGCAGGAACGTCGCCCCGGCCGCGACCAGGTCCTTCATCTCCTGGTTGAAGATCGGCGCCAGCGCGTAGCTCAGCTCCCTGGCGTCCTTGTAATGCTCAAAGTAGACGTGCCAGGCGAGGTTCACCGGCCCCGCGCCGACGGACACCTTCATCGGCTTGGTCGCGTACTTGGACGCGAGCTTGTAGAAGTCGACGAGGCGGATCGGGCCGTGCTCAACCGGCCCGCTGTTGATCACCCCACCCCAATCCGAGAGCAGTGTCAGGCCGACGCCGCGCTCGGAGGTGCCGACCGCCGCCGGGTGCTCCTCCTTCGCGTGCTCGAAGCCCGGGATGCGCTCGTACATGTACCAGCAGAAAGAGCCGATCACACCGACGTAATCGTCGTAATACATCTGCCCGTCCGTGACGAAGTCGAGGCCCGCCTCCTCCTGATCGTGGATCACGACCTCGGTCGCGTCCTCGTAGGCCTCCTGATGATCCACGTGCTTAAAGGCGACCCGCACATCCCGGCCCAGCAACTGATAATCGAACCAATGCGGACGCGGATACGACCCCACCATCGTCGTCGGCAGGATGTGGTCGGCAATCTTCCGAGGCATCTGTCCCTCCGTGAGCGCAGGTGTGTAGGACGAGCGCACACAGCGCCGCTCGCCGCCCGCGATGGTATTCCTCGAGCGGGAGTGGTGCCAAGGAGCACTGAACAGCCCCGGCCCTGAGCGGGGCCGCACCCGCGCACCGTAAGCTGCCCGCCCATGCGAGCCCGTTCCGGCCTGTTGCTCGCGGCCCTGACGGTGCTCGCGGCGATCCTGCGCTTCTCGACCCTCCACGTGCAGAGCTTCTGGTTCGACGAGGCGGTGACCGTGCGGCTGTTGCACGGCAGCTTCGGGCACATGCTGTCGAGCATCGGCGGGAGCGAGTCCACCCCGCCCCTGTACTACGCGCTGGCCTGGGTCTGGACGCGCGTGTTCGGCCACGGCGAGTTTGGGCTGCGCTCGCTGTCGGCGCTCGCCGGCACGCTCTTCATCCCGGTCGCGTACGCCGCCGGCCGCGAGCTCGTGTCGAGGAAGACCGCGCTCGTGATCGCCGCGCTCGCCACGGTCAACCCGCTGCTCATCTGGTACTCGCAGGAGGCGCGCTCCTACTCGCTGCTGCTGCTCTTCGTCGGGTTGTCGTTCTGGCTGTTCGCCCGCCAGCTGCACACGCCGTCGGACCGCACGCTCGTGCTCTGGACCATTGCCTCGGCGCTGGCGATCGCCACGCACTACTTCGGGGCATTCGTGGTGGCGCCCGAGGCGGTCTGGCTCGTCCTGGCCGCGCACGACCGCCGCCGCCCAGCGCTCGCCATCGCCGGGCTGCTCGTGGTCGGCGGCGCGCTGCTCCCGCTGCTTCTGCGCCAGCGCCGGCTCGACCTCACCTCGTTCATCACCGACTCGTCGAAGGCCAAGCGCGGGGTGCTCGTGGCGAAGCAGTTCGTGGTGGGCTACAGCTCGCCGCTCACGGGCGCCGTCGTGGTGGCCGGCGCCGCCCTGATCCTTGTGGCGCTCGCGCTGCTCTACGCGCGCACGGGCGAACGCGAGCGCCGCGGCGCGCGGGTGGCGGCGCTGATCGGCGTGACCGCGGTGGCGATCCCGGTGGTGCTCGCGCTCGCCGGCGCCGACTACCTCGACACGCGCAACCTGCTCGGCGCCTGGCTGCCGCTCATGCTCGTGCCGGCGATCGGCCTCGGCGCGCGCAACGCGGGCCGCACCGGCCTCGTGGCCACCGCCGGGCTCTGCGCCGTCGGCCTGTTCGTGACGATCGCGGTGTTCGTGAATCCCGCGTACCAGCGCGACAACAACCGCGGCATCGCCGATGCGCTCGGGCCGGTCACCGTTCCGCGCGCGCTCGTGGTCACGCCGGTGTCGGCGTCGGTGCCGCTCAGCATCTACATGCAGCCGTTCTCGAAGCAGACCTTCCCGGTCAAGGAGATCGATCTCGTCGCGCTGCCGGAGCGCAGCAGCGTGTTCTCGGGCGCGCATGCGGTGAAGCTCCCGGCAACTCCGCATCAGCCGCCGGTCGCGGGGATGCGGATCGTCGGACAGCGCTCCACCTCCACCTACACGCTGATCCGCTTCCGCTCGGACAAGCCGGTGAGCATCGGGCCGCCCGGGCTGCTGTTCAACCGGCTCGACCCGCGCCAGGCCGCGGTGCTGTTCCAGCGCTAGCGGGCTCGCAGCGAGTGGGCGTCGCCCACGCGGCGCGTGACCTTCTCGCCGTCGAGATGCTCGAGCAGCGCCTGCGCGTACTTGCGCGAGGTGCCGAGCTCGTCGCGAACCGACGCGATCGTCGCGCTGCCGTCGCGCTCGCACAGCCCGATCACGCGCGCCTCGAGCTCCGCGAGCGGCTCCGGATGGAAGTGGAGGTTGCGCGCCACGCGCACCGCCTGACCGGCCGCGGCCAGCTGCCGCAGGCGCGCGCCGGTCTCCGCCGGCGACAGGCCCACGGCCTCGGCCAGCTCGTTGTCGGTGCGCGGCTCGCGGCCGTCGGAGCGCAGGAGCGACGCGATCTGCAGCGCGGCCTCGTCGAGCGGGGGCGGCTGGAGGTCGGGCTCGGCCGGCGCCTTGGGCTCGGGAGCGCCGGGGGCGGGCTCCGGCGGCAGGCGCTCGCCGCGCTCGAGCGCGCGCAACCGCGCGATCAGCTCTGGCGATGGACCGTGCTTCCGCGGGTGCGCGTCGATCACCACTCCGCCGCCGACCGTGTCCGGCGGCGCGAGCTGGCGTACGATCAGGCGATCGCCCGCGAGCGGCACGAGCGGCGCCTCGAGTCGCAGCTGCGCGTACGCCGGCGCGCCCGCCGCGAGCTCGTCGCCCTCGAGCGGCACCACGCGCGCCGGCGCCTCGCGCGTGCCGTGGTGCACGTGCACGCGGTTGCCCCGCCGGAGCGGGCGCGCGCCGGGCTCGAGCGTAAGCGCGGCGTCGACCAGGTAGGTGGGAGCGATGCCGTCCGCGTCAGCGGAGGTCACGAGGTCGCCGCGGCCGAGCTCGCGCCAGCCCACGCCCACCAGGTTGAGCGCCACACGCTGGCCGGCGGCGGCGCGCTCCACAGGCTGGTCGTGCACCTGCACCGAGCGCACACGCGCTTCGAGGCCGCGCGGCAGCACCCGCACGCTGTCGCCCTGCCCGATCGTGCCCGACCACAGCGTGCCGGTGACCACCGTGCCGATCCCGCGCAGCGTGAACGAGCGGTCGAGGTGGAGCCGTGGCGGCCCATCGCCGGCGGCGCGGCCGGGCAGGCCGTCGGCCACGCGGTCGAGCGCGGCGAGCAGCTCGTTCAGGCCGCCGCGGGCGAGCGCCGACACCCGCACCACCTCCACGCCCGGGAGCAGCTCGGCGGCCTCCTCGGCCACCAGCTCGGGCTCGCCGATGTCGGCCTTCGTCACGGCCACCACACCCGCGCTCACGCCAAGCTGGCGCAGAACCGCCAGGTGCTCCCGCGTCTGCGGCATCACGCCGTCGTCGGCGGCCACGCACATCAGGAACATGTCGATTCCAGAGGCGCCGGCCACCATCGTGCGCACGAAGCGCTCGTGCCCCGGCACGTCCACCACGGACACCCGCCTGCCGCTCGGCAGCGAAAGTGGCGCGTAGCCGAGCTCGATCGATATGCCCCGCGACCGCTCTTCCGGCAGCCGATCCGTGTTCTTGCCGGTAAGTACATCGATCAGGGCTGTCTTGCCATGGTCGATGTGACCGGCGGTACCGATTGTGAGCGGCTGGTCGCGGCGTGGAGATGTAGCCATCGGGATGAGGGCTACCGGAGCACTGCGATCACGCCGCTCGCAGCCGCCTCTGCCTCGGCGTCGTCGAGCGTGCGGGGGTCGAGCAGCAGCCAGCCCTGACGGGCCCGGCCCACCACCGGCGGATCGCCGGCCCGCAGCCTGCGCGCCAGCTCGTCGAGCGACAGCGGCGCCGGATCGATCGCGCACACCGGCCCCGACAGCTCGAGCAGCGGCAGCGCGCCGCCGCCCACCTTCGCCTCGGCGCTGATCACCTGGGCGTCCACGCCGGCGTCGGCGAGGGCGGTGCGCATCAGCTCCGCGCGCACCGTCAGTTCGTCCTCACCCGCCGTGAGCATCCGCAGCACCGGCACCTCGCGCAGCGCGCCGGCGGGATCGCGGTAGAGGCGCAGCGTGGCCTCGATCGCGGCCAGCGAGAGCTTGTCGATGCGCAGGGCGCGCGCGAGCGGGTGCTTGCGGCAGCGCTCGATCGCGTCGCGCGTGCCCACCATCAGGCCGGCCTGGGGACCGCCGAGCAGCTTGTCGCCGGAGAAGCAGGTGACCGCGCAGCCCGCCGCTACGGAGCGGCGCACGGGCGGCTCGTCGGACAGTTCGGGCACGCGCTCGGCCAGCGCGCCGGAGCCGATGTCGTCGATTACGGGCACGCCGAGCCCGCAGAGCTCCTCGATCTCCACCTCCTCCACGAAGCCGAGCGTGCGGAAGTTCGACTGGTGCGCGCGCATGAGCGCGCCGGTGTCCGGCCCGATCGACTGCTCGTAGTCGGCGAGGCGGGTGCGGTTGGTCGTGCCCACCTCCATGAGACGCGCGCCCGACTGCGCCACCACGTCCGGGATGCGGAACGAGCCGCCGATCTC
Organism: Thermoleophilaceae bacterium; assembly: GCA_036491015.1. Classification (GTDB taxonomy): domain Bacteria; phylum Actinomycetota; class Thermoleophilia; order Solirubrobacterales; family Thermoleophilaceae; genus JAICJR01. The sequence continues at coordinate 3,673 of DASXCV010000331.1, read as the reverse complement.
CACGAGCTGCCCGCGCGACACCACGAGCTCGCGACCGCCGGCCAGCGCCGCCGCCGCCAGCAGCACCGCTGCCGCGCAGTTGTTCACCACGAGCGCCGCCTGGGCACCCGTGAGCTCGCAGAGCAGCGCCTCGGCATGGACCTGGCGCGAGCCGCGCTCGCCGCGCTCGAGGTCGTACTCGAGGTTGGAGTAGCCGTGCGCCGCGGCGGCCGCCGCGGCGGCCGCCCGATCCGCGAGCGGCGCACGCCCCAGGTTGGTGTGCACGATCACGCCGGTGGCGTTCACCACCCCGCGCAGGCTGGGCGCCTCCGCGCGGGCAAGCCAGTCGCGGGCGTCGTCCTCGAGCCCGTCCGCCGAGTCGGAGTCGCCTGAGGCGAGCGACTCCCGGCGCGCCCCGATCGCCGCCCGCGCCGCGACCACCGCGAGCGCGTGCGGCACGCCCCCCAGCCGCGCCGCCAGCTCGTCCACCGAGGGCAGCGCGCGCAGCAGCGCGTTCAGCTCAGGGCCGCGTTCCCTCGACCCAGCGCCCTTCGCCACCCTCGACCTCCTTCTTCCAGATCGGAGCCTCGGCCTTCAGCCGGTCGATGATCTCGCGCGCGCCCGCGAACGCCTCACCGCGATGCGGAGCGGACACCGCCACGGCCACGCTCGGCTCGGACAGCGGCACATCGCCCACGCGGTGCTCGGCCGCCGCGGCGCACAGCCCGTGGCGCTCCACAGCTTCCGCCACGATCACTGCCATCTTCTCCTCGGCCATCTCCACGTAAGCCTCGTACTCGAGCTTCTCGACCTCGCGCGTGACGCCCTCGAACGTCACCACCGCGCCGGCCCGTGGATCGCGCACGCGCGTGACGAGCGAGTCGAGCGAGAGCGGCTCGCTCGTGATCCGCACGTGCTGCACCGCCGCCTCGCCACCGCTCACCGGTGGGATCAGCGCGAGCTCGTCGCCCGCGCCGAGCACCTGGTGCTCGTCGGCGTACTCGCGGTTCACCGCCATCACGAGCGGCAGGCCCTCGGCGATCGAGCCGAGCTCCGCCAGCGCGTCGCTCACGCGCGCGCCGTCAGGCAGCGAAAGCGTGACCTCGCGCGCGCCGGCGCGCTCGCGCAACATGGCGAACAGCCGCACGGTGACCTCCATGCGGCTGATGCTAGTGCCGAACGGCTAGCGTGAGCCGGGCATGCAAGTCCAGGCCCAGGCAACGACTTCTGCGCGCAAGTCCGTCTTCGATCAGGTGCCACCGCCGGCGCTCGTGATCTTCGGAATCACGTCGGTGCAGATCGGCGCCGCCTTCGCCACCAAGCTGTTCGGCGACCTCGGCCCCGCGGGCACGGTGTTCCTGCGCGTGCTGTTCGCGGCCGTCGTCCTGTGCGCGATCTGGCGGCCGAGCCTGCGCGCTCACACGCGAGCCGACCTCCGCCTCGCCGCGCTGTTCGGAGCCGTGCTGGCGTGCATGAACCTCAGCTTCTACGAGTCGCTCGACCGCATCCACCTCGGCGTGGCCGTCACGCTCGAGTTCATCGGCCCGCTCGGGGTCGCGCTGTTCGGGTCGCGTTCGCGCCTCGACGTGCTGTGGGCGCTGCTCGCCGCGTCCGGCGTGGTGCTGCTCGGCAGCGTGGGCTCGAGCGACGTGACCGGCGTGATCTTCGCGCTCGTCGCGGGCTGCCTGTGGGCCGCCTACATCCTCATCAACGCGCGCGTGGGACAGCGCTTCAGCGGCGGCCACGGCCTGGCGATTGCAATGGCGATCGGCACGATCCCGCTGATTCCGATCGGCATCGCCGACGCCGGCTCGAACCTGCTCGACCCGCGGCTGCTCGCGTTCGGCTTCGGCGTCGCGCTGCTCAGCTCGGTGGTCCCCTACTCGCTCGAGCTCGAGGCCCTGCGCCGGATCAGGCCGCACGTGTTCGGCGTGCTGATGAGCCTCGAGCCCGGAGTGGCCGCGATCGCCGGCTTCGTGGTGGTCGGCCAGGACCTGAGCACCCTCGACGTGGTGGCCATCGTCCTGGTGGTGCTCGCGAGCGCGGGCGCCACCCGCGGCGCCCGCACCCCCGCGCCGATCGACGCCTAGAAACGGCTGGGCCCCGGGGGAAAGGTCAGCCCCCGGGGCCCAGTGTTCGTCAGCGGTCCGAGGAGGCCTAGTGCGGTTCCCGGTCGCCCGTTGTCGGGTCGAGGAACAGCGGCTTGGTCTTCGGTCCGCCGAAATCGAACATGTGATTCAGCGATCCGGCCTTGGCGTCGAAGGACCCGGCGATCCGTGGCAGGTGCCAGTTGTCCTCGACGAACTTGATCACCGAGCTCTGGTCCGTGAGCGTGTGATCGACCCTGCCGTGGTTCGCGTACGGCGAGATCACGAGCAGCGGCAACCGCGGCCCGTAGCCGCAACGGCCGGCCTGGCCCGCGAGCGGCGTGGCGTTCGCCGGACCGCACACTCCCACTGCGCTGAGGAAGTCCTGCGGGCCGGGCGGGTTGGCCACGCCCGACGTGTTCGACGGATTGTGGATCCCGCTGAACACGTGGTCGTAGAAGCCGTCGGAGTCGTCGTATGAGATCACGACGGCCGTGCTCGACCAGTCAGGCGAGTGCTCGAGCGCGTTGATCTCCCGCACGACGAACTCCTGCTCGTCGAGCGGATCGGAGTACGCCGCGTGGCCGTCCTCGTAGCCAGGAGCCTTGAGGAAGCTCACCGCCGGCAGGTGATCCGAGGAGATGAACCCGTGGTTGATCCCCGCCACCAGCGCGTCGAAATCGCTCGTGTCGTACTGGTGGTTGGCGGTGTCGAACTGCGGCGTCCCGGACGCGAACGTCTGCGTGTCCGTGCCGATCGCGCCGAGCGACGCCGGCGGCAGGTGGTGCGGGTTCGCCGTCGAGGGGTAGTACTGGAACGGCTCGTGATGGGCGATGTAGTCGTCCTTGTTGCCGTAGTTGGTCGGCCCGGGAGTGGTGCCGCCCGTGCCGCCGACGGCGGGGCCGACCGGGTGGAACGAGTTGCAGAGGCCCTGGTCCGACGCCGGAGCCTGCGCGAACTTGCCCTTGAACTGGTCCGGGGTGAACGTGCTCGTCGGCTGCGTGCCGCCGGTGGCGTTTGCGAAGCTGGTGCTCGGGCGGAAACCACCCTGGAACCAGCCCCAGCTCAGGCCCGCGGCGTTCAGCTCGTCGCCGATGTTCTTGCCGGTGAGCGACACCGCGTCGCGCGTCGAGCAGTCGTCGTAGTACGGCTGGGCGTCCTCGATCAGCGTGCGGCCGCCCTGGCCGTCGGGCACGGTGTCGCCGTCGGTGTCGGCGCCGTTGATCGTGAGGCCCACGCCGCCGGTGTCACCGGCCGCCAGGTTGATCGCGCCCGGCGCGGACGGGCCGAACGTCGTGCCGAACGAGTTGTCGCTCAGGGAGAACGTCTTCGCGTAGTTCCACAGACCGGTCACCGTGTCGCCGTCGTAGTAGTTCATGACGTCGCCGGCCGTGCACGGCTGGCCCGTCGGGCTCTTGCCGGTCACAGTCCCGACGGTGGTGCCGAACTTGTCCATCTTGCCGCCGTCGAAGGCCTTCTGCTCGTCGTTGTAGTCGTGGTCCTGGTCGCAGGTGAGGATGTCGTTGATGTTGCCCGGGGACAGCCGGCGCGGGTTGAGCTGGTGCCCGCCGGCGTCCTGGTTCGGGTTGTTGGTCAGCAGGTTGCCC
>DASXCV010000330.1:0-8761 GCA_036491015.1 Thermoleophilaceae bacterium | reverse complement strand
GCGACAGCGGACGGCGCCTCGTCCTCGCTCAGCAGATCGAGCAGCTCGTCGCGCACGCGCGCGCCGGAGACGGTGGCGAAGCCGGCCCCGGCCGCGGCCTCGCGGGCCAGGCGCTCGGTCTGCTCGTCCATCCGGAAGCCGAAGCGCGCCTCGTAGCGGAGCGCGCGCAGGAGACGCGTGGGGTCGTCCACGAAGCTGCCGCCGTGGAGCACGCGGATCAGGCCGGCGTCGAGATCGGCGCGGCCGCCGTGCGGATCCTCCAGCGCGCCGACGTCCCCGCCGTTCAGGTCGAGCGCCATCGCGTTGATCGTGAAGTCGCGCCGGCCGAGGTCTTCGGTCAGGCCCGCCGGGTGCACGTCGGGCAGAGCGCCCGGCTCCGCATAGGTCTCGCGCCGAGTGGTGGCAAGGTCCACCGACAGGTCGCCCGCGGTCACCGTGGCGGTGCCGAAGCGCTCGTGCTCCTTGGCCTCACCGGCTAGCCGCCCGGCCAGCTCGCGCGCCACGGCCCGGGCGTCACCCTCCACCGCCACGTCGAGGTCCACGGTCGGGCGGCCGAGCAGCAGGTCGCGCACGGCGCCGCCCACGAGGAAGGCGGGATCGAGCCCGTCGAGCGCGGGCAGCAGGCGATCCATGCCGGGGATGTCACGCACGCGCGCGGCGAGGTCGCTGGTCTCGGTCACGCGCTGGACTTTATGGTCCCGCCCGGAATGGTCGCCGCGACCGGCTAGAGCCGCACCGGGATCCCGGCGTCGCGCATCCGCTCCTTGGCTTCGCGCACCGTGTGCTGGCCGTAGTGGAAGATCGACGCGCACAGCACCGCGTCCGCACCGCCCTGCTCCACGGCGTCCACCAGGTGGTCGAGGTTGCCGGCGCCGCCGCTCGCGATCACGGGCACATCCACGGCGTCGGACGCCGCGCGCGTGAGCGCCAGCTCGTAGCCGTGCTCGGTGCCGTCGCGATCCATGCTCGTGAGCAGGATCTCCCCCGCGCCGAGCTCCACCCCGCGCCGGATCCACTCCACGGCGTCGAGCCCGGTGGGCATGCGGCCGCCGTTCACGAACACCTCCCAGCCTGCGCCGTCCTCGCGTGCCCGGGCGTCCACCGCGAGCACCACGCACTGGGCGCCGAACACCTCGGCCAGCTCGCCGATCAGCTCCGGCCGCGCCACGGCCGCCGAGTTCACCGACACCTTGTCCGAGCCGGCGTCGAGCACAGCCTGCGCGTCCGCCACCGAGCGCACGCCGCCGCCGATCGTGAAGGGGATGAACACGTCGTCAGCGGTGCGGCGAGCGAGCTCTACGATCGTCTCACGCTTCTCGTGGGAGGCCGTGATGTCGAGGAAGACGATCTCGTCCGCGCCCTCGTCCTGGTAGCGGATCGCCAACTCCACCGGATCGCCGGCGTCCCGGATGTTCACGAAGTTGGTCCCCTTCACCACACGGCCCTTGTCGACGTCGAGGCAGGGGATGACTCGCTTCAGCAGCACTGACGGAGCTTAGGGCTCAGTCGGGAGTAGGGAGTAGGGAGTAGGGAGTGCTCAGGCCCTGGGTGGGCCTGTGGGCATCCTGGGGCGCGTCTCGTCGATCTCGACCCAGGGCTGGGCTGAGTTGCCCCAGACCTCGACCTGGGGCTGTAGCCAGGTGGCGTCGTCGAGGGTTCCGGCTTTGACGATTGCCACGCCGGCCATCGCCTCGCTGCGCGTGACGATCGGCGAGCCGCAGGCGCTGCAGAAGCTGCGCCGCGAGTCTTGGTCCGGGTGCTCCTCGCCGTGGGTGAGGATGGTGCCGAGCGTGTCGCCCTCGATTTTCAGGGCGTCATCCGGCACGCCGACCACGATCGAGAACGAGGTGCCCGTCTGGCGCTGGCAGTTCTTGCAGTGGCAGATCGCCGTGAACAGCGGCTCCTCCTCGCAGGAGTAGCTGATCGATCCGCAGAGGCAGTGTCCGTCGAGCTTTCCCATGGGCGCAGCCTACTTCGGTCTGCGCCCCCACGTGCTCACGAGAAGCGGGGCGAAGCTCACGCTGTCGCCGTCGTGCCAGAGCTCGTGGAAGGCCGCCACGTCGGCCTCGTCGAGCAGCCCGGCCGCGATCGCGCCCGGCGCAAGCTGATCCACGAGCAGCTCCCACTGCGGCACGCCGCGCTCGCGGTCGGCCCGCACCTGGATCGAGACGGTGTGCGCGCGGACGTCTTCGAGACCGGCCCTCTGGAGCAGACGCGGCAGCCTGCGGCCGAGCTCGGCGTCATAGCCATGCATCGAGAAGAAGCTCCTGAGCGCGCCCACCACCTTGTCGTGAATCTCGCTGGGCGGATCGACGGCGGCCGCCGTCGACCAATCGAAGTCCTCGATCAGCACGTAGCCGCCCGGACGCGTCGAGCGCACCATTGCCGCGAGCACCTCCTCGCGCTCCGGCAGGTGCTCCAGCACGAGCCGCGCATGCACCAGGTCGAAGCCGCTCGGCAGCTCGTCCGTGCGGGCGTCGGCCTTCAGCACCTCGAGCCGCGGCGCCGCAAGCGGCTCGATGAAGCGCACGTCGAGGTCCATCGCTACCACGCGCCCGCCCGGCCCGACGCGGTCGGCAAGCAGCTCCGCCACGCTCCCGGTGCCCGCGCCCACGTCGAGGCATTGCCAGCCCGCGGCCAGCCCGAGCCGGTCACAGCAGGCGAGCGTGTGCGGGTCGTAGAGGCTCGTGATCGAGTTCAGCCTGTCGCGCTCGGCGTGCCAGGCCGGGTCAAGCGTGTAGCCGTGCTCGGCGGTAGCGGTCATTCGGGCTCCTTCTCGTCTGGACCAGTGCGCCACCAGTCCCGGCCGGACCGCCGCCCGTTACGGGCTACTCGTCACGGAGCGCTTCCTGCGCCTCGGGCACCGAGAACTTGCCCTCGTACAGGGCCTTCCCGGACACCACGCCTGCGAGGTTCACCAGCCGCAGATCCTTCAGCGCCTTCAGGTCGTCGAGCGAGGCGATCCCGCCCGAGTAGAGGAAGCGGCCGCGGACGGTGTCCGAGATGCGCCTCACCTCGTCGAGGTCCGGCCCCTCGAGCGTTCCGTCGCGATCCACGTTCGTGTACATGAACTGCTTCACGCCGCGGCGCTGGAGGCGGGTGATGATGTGCTCCGGGAGCGTCTGCGTGGCCTTCGTCCAGCCGGCCACGGACACATGCCCGCCGCGCACGTCCACCGCGATCACCACGCGCGTGTCCCAGCTCTCGAGCAGCTGGTCCACGAGGTCGACGTCCGAGTAGGCGGCGGTGCCCACCACCACGCGCTCGGCGCCCGCCTGCAGGGCCGAGCGCACCGCGCCGAGGTCGCGCAGGCCGCCGCCGTACTGAACGGCCACGCCGAGTTCGGTGGTGATGCGGCGCAGGTGCTCGAGGTTCACCGGCTTGCCCTCGCGCGCGCCGTCGAGGTCGACCACGTGCAGGAAACGCGCGCCGGCGTCCACGAAGGAGCGCGCGGCCTCGAGCGGATCGTCCACGTAGACGGTCTCCTTGTCGAAGTCGCCGCGCTGGAGCCGCACCGCCTTGCCGCCCCGGATGTCGATCGCCGGCAGGAGGATCATGCGGCTGCGCGTGCTGCGCCGCTCACGCCGCAGATCGCCGCGAAGTTGCCGAGCAGGCGGAGCCCGTGCGGACCGGACTTCTCAGGGTGGAACTGCACGCCGTACACCGGCTCGCGCTCCACCGAGGTCACGAACTCGCCGCCGTATTCCGCTGTGGCGAGCACGTCGCCGCCGTCGGCAGGTCGCGGGGCAAACGAGTGCACGTGGTAGAAGGCGGTCGGGTCGGGCAGCCCCGAGCAGAGCCGCGACGCGCGCTTCCAGGTGATCGCGTTCCAGCCGATCTGCGGGATCTTCAGCCCGGGCGCGTCCAGCGGACCCACGTCGCCGGCGAGGAAGCCGAGGCCGTCGGCGCCGCCGAGCTCCGTGCTGCGCTCGAACAGGAGCTGCATCCCCAGGCAGATCCCGAGCGTCGGCGTGCCGGCGTCGAGCCGCTCGGCCATCAGCTCGTCGAGGCCCAGCTCGCGGATCGCCTGCATCGCCTTCGGAAAGGCGCCCACGCCGGGCAGCACCACTCCCTCCGCCGCGCGGATCTCGTCGTGGTCGCGCGTGATCTGCGCCGGCGCGCCGACGTGCTCGAACGCCTTCTCCACCGAGCGCAGGTTGCCCATGCCGTAGTCGACGACCGCGATCACAACAGGCCCTTCGTCGACGGGATGCCGGTTGCGTGCGGGTCGAAAGCCACCGCCTGACGAAGCGCCCGTGCGAACGCCTTGAACGCGGCCTCAACCATGTGGTGCGCGTTCGTGCCCGTCTCCACGCGCACGTGCAGCGTGAGCTTGGCGTTGTTCGCCACGGCGCGGAAGAACTCCTCGGCGAGATCGCTGTCGAAGTCCGCGATCGCCACCGGCGGCAGCTCCGCCTCGAACAGCGTGAACGGGCGTCCCGAGATGTCGATCGCCGCGCTCGCGCGCGCCTCGTCCATCGGCAGCACCGCGCTGCCGAAGCGCGTGATCCCGCTGCGGTCGCCGAGCGCCTCGTCGATCGCCTGGCCTAGCGCGATGCCCGTGTCCTCCACCGTGTGGTGCGGACCGGTCTCGAGGTCTCCCTGCACGTTCACGTCGAGGTCGAGCCCGCCGTGGCGCGCCACCGCGTCGAGCAGGTGGTCGAAGAAGCCGACGCCGGTGGTGCGCGTGCCCTCGCCCGTGCCGTCGAGCGACAGCGACAGGCGAATGTCCGTCTCGTTGGTCTTGCGGGAGATGTCGGCTGTGCGGCTCACGCGCGTCGCTCCATGGACTCGGCGTGTTTCGGGAACCCCTCGGCCCGCGCCAGCGCGGCCCCGGCGGGCGCCAGGCGCGCGGCTGCGCCGGGCGGCAAGGATACCCGCGACATGCGGCGCCGGAAGGTGCTCGGACCGAGCGCGCCGGCGAAGCGCGCGGCGCCCCCGGTGGGCAGCACGTGGTTGGAGCCGGCCACGTAGTCGCCGAAGGCCGTGCCTGCATCGGCGCCCACGAACAGGCAGCCCGCGAAGCGCACGGTGTCGGCGAGCGCCTCGGCCTCGGCTCCCATCAGCTGCAGGTGCTCGGGCGCGAGCTCATCCGCGAGCGCCACGGCGGCCGGCACGTCGCGCGTCTCCACGAGCGCTGCGGCCGCGCCACCGAGTGCGGCCTCGATCTCGTCGAGCAGCGCGGTGTCCGGCGAGAGCGCGGCCACAAGGCTGTCCGGCCCGTGCTCGCCCTGCGCCATCAGATCCGCCGCCACGAGGCCCGGATCGGCGCCCCGGCTGGCCACCACCACGAGCTCGCTCGGCCCGGCCACGCTGTCGATCCCGATCCTCCCCACGAGCTGGCGCTTGGCCTCCTGCACGTAGCTGTTGCCGGGACCGACGATCACGTCGACGGCCGGAACCGACTCGGTGCCGTAGGCAAGCGCCGCAATCGCCTGAGCGCCGCCCATCGCGTACACCTCGGTCACGCCGCACAGCGAGCAGGCAGCGAGCACGGCCGGATGGACCATTCCGTCCGGCCCCGGTGGCGCGCACACCGCCAGCTCCTCGACGCCCGCGGCGCGCGCGGTCACCGCGCACATCACCACGGTCGACGGGTAGGCCGCACGCCCGCCGGGCACGTATGCGGCAGCACGCCGGACGGGCGGCTCGGCGATCTCCACGAGCTGGCCCTGCGGGAGCTCGATGCTCAGCGGCTCGCGCAGCTGCGCCTCGGCCACCGCGCTCACGTTGGCGATCGCGACACCGAGCGCCTCGAGCACCGCCGGCTCGAGCGTGCCGGGCGCCGCGTCGAGCTGCTCGAGCGGCACGCGCAGGTCGCCCAGCTCCACGCCGTCGAAGTCCGAGGTGTAGTCGCGCACCGCATCGTCGCCGCGGGTGCGCACGTCCTCGAGGATCATGCGTACGTCCTGCTCCAGGCTCGCGGGAGCGGGGGCGAGCACGCGGATGTCGGCCGCGGATGCGTCGGGACCGAGACGCGTCGCGGTCATCCGATCACCGCGCGGATCCGGTCGATCAGGTCGTCGATCGCCTCCGCCTTCAGCTTGTGCGCCACTGGGTTGGCGATCACCCGCGCCGTGCACTCGCAGATCTCCTCACGCTCCACGAGGTGGTTCTCGGCGAGCGTCGTACCGGTGGCCGTGAGGTCGACGATCCCGTCCACGAGCCCGGTGAGCGGCGCGATCTCCACCGACCCCTTCACCTCCACGATCTCCGCTTGGCGGCCGGTGTCCGCGAAGTGGCGGGTGGCGATGTGCGGGTACTTCGTGGCCAGCCTCACCGCGCCGAGCCGCCGCAGCGACTCCGCCATCGCGTCCGTGCCCTCGCGCTCGGCAACCACCATGCGGCAGTAGCCGTAGCCGAGATCGAGCAGCTCGTACACCTCGCGCCCGGTCTGCTCGAGCAGCACGTCCTTGCCGGTGATGCCGATGTCGGCGGCGCCGTGCTCGACGTAGGTGGGCACGTCCGACGGGCGCATCGTCACCAGGCCCTGCTCGGGGAACACCAGCTTGCGGTCGTTCGAGCGCACCTCGCTCGTATCGATGCCGAGCGAGTCGAGCACGTCGAGCGTCTCGCCGAACAGGGCGCCGCGCGGCACCGCGATCTTGAGGCCGTTGCCCGCGGCGTTCATGCGTCCGTCCTCTCCTCGGCGGTCAGCGCGACGTGCACGCGCTGGACGTCGAGCGCGATGCCGCAGGCCGGCAGGTCGCGGCCGAAGCTCCCGAGCAGGTCGTCGTAGCGGCCGCCGCCGCCAAGCGCGAAGCCCACGGCCGGGTCGTACACCTCGAACACCGCGCCCGTGTAGTAGCCGAGCTCGCGCACGAGCCCGAGGTCGAAGATCACACGGTCGGCCACGCCGCGCTCGGCGAGCAGCTCGTGGCACGCGCGCAGGTTCTCCAGCGAGGGCGACACCGGCTCGTGCTTGCCGAGCTCGAGCACCTCCGGTCCGCCGCGCATGTTGGGCAGCTTCGCGAGCAGCTCGCTCGCGGCGCTCGAGAGTCCGAGGCGCTCCACGCCGATCTGCACGTCCACGAGGTCGCGGCGCGAGAGCGACTCGAGCAGCGGCAGCCGCTCCTCCTCCGGCACCTCGAGCTCGGCGAGCAGGGTGCGGTAGAGCGAGCCGTCGCCGAGGCCGAGCCTGTGGCGCTTGAGGCCCGCGTCGGACAGTGCCTCGATCGCGAGCGCCGCCACCTCGGCGTCGCCCTGCGGTTCGGGCATGCCGATCAGCTCGATGCCCGTCTGGAGGAACTCGTGCGCCTGGCCGCTGCGCCGGTCCACCTCGCGGAACGCGTTGCCGAAGTAGCAGAGCCGGAACGGCGGCTCCACGTGGTCGTAGCGCGTGGCCACCACGCGCGCGATCGGGATCGTCATGTCCGGGCGCAGCACGAGCACCTGGCCGTGCTCGTCGAACAGGCGGTAGCCGGCGCCCGCCGCGCGCTCGTCGCCGCGGCGCAGCACCTGCTCGTACTCCATCGTCGGCGTCGAGATCTCGCCGTAGCCCGCGGCTTCGAAGCGCGCACGCAGCGTCTCCGTGAGCGCGCGCAGCTCGCGCATCTCGTCCGGCAGCACGTCGCGCGTGCCGGGCGGAATCGGGTGAATCATGCGGGGGCCTCTGTGCTCAGGCGGCGGAGCCTAAGCGGCCTAGGCCGGCACGCGCTCCGTGGCCACGCGCTCGATGCGCGCGCCCAGCGCCCGCAGGCGCTCGTCGATCCGCTCGTAGCCGCGGTCGATCTGGCGGATGTTGCCGATCTCGGACGTGCCCTCGGCGCACAGCGCCGCGATGAGCAGCGCCATGCCGGCGCGGATGTCGGGGCTCTCCATGCGCTCGCCATGAAGACGCCTCGGGCCGGCTACGACCGCGCGGTGCGGGTCGCACAGGATCACCCGAGCCCCCATGTTGATCAGCTTGTCCACGAAGAAAAGGCGGTTCTCGAACATCTTCTCGTGAATCATCACCATGCCGTCCGACTGCGTGGCGAGCGCGAGCGCGATGCTCGTGAGGTCCGCCGGGAAGGCGGGCCACGGGCCGTCCTCGATCTTGGCGGTCGCGTCACCCACGTCGTCGCGGATGCGGAGGGTCTGGCCGGGCGGCACCATCAGGTCACCGTCCTCGTACACGAGCTCGCAGCCCAGGCGGCCGAACACCATGCTCGTCATGCGCAGGTCCTCGCGCACCACGTCCTTGATCCGCAGCTCGCCGCCGGTGACCGCGGCCAGGGCGGCGAAGCTCGCCACCTCGATGTAGTCCGGGCCGATCGTGTAGTCCGCGCCGCCGAGGCGGTCGCGGCCGTGGACGATCATCACGTTCGAGCCGATGCCCTCCACGCGCGCGCCCATCTGGAGCAGGATGCGCGCCAGGTCCTGCACGTGGGGCTCGGACGCCGCGTTGTGGATCACGGTGGAGCCCGAGGTGAGAGCCGCGGCCATGAGGGCGTTCTCCGTCGCCATCACCGACGGCTCGTCGAGGAAGAAGTCGCACGGCTTGAGCCCGCCGTTGGCGCGCAGCCGGTAGCTGCCGCGCGAGAGCTCGATGTCCGCGCCGAGCGAGAGGAACGCGTCCAGGTGCGGGTCGAGGCGGCGGCGGCCGATCACGTCGCCGCCGGGCGGCGGCATGTCCGCGCTGCCGAAGCGCGCCAGCAGCGGGCCCGCCAGCAGGAACGAGGCGCGGATGCGCTCGGCCAGCTCGGCGTCCACGTCGGTGGGACGCGCGTCGGCGGCGTTGAGGGCGATCACGTTGTCGTCGCGCCACTCCGCGCGCACG
>DASXCV010000329.1:0-14918 GCA_036491015.1 Thermoleophilaceae bacterium | reverse complement strand
GCCACCCCTGCGTAAATCGCCACAGCCAGGGCCATCACCCCGGCCACCATCAGCATCCGTACAAGCCTTGCCATTACGACATTCCTTTCGTCGACTCCGCACACAGAACACGTGCGGAGCCGGCGAAATCACGGTCGCCCGGGCAAGCGTGCGGCCGTCAGTCGACGGGCTTGCCGTTGGCGGTGAGCGTGACGTCCACGTTGCCGCGCGTGGCGTTCGAGTACGGGCAGACCTGGTGGGCAGCCGCCACGATCCGCGCGGCCTCGTCCGCGTCGTCGATCGAGGGCAGCGTCACGTCCAGCTCGACCGCCACGTTGAAGCCGCGTTCCTCCGTCGTGATCAGGCTCACCTTGCTGTCGATCGAGGCGTCGCCGAGCTCCAGCTTCTCGCGCCGGCCGACAGCGCCGAGCGCGCCCTCGAAGCAGGCCGCGTAGCCCACCGCGAACAGCTGCTCAGGGTTCGTGCCGCCGCCGTCGCCGCCCATCTCCGCCGGCAGTCGCAACGTCACGTCGAGCTGCCCGTCGTTCGTCTTGCCATGCCCTTCGGCACGGCCGCCCTGAACGCTCGCCTCCGCCGTGTAAACGACTTTCGCCACCTAGCCTCCGTTCTCGACTTCGCCGGACCCGGCAGCCTAGCCCGAAGAGGTGCCCGTGGCCTCGCCGGTGGAGATCGCGCGGCGAGCCCTGCGGTACTCCTCGACGACGATCTCGTTGAGCTCGTCGACCGACGTTCCGCTGGTGGGCTTGTCGAACGTGATCTCGCCGTCCTGGATCAGGTTCACGCGATCGCAGGACTGCAGGACGTGCACGTAGTTGTGGGCGATCATGATGATCGAGACGCGCCCCTCTGCCCGCAGGCGCGCGACGAGGTCAAGGATCATCGCTCCCTCCTTGGCGCCCATCGCGGCGAGCGGCTCGTCGAGCAGGACGATGTCCGCATCGGAGTTGACCGTCCGAGCCACTGCGATCGCCTGGCGCTGGCCGCCCGAGAGCCTCGCCACCGGCACGTCGAGCCGCGGCACGTTGACCCCGATCTCGTCCAGGGCCTCGCGCGCCTCGCGCTTCATCGCGCGGCCGGCCAGCAGCGGGATCGGCTTCAGCACCTTCTCCCGCTTCAGGAACATGTTCTGGGTCACGGACAGCTCGTTGATCAGCGCGAGGTCCTGGTAGACGCAGTCGATCCCGAGCGATCGCGCATGCACCACCGATCGCAGCTCGGTCTCCTCGCCCTTGACGACGATCCGACCGTCGTCGGGCTTGTGGAACCCCGAGATGATCTTCATCAGCGTCGACTTCCCGGCGCCGTTGTCGCCGAGCAGGCCCAGCACCTCGCCCTTGCGCAGGTGAAGGTTCACGTTGCGCAGCGCGATGACCGGCCCGAAGCGCTTGGAGATGTTCTCGACGCGCAGGACCTCGTCGGCGGCCGGCGCCGTCCGCTCGGGCTGAATCTGCTCATGTGGCACGGCCGCTCCCCTTTCTCACGCGCCCGACGTAGACGTTGATCACCATCGCGATCAGGATCGCCGCCCCGAGGATGAAGTCGAGGTAGTCCGCGTTGACGCCCTGGAGTGTGAGCCCGTCGCGCAGGATGCCGAGGAAGAGGGCGCCGAAGAGCGCGCCGATGGCGGTGCCCTCGCCGCCGGCCAGGAGCGTGCCGCCGATCACAGCCGCGGACACCGCGCGGAACATCGTCTCCGAAGCGCCCGAGGTGTCGGGCGTCACGGAGCTCGCCCTCACGGCCTCGAGGATGCCGACGAGCCCGGCGAACAGGCTGCACATCACGAAGTTGCGCATCACGACGGCGCGCACGCGGATGCCGGCCTCGGCCGCGCCGTGCTTGTTCCCGCCCACCGCGATCGTGTACATGCCCCAGCGCGTGCGCGTGAGGACCACCTGTACCAGGGCGATGATCACGAGTGCCCAGATCAGCTCGGAGTAGGTCCCGCCGCCGAAGATCTTCGCGAACGTCCCGATCTGGTTGACCTGCTCGGGGAGCACGATCTTCTGCCCGTTCACGACGTGGGTGACGTTCACGGTCTTGGTTGTGACCTCTGCCCCCGGCATGGCCACCGGCGCCGCATGCGAGATCACGAGCGTCAGGCCACCGAGCCCGAGCAGCATGCCGAGGGTGGTGATGAACGACGACACGCCGATCAGCTCGGTGAAGACGCCGTTGATCAGCCCCACCACCACCGAGCAGAGCAGCGCGAAGATCAGGCATGGCACCAGCCCGAAGCCCCACTGGTTGAACTCGTAGAACATGAACGGCGCGAACAGGTAGACCGAGCCGATCGACAGGTCGATCTCGCCCGCCACCATCAGCAGCACCTCGCCGGCCGCCAGGATCGCGAACGGGGCGAAGTACGGCAGCAGCGTGACGAAGTTCGCGTGAGTGAAGAAGTGGTCGTTCTGGATCGAGAAGTAGACCGCCACGATCACCGTGACGACGACGATGCTGCCCTCGCGCAGCGTGAGGAACCGCATCAGCAGCTCGCGAGCCCCGGATCGGGCTATCCGAGGCTCGGAGGGTGCTCGAGGCGAGGGGCTGGCAGCAGCCTCGTTGCTTGTCTCGATGCCGCTCATGGTGAGCGCCCCGGCAATTTACGCCGGCGTGACCCCCGCCGCCGTGGACGTGCCTTCGTACCGGCTCTTGGTGCTGTTGTAGGGAACCACTGTGGTCTTGTCGAGGAACTTCAGGCCGGTGTTGATGTCGGCGATTCCGGTCAGGCTGCCCGAGGCCTTGTACATGAACAGCTCGAGCACCGGCAGGAAGCCCTGGAGATAGGGCTGCTGGTCGATCGTGAAGTCGATCTGGCCCGAGGCAAGGAGCTTCTGCGTGGTGGGCGTCAGGTCATAGCCGCCCCCCTTGACCCCCTTGCTGCGCAGGTTGTGCTTCTGGATCGTCTGGGCGATGCCCTGTGTGCTGCCGGCGTCGACGGCGAAGTAGCCCTTCGTGTCGGCGTGAGCAGTCGCATACGCGTCGATCACGGACAGCTCCGCGGGCAACGCCGCCCCGGTGGCGATCACGTGAGGCGTGATGCTCGAGTGTGACTTGAGCACGTCCTTCGCGCCGTCGATCCGCGGCTGGATGTTCGCCTGGCCCGGCGTCGCGATGAACAGGGCGACGTCGCCGGAGGGTACGAGCTGTGCGATGCGCGAGCCCATCTCCTGGCCGGAGACGAACAGGTCCTGGCCGATGTACGACAGCCGCGGATTTTGCGTGGAGTCCGCGTTGTAGGCGACCACCGGGATGTTCGCCTTGAGCGCCGCGCTCGTGGCCGCGTTGAACGCCTTCAGGTCAACCAGCGCGATGGCGATCCCGTCCGCGCCGCCGGTGATGGCGGTGTTGAACGCGTTGACCATCTCGTTCACGTTGCTGTTCTCCGAGCCGGTCCACTGGTAGCTGCAGCCGAGCAGCTTGCACGCGTCCTCCGCGCCGTACTTGGTGGGCACGAAGAACGGGTTCGTGGTCACGTGGTTGACGAAGACGAACTTCATGTTCTTCGGTGCCTTGAAGATGCCGGTGCCCGATGTGGTGGCCGCCGCGCTCGTCGTCGTCTTGCCGCCGCCGCTGCTGCCGCATGCGGCGAGGATCGTCGCGGCGAGTCCGGCGGCGCCGCCGCTCAGAGCGGTGCGCCGCGTGAACGCCCTGAAGCGGGTCTGCGGCGTTTCCTCCTCCTTGGAGTCCGCCCATTCGAGGCGCTCAATCGCCTCATTGATCGGATCGTGTTCGGACATGGTCTTACTCCCCCTCTCGCGATGCATTGGCTGATGTCTTGCCTTCGCCGCTCGTGGCCGTCAGGTCCAGCCACATGCGCGCGGTCGTTCCTCCGTCGACGTACAACGTCTGACCGGTGATGAACGCGGCGTCAGCCGAGCAGAGGAAGGCGACCGTGGGTCCGACGTCGGCCGGTTGACCGACGCGTCCCCACGGCACCGCCCGGTCGGCCGCTTGGGTGGTGTAGTCGGGGTTGTCGAAGTACCTCGGGACCTCAATCAATCCCGGTCCGACGGCGTTGACGCGGATGCGATGCGGTGCGAGCTCGATCGCGAGCTCGCGCGTCAGCGCGTTGATGGCGCCCTTGGTGGCCGCGTAGGCCGCGTGGCCCGGGACGCCGCCGTGGGCATGAATCGAGGTGATGTTCACGATCGCGCCGCCGGCGCCGCGCTCGCACATGTGCGCGACAGCGGACTGGGCGCAGAAGAAGTAGCCGCGGATGTTCAGGTCGAACAGCTCGGCAAACGCGCGCTCGTCCACGTCGAGAAAGTCGCGCGCGAGCGTGACCCCGGCGTTGTTCACGAGGATGTCCAGGCCGCCGAGCTCATCGATCGCCTCGTCGACCACGCGACGGCACTCGCCGACGTCCGTCAGGTCCCCGCGCAGGCCGGTGCCCTTGGCTCCGAGGGCCGCGACCGTCTCGACGGGATCGGTGCGACCGCCGTGCGCCACCACCGCGGCGCCGCGGTCAGCGAGTTCCACGGCGATCGCCTGTCCGATCCCCCCGGACGCGCCGGTCACGAGCGCACGCAGCCCGAGCAGGGTGCCCGGCCACTCTGAGCCCAGCGTGTCGCGCCGCTCGCTCATGATCCGAACGCCTCGGGGTCGGCGGCCACGGACGGGCCGGAGAGTGCGTCCCGGTGCTCCCAGCCGGGCTTGAAGAGGTCGAAGCTGAGCGGCTCCGGAGGGTGCTCGGCCACCGCGTCCCAGTCAACGGTCACCCCCAGGCCGGGCCCCTCGGGCAGCGGGAAGCAGCCGTCGGCGGGGTCGAGCCGGGGCAGACCGGGCGCGACATCCTCCACCCAGCTGTCCGCGAAGTCGTTGAAGTGCTCCTGGATCTTGAAGTTGGGGGTGCAGGCCGCGACGTGGAGGTTCGCGGCGGTGGCCACGGGCCCGCAGACGTTGTGCGGCGCGACCAGCACGTAGTGCGTCTCCGCGGTGGCCGCAAGCTTGCGCGTCTCGAGGATGCCGCCGAAGTGAGCGATGTCGGGCTGGACGATGTCGGCGGCCTGGAGCTCGAAGAGCTCGCGGAACTCGCCGCGCGAATGGATCCGCTCGCCGGTGGCGATCGGGATGTTCACGCCGTCGCTCACCTTCGCGAGCGCCTTGAGGTTGTCCGGGGGCACCGGCTCCTCGATCCAGGCGGGGCGGAAAGGCTCGAGCTCGCGTGCGATCTCGATCGCCGCGGATGGCACGAAGCGCCCGTGCATCTCGATCATCAGCTCGACGTCGCTGCCGGCCGCGTCCCGCACGGCCTCCACCAGGTCGATCGAGCGCCGGCGCTCATCGCGCTCGAGATCCCAGAAGCCGGCGCCGAACGGGTCGAACTTGAGCGCGCGGTAGCCGCGCTCCACCACGGCGCGCGCGGCGGCGTGGAACTCCTCCGGCGTGCGGTCGACGGTGTACCAGCCGTTGGCGTACGCCTTCACGCGGTCGCGCACGCGCCCGCCGAGGAGCGCGTATACGGGCTGGTCGAGTGCCTTGCCGATGATGTCCCAGCACGCCATCTCGAGCACCGCGAGCGCGGACATGGCGATCTCCCCGGAGCGCCCGTAGTCGAAGCGCGTCATCCGCTGCACGAGCGCCTCGATCGCGAACGGGTCATGCCCGATGACGTGAGTGGACTTGGCCTCGGACAGGTACCCGAGCAGCGCCTCGGTGTGATTGATCATGCGCGTCTCCCCAACGCCGGTCAGACCCTCGTCGGTCTGCAGCTCTACGAGCGTCAGATGGCGCCATGGTGTGCCCACGACACCGGTGCGTAGCCCAGTGATGCGCATCGGTCTCCTCGTGCGCAACGTATCAGATATGTCTACGGAAACTTCGCCCGAGTAGGGCGCAGGATGCGGGTTAGGCCGTGTACCTCCCTGATACGTTGTCCAGATGGAAGGCGGCCACAAGGCGGCGCGGCGCGCACTGATCAGCGGCGGCGCGAGCGGGCTCGGGAGGGCATGCGCGGAGCGCCTCCGAGCTGCCGGCCACGAGGTGATCACCGCTGACATCGCCGCGGGCGCCGACGTCCAGCTCGACGTTACGGACGCGGCGGCTGTCGCGGACGTCGTGTCCGGGCTCGGGCCGGTCGACATCCTCCTGAACAGCGCCGGCATCGTCGGGCCCAACAAGCCGCTGTGGGAGACCACCGAGGCCGAGTGGGCGACGACCTTCGCGGTGAATGTCCACGGGACGGTGGCGCTATGCCGCGCAGTGATCCCCGGCATGCGCGAGCGCGGCTGGGGCAGGATCGTGAACTTCGCCAGCATGGCGGGCAAGGACGGCAACCCCAACCTCAGCGCCTACTCGGCGTCGAAGGCAGCGGTGATCGGCCTCACGAAGTCGCTCGGCAAGGAGGTCGCCACCAGCGGCGTGCTCGTGAATGCGATCGCCCCGGCGGTGATCGCGACGCCGATGAACGCGAAGACGGACCCAGCCGTCCTCGCTCACATTACGAGCCTGATCCCCATGGGCCGCATCGGCCAGCCGGAGGAGGTTGCGGACCTCGTCGCCTGGCTCGTGTCCGACCAGTGCAGCTTCTCAACCGGCGCGATTTACGACATCAGCGGCGGGCGAGCGACCTATTGAGCGCGCGAGCGCGGGTAGATTGCCCGTAGTGGAACGAGAAACCGAGGGCCCTCCCGCCACGGCGACCGAAGCAACGATCGTCGCGCTGGAGCGCATGGCCCTCGAGGAGTTCCAGCCCGGCGATCGCCTCCCGTCCGAGGCGGCGCTCGCCACCACGCTCGGCGTGAGCCGCCTCACGGTCCGCGAGGCCACCCGCGCGCTGGCGGCGCGCGGCTACCTCGAGCTGCGCAAGGGCCGGCGGCCGCAGATCCTGGCCCCCAGCGGCTCCCTGGTCGGCGACTACTTCAGGGCGTCGATCCGGCGCGATCCCACCGCGCTGCTCGAGCTGATCGAGGTGCGGCGAGCGCTCGAGATCCACATCGCGTCGCTCGCGGCCACGCGCGCCTCGCGCGGCGCCCTCTCAACGATGCAAGAGGCGATCGCACAGATGGCGAGCGACCCGGACGACGAGGATGCGTTCCACGCCGCGGACATGCGCTTCCATGAGGCGCTGGCGGCGGCCACCGACAACAAGATGCTGCGACAGCTGATCGAGCAGCTCGCGGAGCCGCTGCTTGCCAGCCGGCAGCGCTCGTACGCGGGCCACAAGCAGGCCGGCGGCAACATGGACGCAGTCGTGGAGGACCACCGCGCGATCCTGCGAGCGGTGGAGGCTCGCGACCCTGCGCGCGCCGCCGCCTCGATGAGCCATCACCTGAGCGTGACCGAGCGCGACCTACAGGCGGCACTGCGCCTCGGCGAGCTCACGTGAAGCCGCCGGCCTAGCCGCGGTAGGCGGGCACCGCGAGACCGGTCACGCCCGGGTCGCACAGGTAGAGGTCGCCCCCAGTCCCGTCCGGCGCCGCAGCGGTGGTGATCACGAGCATGTCGAGCTTCCCCGCCACGAACGCGCAGCTTGTGGGCCGCGCGGAGGGCACCGGCAGCTGGGCGATCAACGTGCCATCCGGCGCGAAGCGGTGCACCGCGCCCCCGTTGTAGAAGGCCACCCACAGGCAGCCCTCGCTGTCGACTGCCAAGCCGTCGGGTATCCCCGCCAGGGCGCTCACGTCGGCGAACAGCCGCCGGTACGCGGCCTCGCCCGACCCGGTGTCGTAATCGAACATGTCGATGCGACGCGTCGGGGAGTCGACGTAGTACATCCGCGAGCCGCCGGGACTCCAGCCGAGGCCGTTGCTGATCGACACGGGGCTGACCACCCGTCTGACTGGGCGTTCGCCGTCGAGCCGGTAGAGGGCGCCGGCGCAGGCGGTCTCGTCGTCGGCCATCGTGCCCATCCACAGCCTGCCCGACGGGTCGCACTTCGCGTCGTTCGAGCGGTTGCCGGGCCGATCCGCCTCGATCTCCACGATCCCCTCGAGCCCACCCGCGGCGTCCAGCAGATGCACGCCGTCGCGGCAGACCACCGCGGAGCCGCCGCCCCGGCGCGGAACCCATGCGCTGCAGGTCACGTCCATCGGCACGCACGTGAGCTCACCCGGCGGCCATGCGCACGACACGAGCTGCGCGCGCAGGATGTCCACGAACAGCAGCCTGCCGCGTTCGGCGTCCCACGCCGGACCCTCGAGGAGCTGGCCCCCGACTTCGCACAGCAGCTGCGCGCCAAATGTGCGGGTACCTGTCATATCAGACATGTACGTGCCCTATGGCGCGCTCACGCGCCATAGCACGCCGAACTGGCGTAAAACCTATCTGATACGACGGCGTGGTGGCGCTAGGACTTCAGGATCTCCCCGGCCGTGCGGTGCGCCAGGGACATGATCGAGATCATCGGGTTCACGCCGGGCGCCGTCGGGAACGCCGATGCGTCGCCGACCCAGACGCCCTTGGTGTCGTGCAGCTCGCCCCGACCGTTCGCCACCGAGGTGGCGGGGTCGGACCCCATCCGGCATGAGCAGAGCTGGTGCGCGGTGAAGATGGTCACGTCGTTGGGATCGTACGAGGCGTTTTCGATCTGCTCGAGGAACGCGTCGAAGTCCTCGCCCTGGCTCCACCTCGTCGGCTCCCGGTGGAGCGTGAAGATCTCCTTCGCCCCTGCCGCCTTGTGCAGCTTGGCCAGCTCCTGATTGCCGCGCACGAAGAGGCTGCGGTCGACCGCGTCGCTCAGTGCCCAGCGCACCACGGCGCGCCCATGGGCGTCGATGGCCACCTCGCCCTCGCCGTGGTCACGCGCCACCGTGATGAACGGCGCCGTGTACCTGAAGCCCCCCGAGAAGTGCTGCTTGTGCTTCTGGCCGCTCTCGAACGGCCAGTTCGCCGCCACCAAGCCCGGAGCCGTCGCGGCACTCTCGATCAGGAAGCCCCAGTCGCCCTCGAGCTCAGCGAACTGGTACGAGACGGCCGACTGCGTCTGGCCGATCCACCCCTCGATCGGCTCGTCGTACACACCCTGCACGCTCGCCGCCGGATGGAGCCGGAGATGCTTGCCCGCGGCCGGCCCGCCGATGCCGCTCCGCAGGAGCAGCGCGGGCGACTCGACCGACCCCGCTGAGATCACAACCGTCGGCGCCTCGACCGTGAGCTTCGTGGCCGTGCCGTCGGCGTTCGTCACCGTCGCCTCGACGCCGGTCGCTCGCCCGTCGGCGCTAACGATGCGATCGGCGCGGGCGCCGACCACGAACCTCGCCCCCGCGTCCGAGGCGTCCTGGAGGTAGGTCTTGAGCGTCGACTGCTTGCAGCCCTTCTGGCAGCCCGCGTAGCAGTAGCCGCACACGCGCGGGTCATCGCAGGCCTTGTCGGCGTTGCGCGTGATCGGCTTCCAGGGGAAGCCGCAGGCCTCGAGCCCGGCGATCAGCTTGCGGTGCGGACGGTTCTGCGAGGTGGCCTCGCTGTTCACCTGCAGGCGCTCCCAGACGGCGTCGATGTGCTGCTCGTACTCGAGCTGGTCGATCCCCTCGAGCCCGTGCTCCGCCCACTCCTTGCGGATGTGCTCCGGCGTGCGAATGCAGTTCATGTAGTTGACGATCGTGCCGCCGCCGAGGGTCGCGCCCGCCAGCAGCGAGATCGAGCCGTCCTCGGACGAGAGCAGCCCGCCGCCCAGGTAGAGCTCCAGCGAACCCGCCAGCTCGAGCTGCTTGAAGTCCTGCTCGTTGCGGTAGCCGCCCTGCTCGAGGACGATCACCGACTTGCCGCCCTTGGCGAGCTCCGCGGCCGCCACGCCGCCGCCCGCTCCGGAGCCCACCACGCACACATCGGCCGTGAGCGTGGCCTCGGCCCCGCTGACCTGCTCGACGTTGATCGTCTTCGGCGCCTCGGCGTCGCCCGGCGGCGCGGAGATCGGACCGGGATAGCCGATCGCCTCCCAGTTGGGATTGCGTCCCTGCTCGTCCGGCATCGCATAGAAGAAGAGAAAGGTCAGGCCCTTGAACACCCTGAGCCCGAGCTTGGCCTCGGGGGAGGCCGCGCTGACCTGCTTGATCGCCTGCGTGCGCGTGTCGAGCGGCACGCCGGCGAAGTCGCCGAGCCCGTCGAGCAACATGCCGAAGCCCTCGATCTCCTCCGGCAGCATGGCCTCGCCCATCAGGCCCTCGATCGCGCCCGGCACGCCCATGTCGGTGGCGGAGCGGCCCATATACGCGCGCATCGCCTCGTCGGCGCCGTCGTAGGGAACCGACGGAACGAACGTGTCGCACAGCGCCGCGAGTGTCCGACGGCGACTCTCGCTGAGCACGCCTGCCATCACTGCCATGAGCCACCTCTCCTCGTTGAGTGCGGCAGGAGACTAACGCCGTTTGGCTAGCTGGCCAAACGGGGTTAGTCGGGAGTAGGGAGTAAGGAGTAGGGAGTAAGGAGTAGGGAGTAGGGAGTAGGGAGTGAGGATGCTCAGCGATGGCTGTTGATCAGCCCGTTCAGTGCTTTGGCTATCTCCACTGCACGCTCCGTCGTGCCCAGCGGCAGCAGTCCGCGCCGCTCCGCGCAGCCGATCCAGTGTTCGGTCTCGCATAGGGAGCCCCGTGCGATGAACAGCAGTCGTCTTCTGTCGTGTGCCATCTCCCGGTCGACTCGGCGATGTTGGCGCCCACCGAATCCACTGAGCGGAGCAATTGGTCGCCCATCGAGCCGCGGGCCAGGATCGGCCAGCGAACGACCCTGGCGTACAGGTCATCGGCGAGCGCAATTGCGTGCTTGTACACGTCCAGGTCATGGAACTTGCTGGGCGCCACACATCACTAAGCGCGCCCGCCCGAAATCTCGCCCCCTACTCCCTACTCCCTACTCCGCTCTACACTGGCCCGCCGCATGAACTTCGACCTCACAGACGAACAGTCGTCCATCCAGCGCCTGGTCCGCGATTTCGCCGACCACGAGGTGAGGCCGGTCGCGGAGGAGCTCGATCGCGAGCACCGCTTCCCGTACGAGATCGTCGAGAAGCTCGGCGGCCTCGGGCTGATGGGCATCCCCTACCCCGAGGAGCACGGGGGCGGCGGCGCCGACAACCTCTCCTACGCGATCGCGATCGAGGAGCTGGCGCGCGTGGACTCGTCGGTGGCGATCACCGTCGCCGCGCACACCTCGCTCGGCACCTGGCCGATCTACGCGTTCGGCAACGATCAGCAGAAGGCGGACTGGCTGCCGCGGCTCTGCAGCGGCAAGCAGCTCGCCTCCTTCGGCCTGACCGAGCCCGAGGCCGGCTCAGACGCGGGCAACACCCGCACGCGCGCCCGGCTCGACGGCGGCGATTGGGTAATCGACGGCGCGAAGCAGTTCATCACCAACGCCGGCACCGACATCTCGGGCTGCGTGTCGATCACCGCCCGCACCGGCGACGACGAGATCTCGAACATCATCGTCGCGAACGGCACGCCGGGCTACGACATCGAGCCGCCCTACCGCAAGATGGGCTGGAACGCCTCGGACACGCGCCCGCTCGCGTTCGCCGACTGTCGCGTGCCCGAGGAGAACCTGCTCGGCCCGCGCGGGATGGGCTTCAAGCAGTTCCTCCAAACGCTCGACGGCGGGCGCATCGGCGTGGCCGCGATGGGCGTCGGCCTCGCCCAGGGCGCGCTCGACGAGGCGCTGGCCTACGCCAAGCAGCGCCACGCCTTCGGCAAGCCGATCTCACGCTTTCAGACGATTCAGGCCAAGCTCGCCGACCTGGCGACCGAGATCGAGGCCGCGCGCCTGCTCACCTACAAGGCCGCGTGGCTGAAGGACCAGAAACGGCCATTCGGCCTGGTCGCCGCCCAGGCGAAGCTGAAGACCGGTCGCCTCGCGGTGCGCGCGACCGAGGAGGCGGTCCAGATCCACGGCGGCTACGGCTTCATCGAGGAGTACCCGGTGTGCCGGTTCTACCGCGACGCGAAGATTCTCACCATCGGCGAGGGGACCGACGAGGTCCAGCAGATGGTGATCGCCCGCGCGCTCGGGGCCTGAGCCGCCCGTGTTCGGCACCGTCCTGGTCGCCAACCGGGGCGAGATCGCGCGGCGGGTGATCCGCACGCTGGACCGCCTGGGAATCGCGTCGGTCGCGATCTTCACCGAGGCCGACCGCCAAGCCCCGCACGTGCGAGCGGCCACGGTGGCGCTGCCCGTCCCCGGCTACCTCGACCTGGACGCGATCATCGCCGTCGCCCGCGGCGGCCCGCACCCGGCCGACGCGCTGCACCCCGGTTACGGCTTTCTGTCGGAGAACCCGGCACTCAGCGCCGCTTGCGCGCAAGCCGGGATCGCCTTCGTCGGCCCGCCCGCCGACGCGGTCGCGCTGATGGGCGACAAGCTCGCCGCCAAGGATGTCGCCATCCGAGCGGGCCTGCCGACGGTGCCGACGTTCACCGAGCAGGAGGCCCGCGAGGCGCACGCGGACGCCTACCCGCTGCTGGTCAAGGCGGCCGCCGGCGGGGGCGGGCGCGGGATGCGCGTCGTCGACGCCGCCGCCGGACTCGACGCCGCGCTGCAGTCGGCCCGGCGGGAGGCCGCGGCCGGATTCGGCGACGACCGCGTCTTCATCGAGCGCTTCATCGAGCGCGCGCGCCACCTGGAAGTGCAGGTGATCGCCGACGCGCACGGGACCGTGCTGCACCTCGGCGAGCGCGAGTGCTCCCTGCAGCGCCGCCATCAGAAGGTGATCGAGGAGGCTCCCTCCCCCGTCGTCTCGCCGGCGCTGCGCGAGGCGCTCGGCGCCGAGGCGGTCGCTCTCGCCCAGGCGGCGGGCTACGTCAACGCCGGCACGGTCGAGTTCATCGCCGACGCCGACGCCCCGGAGGCGCACTTCTTCCTGGAGATGAACGCCCGGCTGCAGGTCGAGCATCCGGTGACCGAGGCGGTGACCGGCCTGGACCTCGTCGAACTGCAGCTGCGCGCCGCCGCCGGCGAGCCCCTCGGGCTCACCCAGGACGACATCGTGTTGCGCGGGCACGCGATCGAGGCGCGGGTCACCGCCGAGGACGCCGCGCGCGGCTTCCTGCCCACCGCGGGGCGAGTGCTCGCCTACGAACGGCCGCCGGCCACGCTGGCCCGGGTCGACGACGCGATCGAGCCCGGCAGCGTCGTCGACACGAGCTACGACTCGCTGCTGGCCAAGGTGATCGCCCACGGCCCCGACCGCGCGACGGCCCTCCAGCGCCTGCAGCGCGCGCTCGCGCAGACGTCGATCCTCGGCGTCACCACCTCGGTTGGCTACCTGCGCGAGTTGGTCGCTCGTCCGGAGATGGTTGCCGGAGCGCTCGACACCGGCCTCGTCGAGCGCCTCGGCGCCCTCGACGGACCGATGGATGACGAGGCCGTCGCGGTCACCGCGGGCATGCTGCTCGTCGCCGACGCCGCTGCGGACGCCGGCGAGGACCCCTTTCAGCGACGCGACGGCTGGCGACTGGGCGGAGCGCGTGCGAGCTCGCACTGGCGCCTGGCGGTCGGCGCGGTCGGCGCGGTCGGCGCGGTCGGCTCCGGCGCCGAGCTCCACGACGTCGAGGTGCCGGCCGAATGGGGGCAGATCGTCCGGCGGGTCGCGCCCGGTCGCTTCGCGATCGACGGCCGCGGCGAGTGGCGATTGGCCGTCGACGGCGACACCTGGTGGATCGGTCACGGCGGCTACGCGTGGCCGGTGCGCGAGGCGAGCGCCGCCCAGGCCGCGAGCGCCGCCGCCGACGGGCAGCTGCGCGCGCCGATGCCCGGCCAGGTGCTGCAGGTGGTCGCCGCGGTCGGGGACGCGCTCAAGGCCGGCGACCCGGTGGTGGTGCTCGAGTCGATGAAGATGGAGCTCACGCTCGCCGCGCCCGCCGACGGCACGCTGGCCGAGCTGACCGTCGCCGTCGGCGACGCGGTCGCGCTCGACCAGCCGCTCGCCCGCGTCCAGGACACCGAGTCGTGACCGTCCTCACCACCGCCGCCAACCCCGGCTCCGATGACTTCCGCGCCAACCACGAGGCCAACCTGGCGCTCGCCGAGGACCTGCGCGCGCGTCAGGCGCAGGCCGCGGCGGGTGGCGGACAGCGCGCCCGCGAGCGCCACACCGGTCGCGGCAAGCTGCTGCCGCGCGACCGCGTCAACCGGCTGCTGGATCCCGGGGCGGCGTTCCTGGAGCTGTCGCCGCTGGCCGCGCTGGGGCTCTACGACGACGAGGCGCCGGGGGCGGGGATCATCACCGGCATCGGCCGGGTCAGTGGCCGCGAGTGCGTGATCGTCGCCAACGACGCGACGGTGAAGGGCGGCGCCTACTACCCGATGACGGTCAAGAAGCACCTCCGGGCCCAGGAGGTCGCGCTGCAGAACCGGCTGCCGTGCATCTACCTGGTCGACTCCGGCGGCGCGTTCCTGCCCCGGCAGGCCGACGTGTTCCCCGACCGCGAGCACTTCGGGCGCATCTTCTTCAACCAGGCGACGATGTCCGCGCAGGGGATCGCTCAGATCGCGGCCGTGCTGGGGTCGTGCACCGCCGGCGGCGCCTACGTGCCGGCGATGAGCGACGAGACGGTGATCGTCCGCGGCCAGGGGACGATCTTCCTCGGCGGCCCGCCGCTGGTGAAGGCGGCCACCGGCGAGGAGGTGACCGCGGAGGAGCTCGGCGGCGGCGAGCTGCACTCGCGACGCTCGGGGGTGACCGACCACCTCGCCGACAACGACGCCCACGCGCTGGAGATCGTGCGCGAGATCGTGGCCACGCTCGCCCCCCGCGGTCCGCTGCCCTGGGACCGGGCCACGGTGACGCCGCCGGTCATCGACCCCGACCAGCTGCTGGGTGTGGTCTCCGCCGACCTGCGCCGGCCCTATGACGTGCGCGAGGTGATCGCGCGGATCGTCGACGGCTCGCGGATGCACGAGTTCAAGGCGCTGTACGGGTCGACACTCGTCACCGGCTTCGCCCACATCCACGGCCACCCGGTCGGGATCCTGGCTAACAACGGCATCCT
>DASXCV010000328.1:0-12041 GCA_036491015.1 Thermoleophilaceae bacterium | reverse complement strand
GCCCGCAAACTGGGCGGCCCAGTAGGCGGCCAGGTCCCGCGCCGGCAGGTGACGGGTGAGGAAGAAGCTCAGGCTCACGCCCGGGTTGAAGTGGGCGCCCGACACGTGCCCGAGCGCGCCGATCGCCGCGACCAACACGAGGAAGAACACGAGCCCGATGCCCACGGTGCCGAGCGCGCCGTGCCGCTCCGCGTCGGTCACGATCGCGCCGCAGCCGGCGAACACGAGCGCGAACGTCCCGATCGCCTCCGCGGCGGCACGGCGACCGAGGGAGGGACGCGCCACGCGCTAACCGGCTCCCGGCTTGCGGGCCCGGACGATGGCTGAGCTGGCGTGTTCGTGCACCCGGTGGGTGGGCCGGACTTCCACGTCTGTGAGGCCGACCTCCGCGAGCGCCGCGCGGAATTCGCTCTCCGTCAGCGCGCCGGCGATGCAGCCCGTCCACTGCTGCATGTCCGCACGCGTGGCGGCGTCCATGTCCGGATCGGCGATCACGTCTGAGACCGCGAAGCGCCCGCCGGGCCGCAGCACGCGGGCCGCCTCCGCGAGCACCACTCGCTTGTCGGCCGCGAGGTTGATCACGCAGTTCGAGATCACCACGTCCACTGAGCCGTCGGCGAGCGGGATGTCCTCGAGGTAGCCCTTCACGAACTCGGCGTTCGAGACGCCGGCCTCCGCGGCGTTCGAGCGCGCGAGCTCCAGCATCTCGTCGGTCATGTCGAGGCCGATCGCCCGTCCGCTCGGACCGACTCGCCGGGCGCTGATGAGCACGTCGGCCCCCGCCCCGGAGCCGAGGTCCAGCACCGTTTCGCCCTGGTGAAGATCGGCGACGGCGGTCGGCACTCCGCAACCGAGCGACGCCTCGACGGCCGGCTGCGTGGCACCCTCGGCCTCGCCCTCGTAGAGCGCGGCCCCGAACACCTCGCGGCCCTCGCTATCCGTGGTGCCGGCCTCGGAGCGGCACCCGCAGCCGCCGGTGGTCGCGCGCGCGGCGGCGGCGTAGCGCTCACGCACGGCCTCGCGCACCTCGGTTGCATCGCTCGTCAGCTCAGCCACGCGGACAGCTCCTCCACGGCATCGGGAATCACGTAGTAGTAGGCCCACAGACCGCGCCGCTCGACTCCCACGATCCCCGCGTCGCGCAGCTTCTTCAGATGCTCAGAGAGCGTCGACTGCTTGATGGGGAAGAGCGGCTGCAGCTCACACACGCACACCTGGCCCGCATGCTTGCGCAGGATGTCGACGAGCTGGAGGCGGGTCGGATCGCCGAGGGCCTTGGCGAGCTCCGCGAGCCGAGCCGCCTGGTCGCGGTCGACCTCGGGCAGCACGGTTGGCTCACAGCACGGCTCACCGATGGGTCGCTTCGTCTTCGGCGCGAGTTCGAGCTCGACGGCCACGCGGAGCAAGGTACCAGATTGCATCGGCGTTTGCCGATGTAGTCAACCTAACCTTCGCGCACCGTCTGCCACGACTGCCACGTGATCCTGAGGATCACGAGCGTGATGGCGAGGCCGATCAGCGGGTCGGCCACGGGGGCGCCCAGGGCGACGACGATCGCGGAGGCGATCACGCCGAGCGACACGTAGGCGTCGGCGCGCGCGTGGGCGCCGTCGGCAAGCAGCGCGGGGCTGTCGAGCCGGCGGCCGGCGCGGGTCCGGATGCGTCCCGCCAGCCAGTTGGCGCCGTAGCCGATCGCGCCGGCCGCGGCCAGCGCCAGGAGGTGGTCAGGCGCGTTCGGGTGGATCAGCCGGTCGACGGCCTCCACCCCCGCCACACAGGCGCTCACCAAGATCGCGGCCACGACGGCCAGCCCGGCGAGCTGCTCCGCCCGCTCCGAGCGCATCACGAACGCGATCCCGAGCGGCACGGCGGTGAGCGCGTCGCCGAAGTTGTGGATGAGGTCGGCGAGCAGGGCGACGCTGCCGGACAGGACGAACAGCAAGAGCTGCCCCACCGCCGCCAGGCCGAGCACGGCGAGCGACAGCAGCACCGCCCGCAGCCCCTCGCGCGAGCGCTTGATGCTGTCGTCGATCAGGCCGTGCGAATGACCGTGATCGTGCGAGTGGGCGTGGCCGTGCGAGTGGGAGTGGGCATGGCCGTGGGCATGCGGGCCGCTGTACGGATGTGTGTGCTCGACACCGTCGGAATGGCGGTGTCGCTGGCCCCCCAGAGGCACGATCGCAGCCCCGGTGCGATCTGACATGGCACGAGCGTAGCTGCCACTTGCGCCGCGCTACCTGGTCGCCCTGACCCCCACCAGCCTGAACTGCGTCGTGCCCGTGACAGTGAGGTCGGTGTCGAGGCTGTCGACCAGACCTGAATCGGGGTCGGTGCCGCCATTGTGCGTGTGTTGATGGAGCGTGGGTGCGCCGCTGAACGGCTTCCAGATCACGCCGCCGAGCCCGACCCCGCCCGGCCGCAGCACCGGCATGGTGAACGCCGTGGCCGACATCTCGGACGGCGGCCGCACGTCGCACTCGGGGTTGGTGTTGGCAGTCGGTCCCGGCAGCTCGTCGCCGGTCGGGATCCCAGGGTCGAGCTGCTCGGTGAATCGCAGGTCCGGCTTGAACTTGTTCTTGCCGGCCTTGATGCCCTGCCAGTCGAACTGCAGGTTGGGATCGACGTCGCGCGTGACCCCTACGGTGCAGGTGAAGTTCTGGGTCGGGTCCGCGGAGTCGGTGTGCTGGAACGTCGCGCTGCCCGTGACGCTTCGCGAGGACGGCGTGTTGAAGCCGTCGCCATCGGTGTTGCCGGGGCTGATGTCCGCGGGGGAGTGGGCGCTGCCCCAGTCGTTTCTCCACTGGAAGGTCCACGTGCCGGTGTCGGTGGTGGTGCCCGCGCCCGGGTCGGTCACGGTGGAGACCGAGGTGTAGGTGCCCGTGCCGGTGGACTCGACCGTGTACAGGCCGTCCGCGCTGAGCCCGCCGATGGCGGCCTGCGACGGGTTGGGCACTGCACGCCCGCGGCAGTAATAGGCCACGCCGGCGGACTTGTCGGTGCCGCCCGGAGCGCCGGGCACGACCCAGTAGACGGCGGCGTATCCCTCCGGCGCCAGGATCGACACGCTCACCCGGCCGACGATCTTCTCGCCGTGGTGGTGGCGCGCGAAGTTTCGCTTGATCGCGCGCGCCCGCGCGCTCGTGAGCGTGTAGCTCTTCTCGTTGCTCTTGTTCGGACACGCGTCGCGCGCCGCCGCGAGGGCTGGTGACGGTCGCAGGGCCACGACCGTCACCAGCCCCGCGAGCAGCGCGCACGCGGCGATGGCGGCCCGCCTCCGTGGGCGCGACGGGGAGACGAGCGTCTGTGCCATGCGCCCATGTTGTCCGCACGACGTTGCACCAACATTGCACGGAGGCCGGTAGCTTCAAGGCGTGCTTCGCGCGCTGGCGCTGTCGCTGGTACTTGCGAGTCCCGCCGCCGGGTTCCACTCGTCGGTCAAGCCGCTGTCCCCGGCGGTGAAGCACGAGCTCGTGAAGGGCGGCTTTTGGTACAGCGGCTGCCCCGTCACGCTCTCGCAGCTGCGAGTGCTCAGCGTGAGCTACCGCGGCTTCGACAAGCGCACGCACACCGGCCGGCTGATCGTCAACCGCACCGTCACCGCGCCGCTCGCGAGGGTGTTCCGCAGGCTCTACGCCGGCCACTTCCCGATCCACCACATGAGCATCCGCACCGTGTACGGGCCGAAGCAGGCGCGGCGCGCCGACGTGACGGGCTCGTTCGAGTGCCGGCCGCCCGTGCCGTCGCCGTGCAGCTCCAAGGCCGCGGGCGGATGGTCGATGCACGCCTTCGGGCTGGCCGTCGACATCAACGAGCTCGAGAACCCGTACGTCGGCTGCGGCGAGTCGCACGACCCGGCGAGCGAGCGCTACCGCAACCGCTCGGTGCACCGGCGCGGGATGGTCACGGCGCGCGTGATCAGCGCCTTCCGCTCGATCGGATGGCGCTGGGGCGGCTCCTGGCCCGGGAGCACGAAGGACTACACGCACTTCTCGCCCACGGGCTACTAGCGGCCTACGGACACCCGAAGCGTCGACTGGCCCGATAGCCCCACCCCTGGGCGCATGGCTTCCGTACTGTCGCAAGCCCGGGCCGCGGCGAGTCTTGGTGTCACCCCGAGCGACTCCAAGCCCCCTCGAAAGGACCCGCAGTGTTCTCCGCCCCCACATACGTCATCCGCGAAGCCACCGACAGAGATGCCCACGCCCTCCAGCAGCTCGCCGACGTGAGCGGCCAGAAGCCGCTCGAGGGCACCGTACTGGTGGGCGAGATCGCCGGCCGCCCCGCCGCCGCGATCTCGCTGGAGGACGATCGCATCGTGGCCGACGCCTTCGGCCTCGCTCTCGGGCTCTCCGCCCAGCTCCGTACGCGCGCCCACGCGTTCCGCACCTACGAGATCCTGCCCTCGTTCCGGCAGCGGATCCTGAACGGCGTTCATCCCGGCGCCGGCGCCGACGCCGCGTGGAACTAGCTCGCCGGTGCGATTTACATCAGCTCGTCGGCCGTCCGGCGGGCTGCGCAACAATGTGAGGCCTCGTGCTTCGCGTACTAGCTCTCGCGGCCGCGCTTGCGACCCCCGCAGCGAGCTTCCACTCGTCGATCAAGCCGCTTTCGCCCGCGGTGAAGACGGAGCTGAAGAACGGCGGCTTCTGGCACCGGGGCTGCCCGGTGCCGCTGTCCGGGCTGCGCGTCCTGACGGTCACCTACCGCGGCTTCGACAAGCACAACCACTCCGGACAGCTGATCGTGAACGCGAGCGCGGCCTCGTCGCTCGCCACAGCATTCCACCAGCTCTACCGGCTGCACTTCCCGATCCGCCACATGCAGATCAGCGACTACTACGGGCCGAAGAGCGGGCAGCCGAAGGACGGCGACGTGACGGAGTCGTTCGAGTGCAGGGAGGCGGCGGCCTCGCCGTGCACGGGCAACCACACCACGGGCTCGTTCTCGATGCACGCCTACGGCCTGGCCGTGGACATCAACACCGTCGAGAACCCGTACGTGGGCTGCGGCATGACCCACGACCCCGCCGGCGCCAAGTTCCTCAACCGCTCGAAGCACAGGCCGGGGATGGTCACCGGCAAGGTGGTGAGCGCGTTCAGCTCGATCGGCTGGGGCTGGGGCGGCGCCTGGGCAGGCAACACGAAGGACTACCAGCACTTCTCGTCCAACGGCCACTAGGCCGCGAGTGATCCGCGCGGCGTGACGCCGCGTAGTTGTTTGCATGTCTGGCCCCTCGCGGTGGACTCGCATCAAGGCCTCCATGACTCCGCAGGAGTGGCGCCGCGCCGGCGTGCTCGCCGGGGCCGTGATCGGCCTACACGTGGTCGGGTTCTTCATCCTGCTCGCCCTGGTGGTGCCGCACGACTACCGGCTCGGCGCGGGCGGCGGCGTGTTCGGCCTCGGGATCGGCATCACGGCCTACACCCTCGGGCTGCGGCACGCCTTCGACGCCGACCACATCGGCGCGATCGACAACACCACCCGCAAGCTGATGAGCGAGGGCCAGCGTCCGCTGAGCGTGGGCTTCTTCTTCTCGCTCGGCCACTCGTCGATCGTGTTCCTGCTCGGCCTGTTCGTCACGCTCGGCGTGAAGGGGCTCGGTGGCGCGGTGGAGAACGGCGGCTCGTCGCTCCACCAGGCCACGGGCATCGTCGGCCCGATGGTGTCCGGCCTGTTCCTGTTCCTGATCGGAATCCTCAACCTCACGATCCTGGTGAGCATCCTCGGGATCTTCCGGCGCATGCGCCATGGCGAGTTCGACGAGGAGGAGCTCGACACTCAGCTCAACTCGCGGGGCTTCATGAACCGCCTCTACGGGCGCGCCACCCGCGCGATCACCAAGCCGTGGCAGATGTACCCGCTCGGTTGCCTCTTCGGCCTCGGCTTCGACACCGCTACCGAGGTCGCCCTGCTCGTGCTCGCCGGCGGCGCCGCGGCGAGCGGCCTGCCCTTCTACGCGATCATCTGCCTGCCGATCCTGTTCGCCGCGGGGATGTCGCTGTTCGACACGATCGACGGCGCCTTCATGAACTTCGCGTACGGCTGGGCGTTCTCGAAGCCGGTGCGGAAGATCTTCTACAACATCACGATCACCGGGCTGTCGGTGGCCGTGGCGCTCCTGATCGGGTCGATCGAGCTGCTCTCGGTGCTGGCCGACAGGCTCTCGCTCAGCGGCGGCGTCTGGGACTTCGTCGCGAACGTCAACCTCAACGTGCTCGGCTATGTGATCGTCGGGCTGTTCGTACTCACCTGGACGGTCGCGCTCGCGGTCTGGCGCTTCGCTCACATCGAGGAGCGCTGGAGCACGAACCTGCAGCCCTAGCCGCGCGCGCGGCGGCCGCGCCGGATCTGGAGGCCGATCGCCACGAAGTGGGGCAGCACGAACGTCGCGACCAGGATCGCGATTCCCAGCGCGGCATGCCCGTTCGCGATCGCCCACACGGCGGCGGCCGGCGGAATGAGCATGAGCACGAGGACAAGGCCAACCCGGCGCCGCAGCGCGGGATCGATCTCGCGGTCCGGCATCAGGCGAGCGGTAACGCGCTCGCCCACCCAAAGGCAGAAGGCGAGGAACATCGCCGCGAGGACGATCGCCACGATCACAGTCAGCATGCGGCCAGCATAGGCCGGTGCGAACGAACGGTCGCGCCCGACCCCTAGAGTCCCGCCGCATGGCAGCCACCTACGCAGCCTTCCTGCGCGGGATCAACCTCGGCCCGAACCGGCGCGTATCGGGCGCCGACCTCCGCGCCGCCTTCGAGGGCATGGGGCTCGAGGACGTGGGCTCGTTCCGGGCGAGCGGGAACGTGGTGTTCGGCGGGGCGAGCGGCTCTCCCGCGAAGCTCAAGGCGCGGGTGGAGGAGGGGCTCGAGAAGGCCACCGGCATGGAGATCCTCGTGTTCCTGCGCACGGACAAGGAGGTGAACGCCATCGCCGCCCACGAGCCGTTCCCGCCGAAGCAGGTGCAGGCGTCGAAGGGCAAGCTGCAGGTGCTCGTCCTGCCGAAGAAGCCCACCGCCGCCGCGCGCAAGGAGGTGCTCGGCCTCGCCACGGACGCCGACCGGCTCGCGTTCGGCGTCCAGGAGCTCTACTGGCTGCCGAGCGGTGGCACGCTCGAGTCGACGCTCGACCGCGCGCGGATCGAGAAGCTCGCCGGCCCGACCACCTCCCGCACGATGGGCACGATGCAGGAGCTGGCGAAGAAGTTCTTCTAGGCCGAGTGCTCGCTCGTCGAGCCCGCCACGCCCCGGCCGCCGGCGATCACCGCCGGTAGAGCGCCAGCACCTTCCGCACCGTGCCGCGATAGCTCGGGAACGGGCCGACCAGGCGCCAGTGCACGCGCATGCGTCCGGCGGCCGCGGGCAGCGTGATCGTGCGGCCGTCGGGGCTCAGGCCCGGTGCGCGCACGTCGCGCGCCGTCGCCGGCACCGGCCAGCGCAGCTTCGTGCCCGCGAACAGCTTCGACTTCCAGCGCAGCAGCGCGCCGCCGTGGATCGCGCGCAGCGTGAAGGCGATCTGCCCGCGCGTGGTGTCGGCGTTGCGCACCGCGAGGTGGCGGCCGGGCAGGAGCCAGCTGGGGGAGAGCGCGGACATCAGCACGAGGTCGGTGCCGCGCTCGCGCACGAGCATGTTGCGCAGCAGCACCACGTACTCGGCCGCGAACCAGCCGTGCGGCGCGAGGTTCTCGTCGATGTCGCGGCGCCCGCGCCGGCGCACGCCGGTCTCGAAGCCGCCGTTCGTGGCGGTGGTGTGGGCCAGCTCGCTGTAGAGGCCGTCCACGACCTCGGGCTGCTCGCCGCGCAGCAGCTCGGACTCGAACACCCTGAAGCCCAGGTAGTCATGAAGCACGCGGCCGTTCAGGTAGGTGGCGATGCCCTCGCGGAAATGCGCCCGCGTGTGGCGGATCGTGGCGGTCTCGGCCGGGTCGCCCGCGCCCATCACCACCTGCTCCGGGTAGACGGCCCAGAGGTTGCCCCAGTCCTGGCCGCCGTTCGCCTCGAGCGTCGGCGGGATGAAGCCGCCGGTGAGCGACTCCGCGCGCGCGAGCCGCACGCGCAGGTCGGCCACGAACGAGTCGAGCTCGGCGGCCCACTGCTCGGCGAGGTCGTCCCGGCCGGCCAGGCGCGCCAGCACCGTGGCGCTCTGCACGCCGTCCGCGGCCCAGAAGTCGTCGCCCGTGATGTGGCCCGTGGCCAGCTCGTTGTCGCCCGGCGTGGCCGACGGCATCAGCCCGAGCGGCTCGCCCTCTCGCTCGTCAGCGAACCAGTCCATCGCGTGCTGCACGTAGGGGAGCATGTGGGCCGCGAAGCCGCGGTCGCGCGTGCGCAGGGCGTGCTGGCCGATCGCCCACAGCGCTTCGCCGAAGCCGTCGTACTGCTCGGGCCGTGAGATGAACAACCCGTCGCCGCGCTGCCAGGCGGGGAAGTAGTCGAGGTCCTGCGCGGCCAGGTCGTGCAGCCCGGCGATGTCGAAGGCGTTGGCGATGATCGCCGCGTCGCGCAGCCAGAAGGCGTTGTACTGGAGCTTGTTCACCGCCTGGATCCAGCCGCCCGCGGCGGCCGGGTAGCGCGGCAGGTCCATGTTCGCGAGGCTCGTGTAGAAGGTGTCCTCGACCTTGCGCTCGGGCACCGAGATCTGGATCGCGCGGTCATACACCGCGCTCCAGTAGCGCACGGTGGCGTCGAGCTCGGCGCCATAGCCGTCGGCCCCGATGGCCGCGAGGTCGTCGACGTCGGAGGGCTTGAGCGGCACCACCGGCATCGTGAAGTCGAGGCTGCGGCGAGCGCGTGCAGGCAGCCTGCCGCTGTAGGCCGCCTGGCCGAAGAGCGTGTTCTCCTTCACCGGCTGCGCGCTTCCCGCCGGGCGCACCGACAGCGTGCGGGTGAGCCCGGAGGGCGCCCGCGGGAAGAGCAGCAGCGTGTCGCCGTCGCGCGTCACGCTGTCGCCGGCGAAGGCCCACACGGAGTTCGGGTCGAAGGCCACGCCCGGCTGCGTGTAGAGGCCCTCGAGCGCGGGCTCGGCCGGGCGCGGGAAGCGGAACGCGCGCTGGCCGTTCTTCAGCAGGGCGCCGCCCGAATGCCGGAGCGCCACGGCCCAGCTCGCGGTAGCGGGACGGTTCGACACGTTGCGCAGCTCCACGCGCACGAAGTTCACCGGCCGCTGTGCCGCCGCGGCGGAGAAGGCGGTAACCGTGTAGCGCACGTCGCCGGCGCGGAGCGAGTAGCGCACCACCGGGAAGCGGCCACCGAGCAGCTCGCGCACGGGCGCGCTGGTGGGCCGCAGCCGCCGCCCGTAGCGGAACACCAGCTCGGCCCAGCCCGTGTAGAGCGAACCCTCCGGCGTGACCGTGGTGCCCGACACGTAGCCCGGCACGCCGAGCTGGTCGGTGGGGTGGACGAGGAACGAGAACGGCCGCGCGGCGGCGGGCGCGGCGCTCGCCATCACGAGCAGAGCCACCAGGGCGGACCCGCGCCAAACCGCTCTCATGTACTTGAGTAACCGTTCCCGCTTTCGGAAAGAGCGGCTGGCTATCGTCCCCGCAATGGCCGACCGGGACCGTCGCTCGCTCGTGGAGCGCCGCATCGTGCGAAGCGGCGTGGACGAGACGCGCGAGGGCCGGCCGCTGTCGCGTCGCACGCGCCAGACGCGCCGAACGGTCGAGGCCTACCTGGCCGCCGGGGTGATGCCGCGCTACATGGAGCGGCTGCGCGAGATCGAGGTCGAGCGCAAGCGCATCCGCTCCCGGATCGCCCGCGCGTACCACTCTCTGGACGAGCGGTGCGGCCACGACCGCGAGGAATTCGCGCGCGCCTGGCGCAAGCGCGCCGAGGAGTGGCCGTTCGACGACATCAACCAGCTCATCAAGGAGCACAACGACTGGTATCCGATCGAGTCCGGCCTGCCGCTCGACCCGCGCACGCGCGACTACGTGCCGATCCGCGGACGCTCCTACCGGCGCACTCCGCTCGATCCGGAATGGGTGCTCGAGCACTTCCCCGCGGATCTTTAGAAAGCCGGCTTTTGGCTTGCTGAAGGCCCATTCGTCACCCTGACAGGAGGTACAACGGCTGGTTTACACCCGCTGCGGTACGTCCGACCGCGGTATGTGCTTTATTGCGCGGCACAACCAGCCGAATCCTCGCCGTCCTGACGGTGGGGAACGGGGGAACCAATTTAGGACCGGAGTCGTTCCCGGTCCGTGGGGCGAATCGCCTGCCTTAGTGCGGCGTAGCGCGTTCTTTCTCGCGCGAGCCCGTCAGCTCACCCCGTAGGCGTCAGAAAGAAGGGGTGGACGGTGCAGCCATGGACTGCTGGTACCGCGCGCAGCCAAGCCCGTAAGGCGGTTGGACTCGCTGTTGCGCTTGCATGCACGGCTAGTGCCGCGTCCGCGGCCGTGTCGCCGGCGGACGTGAACGGCACCCGCACCACGGCCGTGATCAGCCGCAATGCCAACGGCCCGAGCAGCGGCGGCGCCTTCAGCCAGGACGGCCGCACAGCGTCGCTCTACGCCTTCACCTCTGCCGCCAGCAACCTCGTCCCCGGGGACACGAACGGCGCCACGGACGTCTACGTGCTCCACCGCAACGGCATGGGCGGGGGCATCGAGCGCGCGAGCGTGTCGAGCACCGGCGCGCAGGGCAACGGCAACAGCTCGAGCCCCTCGGTGGACGGCACGAACGGCCACGGTCCCCACTGCGTCGCGTTCCAGTCGACCGCCACCAACCTGGCTCCGGCCGACACCTCCCCGGACTCCGACATCTACGTGCGCGACCTGGCGAGCAATCGCACCGTGGTCGTGGCCCCGGGGGTGGTGGGGGCCGAGCAACCGACGATCGACGGGGACTGCCACCTCGTGACCTTCGACGCCGGCGGAACCGTGTACGTGGCCAGCGTCGGCGGTGGCGCGCCGCTCGTGATCGCGGGCGGGTCGCAGGCCGACCAGGAGACCGACGGCCGCGGCGTGACGTACGTTCGCGACGGCCAGGTCTGGTACCAGCGCTACGCGCGCGGGCGACACGGGCTCGTGAAGCGCGGGCACGAGCGGCTCGTGAGCGCGGGCGGCGGCGGCCCGGGCAACGGGGCGAGCGCGCATCCGTCGGTGAACGCGAACGGCGAGTACATCGCGTTCGAGTCGACGGCCACCAACCTCTGCGCCGGCTCGTGCGCGGGTGTCTCGGGGGACCGCAACGGCGCTACGAGCGACATCTTCCGCCGCACGATGAGCTCGAGCGCGCCCACGCACGACCGCATGGAGATGGCCAGCTTCTCCTACGGCGCCAACGCCCAGGGCAACGGCGCGAGCAACAACCCGGTGATCTCGAGCGCGGGCCAGTTCATCCTGTTCGACTCGGCCGCCACCAACCTCAAGCCGAAGTCGAGCATGGTGGGCACCGATCCGAACGGCCACATCCGCGACGTGTTCCTCTGGAACTTCTCGCCGAGCCGCGGTTACGGCAACGTGTCCCGCGAGTCGAGGCCGGCCAACAACGGCGCCTTCGCGCAGCCGAGCACGAACCCGGCAACGAGCTCGCACGGCAACTACGTCGCGTTCACCTGCGACGCCGGCGGCCTGAAGGCGGACGGCACGGGCGGACCGACGCTGCCGAACGTGTTCATGCGCTTCCTGGGCGGCGCGTAGGCGGCACTAGCAATCCCATCTGGGTGCCCTATAGGGGCACCAGACCGGGATCGCTCGCGATTTTCAAGAGGCACGAAGGGCCCTCCCAGGCGCGGAGCAATCCCATCCTGGTGTTGCCTGGCAACAGCTAGATGGGATTGCTTACGAGAACGCGGGCTCTTCGAGCCAGGGCAGGATGTCCGGGAGGCCGGCGCTCACGCTGTCTGTGAAGGCGGCGTCGCGCTTCTCGAGGAACGAGGTCACGCCCTCCACGGCGTCCGCGGACTGGCCGCGGGAGAACATCGCGCGCGAGTCGGCCCGGTGCGCGTCCATCGGGTGGGAGGCGCCGAGCATCGTCCACATCATCCGGCGCGCCAGCGCGACGGAAACGGGCGCCGAGTTGTCCGCGATCTCGCGTGCGAGC